>NZ_JBRRDL010000016.1:0-91686 GCF_056759635.1 Stenotrophomonas sp. STEN056
GGGGGGGGGGGGGGGGGGGGGGGGGGGGGGGGGGGGGGGGGGGGGGGGGGGGGGGGGGGGGGGGGGGGGGGGGGGGGGGGGGGGGGGGGGGGGGGGGGGGGGGGGGGGGGCATAATTGGGGGGGTTGGGGGGGGGGGGGGCCGGGCCACCCCACCCACCCCCGGATCCGACGCCATCGACGAGGTAAGGGCGGCGGATGCGGGAATCAGACCGGCGGGGCGAGTGGAAGTTCCCTGTGCTGCATTGCGGTATCCAGAGCCCTGCGGCCGGCGCCGGGCGGGGGAAATCCCTTGAAATTGCGGCAACTTGCATAGTCAAAAGGGATGCCCGATGCCGGTTGTCTCACAAAATGTCTCACTGTTATACTTTCGCGGCTCGACGAGGCGCCTTTGCGCGATTCGGTTCCCACTTCCACCTTGCAGGACACTCTAGACGTGCTGAACTCCGTTGACGCGGGTCGGCGACTGATGTTGCGCGCCGCGGTCTATCCGCTGGCAGCAGTGGTTGTCCTGGCCCTGGCCTTCCTGTTTGTGGGGCCAAGGCATGCACTCGGTGCTTTGGTATCGGGTGTGGCGGTGGTGGCGGGAACGGCGCTGGCCGCGTGGGTGGGGCTCGGTGGCGGTGTTCAGGCTGCTGGTTCAGCAATGATCCGCCTGTTCGCGGGGTTCGCGCTGAAGATCGTGTTGATTGTTGTCGTACTGGGAATGGCGTTTTTCTGGTGGCAGCTTCCTCCTTTGGCCCTGCTGGCGGCAATTCCAGTGGCGTTGATGTTCCAGGTTCTGGCTCTGGCCAGGCGTTGATTCACTTATAAAAAGGGTTCCGGACACATGGCGGGCGAGGCTCTAACCCCTACCAGCTACATCCAGCATCACCTGCAGAATCTGACTGCTCCGGTCGGTAACGGTGAGGGTATGTTCTGGCATATCCACGTCGACACCATCATCACCTCGGTGCTGATGGGCCTGCTGATGGTTTTTGCCTTCTGGATGGCAACCCGCAAGGCCACGGCCGGCGTGCCTGGCAAGTGGCAGGCCTTCGTCGAAATCTGCCTGGAGTTCGTTGACCGCCAGGCCAAGGACACCTATCACGGCAAGAGCAAGCTGGTGACGCCGATCGCGATCACCATCTTCTTCTGGATCCTCTTGATGAACCTGCTCAAGATGATCCCGGCCGACTTCATCTCCAAGCCGCTGGAATGGGCAGGCGTCCACTACTGGAAGCCGGTGCCGACCGCCGACGTCAATGCCACCTTGGGCATGTCGATCAGCGTGTTCTTCCTGATGATCCTGTTCTCGCTCAAGTCCAAGGGCGTGCTGGGCTTCATCAAGGAATTCCTGACGGCCCCGTTCGGCAAGTGGATGATGCCGTTCAACCTGATCCTCAACATCGTCGAATGGCTGAGCAAGCCTGTCTCTCTGGCGATGCGACTGTTCGGCAACATGTTCGGCGGCGAAATCGTTTTCCTGCTGATCTGGGTGCTGGGTGGTGCCGGTTTCTTCGGCGCCATTGCCGGTGGCACATTCGGCCTGGGCTGGATGCTGTTCCATCTGCTGGTGATCCCGCTGCAGGCGTTCATCTTCATGATGCTGTCGATCGTGTACTTGAGCCTGTCGGAAGACAGTCACTGAGTTACAAGCTTCAACCAGTTTCAACCTTCATCCGTTTCATCACCCTTTAGCTACTTAAAGTTCCAGGAGATAACCATGTACTTCGCCGTCCTGACCAACCTCGCCCAAGTTCAGAGCTCCACCGCCCTCGCCGTCGGCATCATGATCGGCCTGGCCGCGCTGGGTGCCGGTCTCGGTCTGGCCATCATGGCCGGTAAGTTCCTGGAGTCGGCCGCTCGCCAGCCGGAACTGATTCCGGTCCTGCAGGTCCGCATGTTCATCACCGCCGGCCTGATCGACGCCGCGTTCATCATCTCGGTCGCCGTCGGCCTGCTGCTGGCCTTCGCCAACCCGCTGGCCGCTACCCTGCTGGCCGAAGCCGCCAAGCTGGCCGGCTGATCCAGCTGCAGTGAGGCGGCCGGGTGCCCTCGGGCATCCGGCTTCGGATGAAGGTTCGGTTGCGCCGCCACGGCGGCGCAACCACCCCCGCCCCCAGCGACTGAGCTAACCCATGAATATCAATTTCACCCTCATTGCACAGGCCCTGGCCTTTGCCGCGCTGATCTGGATCATCGCGACCAAGATCTGGCCGCCGTTGATGAAGGCCATCGAAGAGCGTCAGCAGAAGATCGCTGAAGGCCTGGCCGCTGCCGACCGCAGCCAGAAAGATCTGGCCCAGGCCGAAGTGAAGGTCAACGAGGCGCTGAAGGAAGCCCGCGGCAAGGCCAACGAGATCATCGATCAGGCCCATGCCCGTGCCAACCAGATCGTTGAAGCCGCCAAGAACGAAGCCATCGCCGAAGCCAACCGTCAGAAGGACCTGGCCCAGGCTGAAATCGACGCTGCCGCAAACCGTGCCCGTGAAGATCTGCGCAAGCAGGTGTCCGCGCTGGCCGTGACCGGCGCCGAGAAGCTGCTCAAGCGCGAAATCGATGCCAACGCCCACAAGGCGCTGCTCGACGAGCTGGCCGCGGAGATCTGATCGATGAGCCAGGCCCTCACGCTTGCCCGCCCGTATGCCCGCGCCGCTTTCGCGATTGCGCGCGAGGAAGGCAAGTTCGCGCCGTGGTCGGACGCGCTTGCGTTCTCCGCCCGCGTTGCCGCCGATCCGCGCGTGTCGGCCCTGCTGTCCAATCCTCAGCTGAGCCGCGGTGATGCCCTGGCTCTGCTGACTCCGGAGGCGGCAGGCGAGACCTACAGCCGTTTCCTGGGGCTGCTGGCCGAGTCGCACCGTCTGCAGCAGTTGCCGGAAATTTCCGGGCTGTTCGACCAGCTGCGCGCCGAAGCTGAAAACGTGGTCAAGGCCACGGTGACTTCGGCCGCTGACCTGTCGGCGGACGAGCTGGAAAAGATCAAGGCTGCGCTGCGCAAGCGCTTCGGCCGCGACGTCGAGGTATCGACCGCGGTGGACGCTTCGCTGATCGGCGGCGCCGTGATCGATGCCGGCGATGTGGTGATCGATGGCTCGCTCAAGGGCAAGCTGTCACGCCTGCAGACAGCGCTCGCATACTGAATTCAATTTAACGTCCGGCTTGATTGCCGGCACTAGGACTTGACGATGGCTACCACGCTCAACCCCTCCGAAATCAGCGAACTGATCAAGAACCGCATCGAGAAGGTCGCCCTGTCCGCGGAATCGCGCAACGAAGGCACCGTGACCTCGGTGTCCGACGGTATCGTGCGCATCTACGGCCTGGCTGACGTGATGCAGGGCGAAATGATCGAACTGCCGAACAACACCTACGCACTGGCACTGAACCTGGAGCGTGATTCGGTCGGCGCCGTGGTGCTGGGTGACTACGAGCACCTGCGCGAAGGCGACGTGGCCAAGACCACCGGCCGCATCCTGGAAGTGCCGGTGGGTCCGGAAATGCTCGGCCGCGTCGTGAACGCGCTGGGTGAGCCGATCGACGGCAAGGGCCCGCTGGGCACCAGCCTGACCGCTCCGGTGGAGCGCGTTGCGCCGGGCGTGATCTGGCGCAAGTCCG
Organism: Stenotrophomonas sp. STEN056; assembly: GCF_056759635.1. NCBI lineage: Bacteria > Pseudomonadati > Pseudomonadota > Gammaproteobacteria > Lysobacterales > Lysobacteraceae > Stenotrophomonas > Stenotrophomonas sp. STEN056. The sequence continues at coordinate 3,596 of NZ_JBRRDL010000016.1, forward strand.
TCGACCAGCCGGTGCAGACCGGCTACAAGTCGGTCGACTCGATGATCCCGATCGGCCGTGGCCAGCGCGAGCTGATCATCGGTGACCGCCAGACCGGCAAGACCGCCATGGCCATCGACGCGGTGATCAACCAGAAGGGCACCGGCATCAAGTGCGTGTACGTGGCGATCGGCCAGAAGGCTTCGACCGTTGCCAACATCGTGCGCAAGCTGGAAGAGAACGGCGCACTGGCCCACACCGTGGTCGTGGCCGCCACCGCTTCCGAGTCGGCCGCGATGCAGTACATCAGCGCCTACTCCGGCTGCACCATGGGTGAGTACTTCATGGACCGCGGCGAAGACGCCCTGATCGTGTACGACGATCTGTCCAAGCAGGCTGTTGCCTACCGCCAGATCTCGCTGCTGCTCAAGCGCCCGCCGGGCCGCGAAGCCTACCCGGGTGACGTGTTCTACCTGCACTCCCGCCTGCTCGAGCGCGCAGCTCGCGTGTCGGAAGAGTATGTCGAGAAGTTCACCAACGGTGCCGTCACCGGCAAGACCGGCTCGCTGACCGCGCTGCCGATCATCGAAACGCAGGCCGGCGACGTGTCCGCGTTCGTTCCGACCAACGTGATCTCGATCACCGACGGCCAGATCTTCCTGGAAACCGACCTGTTCAACGCCGGTATCCGTCCGGCCGTCAACGCCGGTATCTCGGTGTCGCGCGTGGGTGGTTCGGCCCAGACCAAGATCATCAAGAAGCTGTCCGGCGGCATCCGTATCTCGCTGGCCCAGTACCGCGAGCTGGCTGCGTTCGCGCAGTTCGCCTCCGACCTGGACGAAGCCACCCGCAAGCAGCTTGAGCGCGGCCAGCGCGTCACCGAGCTGATGAAGCAGAAGCAGTACCTGCCGATGTCCATCGCCGACCAGGCGCTGTCGATCTACGCCGTCAACGAGGGTTACCTCGACGACGTGCCGGTCAACAAGCTGCTGGGCTTCGAAGCGGGCCTGCATGCGCACTTCGCCAATACCGCAGGTGAGCTGGTCTCCAAGATCAACGCCACCGGCGCCTGGAACGACGAGATCGAAGCCGCTTTCAAGAAGGGCATCTCCGAGTTCAAGAGCACTGGTACCTGGTAAGTAGTTCCGGGAATAGAGAAAGGGGAGGCGGGAATCGTAAAGCGGAAGGCGTGGTCTTCCCGATTCCCCACTCCCCATTCCCATAAGCGAGCAGAGCGAGCGTAAAGATGGCAAGCGGACGCGAAATCAAAACCAAGATCAAGAGCGTGCAGAACACCCGCAAGGTGACGCGCGCGCTCGAAATGGTCTCGGCCTCCAAGATCCGCAAGGCGCAGGATCGGATGAAGACCTCGCGTCCGTACGCGCAGGCGATGAAGCAGGTGATCGGTCACCTGGCCCAGGCCAGCACCGATTTCCAGCACCCGTTCCTGGTTGAGCGCGAAAACGTCAAGCGCGTGGGCTACATCGTGATCTCTTCCGATCGCGGTCTGGCCGGCGGCCTGAACAACAACCTGTTCCGCAAGGCCGTGGCCGAAATGCGCGGCTGGCAGGAGAAGGGCGCCGAGATCGACATGGTGACCGTGGGCCAGAAGGCCAGCGTGTTCTTCCGTCGCGTCAACGTGAACATGGTTGGCAGCGTCACCCACATCGGCGACCAGCCGAAGCTGGAAACGCTGATCGGCGTGATCAAGGTCATGCTCGACGCCTTCACCGAAGGCAAGGTCGACCGCGTGTACCTGGTCTACAACCGCTTCATCAACACGATGACGCAGAAGGCCAGCTTCGACCAGCTGCTGCCGTTGCCGGCCAGCGAGACGCAGGTGGCCTCGCACGATTGGGACTACCTGTACGAACCCGATGCCGCGACCGTGCTGGAGCACGTGATCACGCGTTACATCGAGTCGCTGGTGTACCAGGCCGTGCTGGAGAACGTTGCTTCCGAGCATGCGGCACGCATGGTGGCGATGAAAGCGGCGAGCGACAACGCGAACAAGCTGATCGGAACCCTGCAGCTGGTCTACAACAAGGCCCGCCAGGCAGCGATCACCCAGGAAATCTCCGAAATCGTCGGCGGCGCGGCAGCAGTCTGACCGCGTTCGTTCAAAGCACACATTTAGAGGATGCAGCAATGAGTCAGGGCAAGATCGTTCAGATCATCGGCGCGGTCGTCGACATCGAGTTTCCGCGCAGCGACGTGCCGAAGGTGTACGACGCACTGAAGGTGGAAAACACCGATATCACGCTGGAAGTCCAGCAGCAGCTGGGTGACGGTATCGTCCGCGCGATTGCGCTGGGCTCCACCGACGGCCTGAAGCGTGGCTTGGTGGCCAACAACACCGGCCGCGGCATTTCCGTGCCGGTCGGTGCAGGCACCCTGGGCCGCATCATGGACGTGCTGGGCCGCCCGATCGACGAAGCCGGCCCGGTTGCCGCTTCGGACACCTGGGAAATCCACCGCGCTGCGCCGTCGTACGAAGACCAGTCTTCCTCCACCGAGCTGCTGGAAACCGGCATCAAGGTGATCGACCTGATGTGCCCGTTCGCCAAGGGCGGCAAGGTTGGCCTGTTCGGCGGCGCCGGCGTCGGCAAGACCGTCAACATGATGGAGCTGATCAACAACATCGCCAAGGCGCACAGCGGCCTGTCCGTGTTCGCCGGCGTGGGTGAGCGTACCCGTGAGGGCAACGACTTCTACCACGAGATGAAAGACTCCAACGTCCTGGACAAGGTGGCGATGGTGTACGGCCAGATGAACGAGCCGCCGGGCAACCGTCTGCGCGTCGCCCTGACCGGCCTGACCATGGCCGAGTACTTCCGTGACGAGAAGGACGCCAGCGGCAAGGGCAAGGACGTGCTGCTGTTCGTGGACAACATCTACCGCTACACCCTGGCCGGTACCGAAGTGTCGGCACTGCTGGGCCGTATGCCGTCGGCCGTGGGTTACCAGCCGACCCTGGCCGAGGAAATGGGCGTCCTGCAGGAGCGCATCACCTCGACCAAGACCGGCTCGATCACCTCGATCCAGGCCGTGTACGTGCCCGCCGATGACTTGACCGACCCGTCGCCGGCCACTACGTTCGCCCACTTGGATTCGACCGTGACCCTGTCGCGTTCGATCGCCTCGCTGGGTATCTACCCGGCCGTGGATCCGCTGGACTCGACCTCGCGCCAGATGGACCCGCAGGTCATCGGCACCGAGCATTACGAAACCGCCCAGCGCGTCCAGCAGACCCTGCAGAAGTACAAGGAACTGAAGGACATCATCGCCATCCTGGGCATGGACGAACTGTCCGAAGAAGACAAGCAGGCCGTGACCCGCGCCCGCAAGATCGAGCGCTTCTTCAGCCAGCCGTTCCACGTGGCCGAAGTGTTCACCGGCTCGCCGGGCAAGTACGTGCCGCTGAAGGACACCATCCGTGGCTTCAAGGCCATTGTTGACGGCGAGTACGACCACCTGCCGGAGCAGGCGTTCTACATGGTCGGCAGCATCGAAGAAGCCGTCGAGAAGGCCAAGAAGATGGCCGAGAAGGCTTAAGCCTTCTCGGTATTCCGGAATAGATAATCGTATAGGCGGTGTCTGGGTGATGGGGTTGCGGTGATGCTGGAGGCCTGAGTGCTTTCCCAATCCCGAATCCCCATTCCCGATTCCCGCCTCGCGAAAGCGAGGATCCATGAGCACCATCCGTTGCGACATCGTCAGTGCCGAGCAGCAGATCTTCAGCGGCGAAGCGACCCTGGTCGTGGCCACAGGTGAGCTGGGCGAACTGGGCATCGCGCCCAAGCACGCACCGCTGATCACCCGCCTGAAGCCGGGCAAGGTCGTGGTCACCACCGCCGCGGGCGAGCACCTGGATATCGCCATTTCCGGCGGCATCCTGGAAGTTCAGCCGCAGGTCGTGACCGTGCTGGCCGACACCGCCACCCGCGCCACCGACATCGACGAAGCCGCTGTCCGCAAGGCCAAGGAAGAAGCCGAGCGCGTGCTCGCCAACCGCGGCGAAGCCATGGAGCTGGCCGAAGCACAGCAGCGCCTGGCCGAAGTCACCGCGCAGCTGCAGGCACTGGAGCGTCTGCGTCGCACCCTCAAGCATTGAGGTTGCAAGCAGCGCACGCAAGAACGCCGGCCATGTGCCGGCGTTTTTGTTTGTTGATCAGGTGACTGTGACGAGTCGCCGTTTGCCGGCTGATCATGGATTGCCTGGATCAGCAGCTTATGCTCCTGACGCGCGATGCGCTTGACTTCACTCCTGCCTGTGCCGGCGCGTGACAACGCTCCCTCGAGGCTGGGGTACTCAGCGGTAGATCCAGTGCCGGGAAATGAAGAAGCTGGCTACTGCCAGCGCAGCCTCCACGACAGGCTTGGCCAGCCAGGCGAACTCAAGCCCGGCTTTGTGCCCGACCAGTCCCACTGCCCAGGTACTGACAAGGGTAAGCAGCAACCAGGCGATGATGAAGCGCAACAGGTGGCGGCGACCCAGTGGCGTACTGGTGGAAAAGGTGATTGAGCCGTTGAGCCAGAAGCCCAGCAATGCGCCGACCAGCCGACCGCATACATTGGCGATTTCGAGTGGGACACCGAAATGGCTCAGGGCCACGGTGATCGCCCAGTCCAGGACCCATTGCACGAAACCCATCAGCAGGAACAGCCAGCCCTGGCGTGCAAGCGTCACGGTGCGGCCTCCTGGGGCAATGACCACCATTGAACATCACGGACTGTCCCGCGTTGGCGTGCAGCGCCCAGGCGCAACGCTTCGCGTTGGGCAGGAGTGATGCTATCGGTGTACAGGATCACGTCGCTGACACTTTCCTTGCGCATCAGTGCCAGCCAACGCTGGCCTGAAGGATCTTCGGCAGCACGGGCAGCTGCCTGCACCAGGGACGGTGAGTGCCAGCTGATCGTACGGCCCTGGGTTCCAAGCTCCGCAGAGAACCCATGGGATGGATCCAGGAACAGTACATTGCCCATGGGGCCTCCCGCTTGACGGATTTCAGCAACAAGCATGCGTTCGGGCACGTAGCGCTCGTACAGCGGCATATCCCGCCCGCCGGCCTTGATGGCCTGCTTGATCGCACCGTAGCGCAACGTCCAGTGCGAACTGCTCTGGAAACCCAACTGCAGGACACACAGGCCAATGGCGATCCAGGTCGCCTGTCGCGCATCAACCGTGAATGCGGCGCTGATCAATATGCCGGCCAGCACTGCGAACCCTGGGTAGGCATAGCGCATGTACTGCAGAGGAATCAGCGGAAGCAACAACAAGGCGGTCGCGGCCAGCGCAGCTGCACGGGTGCGCCGGCCCAGTACTGCGAGCAGCCACGGGCCGACCAGCACGAGGAGTACGAAGCTGCCGCCGCCTGGGTAGGCTTCCAGATGACGCTCGGTGTTGAAGCTCATATCCCAAAGCAGTAGCGGCCCGAAGCCGGTGTGCCAGCGATCATCGAAAAAATTGGTGGTTGCGAAATAGGGCGATTGGAACCAGCTGTTGAAGAGCGGCAACACCGGATTGCCCGCCAGCACTTGTGCATGGGCATAGCTGGATCCGGCGACCAGCAGACCGAGGCCCATGACGATGAGGATTCGTGATGGGCTGGGCCATGGGTGGCGGAACAGTGCCCAGATCAGTGGCATGAGGGCCATGGCACCGGCCGTCGTCTTGAGTGCCATCAAGCCGCCACTGAGTACCGCCAGGGCCAACCAGAAGCGCAGGCTGCCGTCGCAGGGGCCTGCAACCAGAGCAAACAACCACACCAGTGCCGCCGCGACGGGAAGCTCAGTCTGCATGCCGCCGGCAAGGGCGGCGGTCAGCGGCTGACTGAGAGCAACCGCCATAGCCAACCAGCGAGCCGCTGGCGGCGCACCCAGTGCCTTGCACAGCTGCCACAAACCCGCAGCAAGGGCCAGCAGCCAGAAAGCGTTCACCGGCCCGCGGGCTTCTGCATGGGCCATCGTCTGGGGGATGGCATGGACAACATCTGACAGCCACGGTGCCAGAGCCCACACTTGGTGCTGGGGCGCAGGGACGTAGAAGCCTTGTTCCTGCAGCTGCCAGGGCAGGCGCAGGTGGTAGGTGAGGTCGTCGTATTGCAGTGTCGGCAACCAGCAGCTCGCCGCAGCCAGGCCCATGACGAGGACGCCGAACAGCGCCAGACCGGGCGAGGCCGAAACGGCTGACTTCCACTCCATGTACAGGCCCGACAGCGGCTGTACCAGCGCCTTCCAGCGCAGGCCACACAGGCTGATGCAGGCCAACAGATAGACCCAGCCAAGGTGAACGGGAAGAGTCAATAGCCAGCCTGCGCCACCTGCAACGACCAGCACGCCGAGCAGCGCTTGCAACATGAGCGGGCTGCGCGGGAGTAGCAGGTTGCCGACGCACAGAGCGGCCAACAGGAACAGCAGTGTCGCCAGCACAGGTAGCGGGCCTGCAAGGAAAAGCAGTAGTACGCCCCACAATGCCGCTGCCCAGGTTGCCTGTGCCCCACGCGAGCGACGTGCGGGCAGCCAGGACAAACCCCAGACCAGTGCACCGAGCAGCAGCAGTTCGCCGAATCGGCTGGGAGACCATTGCTGCCAAGGAAGTGGGGACGTCATGCCGACGATCACGGCTGCTGGGCCCAGCCACAGCAGAGCGCGATTCAGAGGAGTTGAGGCTGCGTCCATTCAGTCCTGGGGCTTAGCGTGCAAGTTCGCCTATGCTATCAGCCACCCTGAGCAGCCAGTCTTGGTAGATGGAAACGCCGATCAACAACGCACTCCACGTAATCATCCTCGCCGCGGGCGCTGGCAAGCGCATGAAGTCGGTGCTGCCGAAGGTGCTGCAGCCCATTGCCGGGCAGCCGATGCTGGCGCATGCGATTGCTGTGGCACGGCAGCTGCGGCCGGCCGGCATCCATGTGGTTTATGGACATGGCGGTGAGGCCGTGCGCGCGGCATTTGCCGACCAGCCGGACCTGAACTGGGCCGAGCAGAAAGAACAACTGGGCACCGGCCATGCGGTGCAGCAGGCCATGCCGGATGTGCCTGATACCGCGCAGGTGCTGGTGCTGTATGGCGACGTGCCGTTGATCCGCGCGCAAACGCTCGCTGCGCTGCTGTCCGGCTCCCCGCGCCTGGCGGTGCTGGTGGCGGAGCTGGACAACCCCAACGGCTACGGGCGCATCGTGCGTGATGCCGAGGGCAAGGTGGCGGCCATCGTCGAGCAGAAGGATGCCGACGATGAACAGAAGCGCATCCGCACGATCAACACCGGCATCATCACCGCCGAATCGACCGCGCTGCGACGCTGGCTGGGCTCGCTGTCCAATGCCAATGCACAGGGCGAGTACTACCTGACCGACGTGTTCGCCTCCGCTGCTGCCGAGTACACCCCGGCCGAGCTGGTGCATGTGGCCGATGCGCAGGAGGCCGAAGGCGCGAACGATCCATGGCAGCTGTCGCAGCTGGAACGCGCCTGGCAGCTGCGTGCGGCCAAGGCACTTTGCGAGCAGGGCGCGCGCTTGCTGGATCCGTCGCGCTTTGATCAGCGCGGCACGGTGAAGGTGGGCCGCGACGTGCAGATTGACGCCAACGTGGTGCTGGAAGGTGACGTCGAGCTGGGCGATGGCGTCCGCATCGGTCCGTTCGTGCGCCTGAAGGACGTCAAGCTGGGCGCCGGCACCGAAGTGCGCGCGCATTGCGATCTGGAGGGCGTGATTGCCGAAGGTGCGGCGCACATCGGTCCGTTCGCACGGTTGCGCCAGGGCACGGTGCTGGCTGACGGCGTGCACGTGGGCAACTTCGTGGAGACCAAGAAGGTCAGCCTGGGCAAGGGCAGCAAGGCCAATCACCTGACTTACCTGGGTGATGCGGTGATCGGCAGCGGCACCAACATTGGCGCCGGCACCATCACCTGCAACTACGATGGCGTGAACAAGTTCCAGACCCTCATTGGCGACAAGGTGTTTGTCGGTTCCAACAGTTCGCTGGTGGCTCCGGTGACGCTGGAAGATGGCGCAACCATTGCCGCAGGGTCGGTGATCACCCGCACCGCGCCGTCCGACAAACTCACCGTGGCGCGCAGCCGACAGCAGACGGTCGATGGCTGGGTCCGGCCCGTCAAGAAGTCCTGAGCCCCGCCTGGCGCGGTGCGAGGAGCTGGCGCTGCTGCCGATGATCGAGCAGCAGGCCGGCGAACGCCTGCGGGGGCACCCGGCATGGGCGGCATTCGCAGCTTGCACAACGGATGTCGCCTTGTTCGAGCAGGGGTTGCGGCAGGCATCGTTATGGGTGACCGAAAGCGACAAGGGGGAGGTCGTTGGCTACCTGCTGGCCGGCACGCTGGATGATGATTTCCACATCCAGCAGATGGACGTGCTGCCGGCGCACGGCGGGAAGGGGCATGGGCGGGCGTTGCTGCGGCATGCGTTGGACCAGGCGGCAAGGCGCGGACATCCTCGTGCGGTGCTGACCACGCTGAGTGATGTTCCGTGGAATGCCGGCTTCTATGCCAGCGAAGGCTTCAGCATATGGCCGCGTGCGTCGTGGAGCGACGGCATGCAGAACGTGATGAACGAAGAGGCCGCCGCAGGGTTTCCGATGGATCTGCGCGTGGCAATGTTGCGGATGTTTTGAAAGGCGGGGCAGCGCAGCAGCGGCAGGTGCTTTCCCGGTAGCCATCCGTCGGGCACGGCCCGGCGTTGCCGGGAGGGCGGGCGTTACGCCAGCCCGTATTCCTTCAGCTTCTTGCGCAGGGTGGCGCGGTGGATGCCCAGCAGTGCGGCGGCGCGGCTCTGGTTGCCCTCGCAGTGGTTGAGCACTTCCACGAACAACGGGATTTCCATCTCGCGCAGGACGATCTCGTAGACATCGTCTGCATCACAGCCGTCCAGGTCACGCAGGTAGCGGCGCACGGACTGTGCGACGTGTTCGCGAAGCGGCGGCTTGGCAGCGCCACGACTGGTGTCAGGACGGGTGGGGGCAGCGTTCAAGGAAGATTCCCGGGATCAGCAATGACGGGCACGGTTGGCCCGACGTGGGGGGAGGAGTCTAGCGCGTGGGCCGGTCGTCTGCCACGCCGCGTTATTGCAGTTACTGAAACTCGAAGCTGAAGGCGACGGTCGCCGCTGCCGGTTCATGCAGCCGGAAAGACACCTGCGCGCTCTGCCCCTGCTCCAGCCGCGCCAGCGGATCGGCGCCAGGCCCCAGGTACTCGGCGGGCTGGAAGGTACGGCGGCCGATCACCCGGCCATCGGCATCGGACAGTGACAGACGCAGCGCCGGCCAGGCCTGCGCCCAGCGTGCTTCGTTGCGGAAACTGGCATGCACCTGCAGCACGCCCGGTTGGCCGGGTACTGGACGGATGTCGCGGCTGAGCATGCTGTAGGCCGAAGGCTCATGCCAGGGCGGCAGTTCGCAGCGCAGCACCGCGCACAGGCCGCTGACCAGCGGCCGGGTGCCGGCATCGGCGGCCAGCCGCGCACGGTCGGCGATCAGGATCTGCACGCCCAGCAACAGCGCCAGGCCGGCTACCAGCGCCCACTGCCAACGCGGCGTGGCCGGCGTAGCGGCGGCTGCACGCGCATTGCGGGTGAAGCTCGGGGCCGGGCCAGGTGTGGCTTCCCCGGTGGGGTCTGCAGCAGCTGTGTTGTCCGCGGCGGGCTCGCCCAAGCCCTCGTTTGCGATGGGATCAACCGCTGCGGGAGCCTCATCACTTGCGGGGACTTCGTGCTCGGTGACAGGCAGCAGTTCAGCGGTCTGCGGCGATGCCGTGTCAGCGGCATTGGTCGCGGCGGCCTTGGCCGGCCCGGGGGCGGGCTTGCCGTGCAGAAAGGTGGCCAGCGAGGGGCGCGAGGGCGTGGTGTCGTCGCTCATGTCAGGCAGTGCCGGGGTGTTGCGCCCATTCAAGCACGGCGTACGCCGGTGATGCGCATCCAGTCGCCATCCTGCACCGCTTCGAGCTGGTCGAACCAGGCGGCATAGCGTTCCAGCAGCTCACCTTCCTGGCCGTGCAGGATGCCCGACAGGGCAATACGGCCGGCAGGTGCGACGCGCGCGGCCAGCAGCTCCGCCAGCGCGTCCAGGGCCGAGGCCAGGATGTTGGCCACGACCACGGGGTAGGTGGCCACCGGCTCGTCTTCAGGCAGATAGGCGGCGATATGCACGCCGTTGCGCTCGCCGTTGTCGGCGGTGGCGATCAGCGCCTGCGGGTCGTTGTCCACGCCCACCGCTGCGGCGGCGCCGAGCTTGAGCGCCGCCAGGGCGAGAATGCCCGAGCCGCAACCGAAATCGAGCACGGTGTTGCCGGCCAGTTCGCCGTCGGCGGCAAGCTGGTCCAGCCAGCGCAGGCACAGCGCGGTGGTCGGGTGGGTGCCCGAGCCGAAGGCCAGGCCCGGATCCAGGCGCACGATGGCTGCATTGGCGGCCTGGGCGTCTTCGGGTAGTGCGTGGTTCCACGGCACGATCCAGGTGCGCTCGCCGAAGCGCATTGGCTGGAACTGGTCCAGCCAGGCGCGTTCCCAATCTTCGTCCTCGACCGCGCGGAAGCTGACGCCGGCCCAGTCCAGGCCCGCATCGAAGGATTCCAGTGCGGCCAGCAGGGCCAGTGCATTGGTGTCGGCCGGGAACAGTGCCGTCAGCACCAGGTCGTTCCACAGCGGCGTTTCGCCCACGCCCGGCTCCAGGATCGCCTGTTCATTGCTGGTGTCGGCGTCGGCATCGAGCATGGTCACGGCCAGCGCGCCCACATCGTCCAGGGCGTTCTCGTAGCGGGGCTGGGTGGCTTCGGTGCAGCGCAGGGTCAGTTCAAGGAAGGGCATGGCGGCAGACAGCAACGGCGGGACAGGGCACGCATCCTAGACGAGCCGGGCGCCGATTGCGCGCCGCACGGGGCGTCTTCATCGTCGTGGGCTGCCAGCTTGCTAGAATCCCCACAATCATCACCCGCCTTTTCGTGCCGGTCACCGATGCTCTCCCTGCTTGCCAGAAAACCCTGGTACCTGTTGGTGCTGCCTGCGGCGGTACTGCTTGCTGCCTTGGGCTTTCGCAACGGGGGCGGGCTGCAGGCGGGCGCCAGCCAGGAGGTGGCCGCTGCGATGAATGTGCCGGTGGAGCAGCTCCCCGGCAGCACGGCGGCCTCCTCTGCGGGCCTGTTGCGTGGCCGCGAGCTGGGAACGGCCATCGGTTCGGGCCTGCCGCTGGACCTGCGTGCGGCCTTTGAAGGCGGGCGTGGTTTGTTTGAATACGCGCGCCAGTTGCGTGTCGCTGCTGCCGCCGGTGACGCCGAAGCAGGCTGGATGCTCAGTCGTGTCTACGACTATTGCGGCGTGTATGCCATGGATCCGCAGGGGTATGCGCTGGACAGCGCCACCCTGGCCAGCATGGGCCTGAAGGACGTGCCGGGCCTGACCGCGGCACGGGAGCAGGTCAGCCAGGGATGCGTGGGCTTTACCGCCGCCGATGGCCTGGGCCGGGCGCTGGTGCTGCAGCAGCGGCGGACGTCGGCCAAGGCAGGCAACCTGGCGGCCGAGGCTGCGCTGCTGTCGATGGGCGAGCCGCTGCGCACGGATGCCCAATACCGCCGAGGCCTGGTGGAGCGGGTGCTGAATTCGCAGGACGCTGAAGCCTTCCTGGCCATTTCCCCGGCGATGGGGGTGGCCGCTTCCGGTGACGATGCCTATCGCGGGCTGGTGGCCGGTGACCAGTACGCGCAGTTGGCCTGGCAATTGGCCGCCTGCCAACTGGGCCTGGCCTGCGGGCCGGACAGCGCCCTGATGACCGGGTACTGCGCCAATGGCGGGATCTGTTCGCGCGATCCCGAGCAGGATTTCGAGACATTTGTGTACGACGCCGCGGTATCGCGGCAGGGTATGGAAAAAATGAACGAACTAGTCAATAGCCTGCTGCGCCGGGCGCAGGGAGGTCAGTCATGAATTACCGTCGATTCCTGCATGGGGCCAAATTCTGGGTCTGGGTGGTGTTGTTTGTCGCCTACACGGCTGGCGCCGTGGGCGTGGTGCTGATCGACACCTATGAAGACCGTTATCGCGAGATGAGCAAGGTCAAGCTGACCTCGGTGAAATCCGATGCCGACCTGCGCCGTGCCGGTGCCAGCCAGGCCGCTGCCATCTACCGTGCGCAGAGCGGCATGCCGTTCTCCACGCTGCAGCCGGGCAGCCGCTTCCAGATTGTCTGGCCGGATGGCTCGGTGGAAACGGTGACGGTGGTCGACCCGTCCTCGCCGCTGGGCACCGAGCCGGTCAAGGGCACGGCGGTCACCGCCGAGTAGCGTCCGGCAGTGCATGCGCGGCATATGTGGCCACGCATGAATGGCCGGGAGTCTCATTGGTTTCAGGGTTTGGAATAAAGCGGGGGTTTCCCCCGCTTTTTCTTTGGGTGACGCCCGCCGCTCAAAGATTTGCCACTGCCGGCCGATACAGAGGCGACTGACTGGATTTGTGCTGATGGGTTCGCAATGTTGATTGCCACGTACGATCAGACGCTGGTCGTGTTTTCGATAGTGGTGGCCGTGCTGGCCTCCTATACCGCCCTGGACATGGCCGGCCGCCTGGCAACCGCACAGGGCAGCGTGGCGCGCTGGTGGCTGATCGGCGGGGCTGCCGCGATGGGCCTGGGCATCTGGTCCATGCACTTCATCGGCATGCTGGCGTTCGATCTTCCCATTCCGCTGGGCTACGACCTGGGCATCACGCTGTGGTCGCTGGCGGTATCGGTGGGGGCCTCGGCCTATGCCTTGTGGCTGGTCTCGCGGCCCTGCCTGCCGGGCCTGCAATTGCTGGCCGGGGCAGTGCTGATGGGCCTGGCCATTGCCGCCATGCATTACCTGGGCATGGCCGCACTGCGCATGCAGCCGGGCATCGACTACCACCCGGGTTGGTTCGTCGCCTCCATCGCGCTGGCCATCGTCGCCTCGGGCGCAGCCCTGTGGATTGCGTTCCGCCTACGCAATGAACGGAGCAAGACCCGGTACATGCGGGGCCTGGCGTCGCTGTTGATGGGGCTGGCCATCGTCGGCATGCATTACACCGGCATGGCTGCCGCGCGCTTCCCCGAAGGCAGCGTGTGTGGCGCGGTACGCGCGGGTGGCATCGATACGCATTGGCTGGCGGTGCTGGTTATCGTGACCACCGTGGCGACGATCGGCATTGCCTTGATTGCCTCGCTGTTCGACCGCCGCATGCGTGAACGCACCGGCGTGCTGGCCGATTCCCTGGCCGATGCCAACCACAAGCTGGTGCAGGCCGCGCTGCATGATCCGCTCACGCAGTTGCCCAACCGCATGCTGCTGCAGGACCGCATGGAGCAGGCCATCAAGCGCGCGGAGCGTGAGGCGCACGCGGTGGCGGTCATCTTCTGTGACCTGGATGGCTTCAAAACCGTCAATGATGCCTACGGCCATCAACTGGGCGACCGTCTGCTGACCGCAGTGGCACGGCGCATCGGGGCATTGCTGGGGCCGCAGGACACGTTCGCGCGGCTGGGCGGCGACGAGTTCGTAATGGCATTGACCGTGGGCAGCCCGGATGACGCGCTGGTGGTGGCAGAGCGCATTGTCGAAGCAGTGGCACAGCCGTTCGTCATCGACGCGGCCGAACTGCAGGTCAGCGCCAGCCTGGGCATTGCGTTGTACCCCAACGATGCCGGCAACGAACGCGAATTGATGGCCCATGCTGACGTGGCGATGTACCACACCAAGCAGACGGGGCGGAACGGATACACGTTCTTCACCCCGGCAATGCAGGTCAACGCCACCCGCCAGCTGCGGCTGCTGCAGGACCTGCGAAAAGCGGTGGAGCGTGGCGAACTGGTGCTGCATTACCAGCCCAAATTCGACGCCTGCAAACAAAGCGTCACCGGCGCCGAGGCGCTGCTGCGCTGGCAGCACCCGGAACATGGCCTGCTCGCGCCGGATGTCTTCATTCCCATTGCCGAGCGCAGTGGCCTGATCCTGCCGATCGGGGACTGGGTGCTGGAGCAGGCCTGCCGGCAGCTGCGGTGCTGGCATGACGAAGGCCATACGGACTGGTCGATGGCGGTGAACCTGTCGCCGCTGCAGTTCGATTCGCCGGTGCTGGTGGACACCGTGCGCGACATCATTGCCCAGCACGGTATTGATGCGCGCCGGCTGACCCTGGAGGTCACCGAGACCACGGCGATGAAGGATGTGGAAGCCAGCCTGGAGGTGTTGAACAAGCTGACCGCAATGGGCGTGCAGATTGCCATCGACGACTTCGGCACCGGCTACTCCAGCCTGCTGTACCTCAAGCGCATGCCGGCCGCGGAGTTGAAGATCGACCGTGCTTTCGTGCGCGACCTGGAGCACAACGAGGAAGATGCGGCCATTGTGTCGTCGATCATCGCCCTGGCGCGCGCGCTGAAAATCAAGGTGGTGGCCGAAGGCGTGGAGACCGCCGCGCAACGCGAATTTTTGTTGTCGCTGGGCTGCGATACGTTGCAGGGGTTTTATCTTGGGCGTCCTGCGGAAGCAGGGGCGTTTGGTAACTACGGAGAAAAAACCGCAGCGTGAGCTGGCGTTGCTTCTGCTCCCACCGTTGCACGGCAAGTGCGCAAAGCAACCCCCTCCCAACCTCCCCCTGCGTGCTGCGCCCGCAAGGGGAGGGGCCGAAGCTTTGCTCCCTCCCTTGCACCGCAGGTGCAGGGGAGGGTTGAGGAGGGGTGTTTTTTGCGGTTGAAGCAATGCGTAAAGCAACCCCCTCCCAACCTCCCCCTGCGTGCTGCGCCCGCAAGGGGAGGGGCCGAAGCCCAGCAGCAATTCCAAGGCAAAGAAAAAGGCGGGTTTCCCCGCCTTTTTCATGCCCGTTGATCGCGCTTGATCAGGTCAAGGCAATCGACTGGTTCTTGCGCTCGGCCAGGCGCTTTTCCAGGTAGTGGATGTTCTGCCCACCGGCCTGGAAGCCCTTGTCGCGCATGATGCGCTGCTGCAGGGCGACGTTGGTCTTGATGCCGTCCACCACCATCTCGCTCAGTGCCACGCGCATGCGGGCGATGGCGGTGTCGCGGTCCGGGCCGTGCACGATGAGCTTGGCAATCATCGAGTCGTAGTTCGGCGGCACCTTGTAGCCGGCGTAGATGTGCGTATCCACGCGCACGCCCGGGCCACCCGGCGGGTAGAAGCCGGTGATCAGGCCAGGGCTGGGGATGAAGGTTTCCGCATCCTCGGCGTTGATGCGGCATTCGATGGCGTGGCCGTGCAGCACCACGTCACTTTGCTTGATCGTCAGCTTCTGGCCCGAGGCAACGCGCAGCTGCTCGGCCACCAGGTCGATGCCGGTCACCATTTCCGTCACCGGATGTTCCACCTGCACGCGGGTGTTCATTTCAATGAAGTAGAACTTGCCGTCCTCGAACAGGAACTCGAACGTACCCGCGCCGCGGTAGCCGATGCGGATGCAGGCTTCCACGCACACCTTGCCGATCTGCTCGCGCAGTTCGGCGGTGATGCCCGGTGCCGGTGCTTCTTCCACCACCTTCTGGTGGCGGCGCTGCATCGAGCAGTCGCGCTCACCCAGGTGGATGGCGTTGCCCTGGCCGTCGGCCAGCACCTGGATTTCCACGTGACGCGGATTTTCCAGGTACTTCTCCATGTAGACCTCGCCATTGCCGAACGCCGCCTTGGCCTCGGACTTGGTGGTCTCGATGGAGGCCTTCAGCGAGGCCTCGGCATGCACCACGCGCATGCCACGGCCGCCGCCGCCGCCCGATGCCTTGATGATGACCGGGTAACCGATCTCACGGGCGATCTTGGTATTGGTGACGATGTCTTCGCCCAGCGGGCCGCCCGAGCCGGGCACGCACGGCACGCCGGCGGCCTTCATCGCGCGGATGGCTTCGACCTTGTCGCCCATCAGGCGGATGGTTTCCGCACGCGGGCCGATGAAGATGAAGCCGGACTGCTCCACGCGCTCGGCGAAGTCGGCGTTCTCGGACAGGAAGCCGTAGCCGGGGTGGATGGCCTGCGCGTCGGTGACCTCGGCCGCGGCGATCAACGCCGGGATGTTGAGGTAGCTTTCCGACGACGGAGCCGGACCAATGCAGACCGATTCATCGGCCATGGCCACGTGCTTGAGGTTGCGGTCAACGGTGGAATGCACCGCGACCGTGCGGATGCCGAGGGTGTGGCACGCGCGCAGGATGCGCAGCGCGATTTCACCCCGGTTGGCGATTACGACTTTATCGAGCATGTCAGGGCCGTTAATGGGGAGTGGGGAATCGGGAATGGGAAAGCGCTTGCATCTTCAGTTCCCTCGCTTTTGCAGAGCGTTCATCAGTGCGGTCAAGCGCGCGAAGATCCGATCAATCAGTTCATCAAGTGCAGCAATCTGGCTGATGTAGCCCAACCGGCAGGCAATCTGCAGATGGGTACTGGCTTCGGACAACGACCCGCGGGCAATTGACAAAAAACGCAGGTATTCGGGAGTGGAGCGGCGGGCAGCGCCTTCGGCGATGTTGGCCGGGACGCTGACAGCGGACCGTCGCAGTTGCGACGTCAATCCGAAAATTTCGGAGTGTGGAAAGGCCTCTGAAGCCTTGTAGACCATTTCCACCATGTCCATGGAGTCGCGCCATACGTCGAGCCGTTCGTGCGGCCGCCTTGGCGATTCCCCATTCTCCATTCCCGACTCCCGCGTTACTGGATCACAAACAGCGGCTGGTCGAATTCCACCGGGCTGCCGTTCTCGCCAAGGATGGCCACCACGGTGCCGGAGACTTCGGCTTCGATCGGGTTGAACATCTTCATCGCTTCGATGATGGCCAGGGTTTCACCGGCCTTGACGGTCTGGCCGACGCTGACGAAGGCCGGCTTGTCCGGCGAGGACGAGGCGTAGAAGGTGCCGACCATCGGCGCGCGCTGCACGTGGCCTTCGGGCAGGGCGTTGCCTGGCTTGGCGGTGCCGCCGGTGGAGGCTTCGGTGGGGCCGCTCATCGGCATGGCAGCGGCAGCCGGGGCTGCGGCATAGACAGGTGCCGGGGCCGGGGCAGCGACGTAGCCGCCAACCGGGGTGCGCGACAGGCGCACGGATTCTTCACCTTCCTTGATCTCGATCTCGGCCAGGTTCGACTCTTCCAGCAGGTCGATGAGCTTCTTGATTTTGCGCAGATCCATGAGGGCCTCTTTCGTTCTATTGAGCGGTAAGGAGAAGGCGCGGGGCGCCCGGGTCAGAGTTCGTAGAAGTCGCGCAGTTGCCGGGTGCGGTCCTGCGCGTGGGTGGTGAGACAGTGCATGCGCGCGCTGTTGCGCGATGTGCCGTCGGCGTGGAAGGCGTACACCGCGTTGCAGTCCTGGTCGCGCAGCTGGATCCAGGCGCGTTGCGCGGCGACCAGTTGCTGCTCGGCATCGGCGCACTGCGTGCAGATACCGTCGCTTGCCTGCTGCTGCAGTTGGCTGCGGGCCTGCCTGTAGGTGGTGTTCAACACGGCATCGGCCTCGTCGGCGCGGTCGGCCGCGCACAGGTCAAGTTCCATGGTGCTGGATGGGCGGCTGCAGTCGATACCTTCGGCCTGGCGATCAAGGCCTTGCGCATGGGCACCGGCAAGCGGCAGGCACGCCAGTGCCATGCCAGCGAGCAACTGCGGCAGCGCGTTCACGCGCCGGCCTCCACACGGGCGAGTGCCGCATCCATGGCGTAGCGGTAGCTGTCCGCGCCGAAGCCGCAGATCACGCCCACCGCCTTGTCACTGAGGTAGCTGTGCTGGCGGAAGGGCTCGCGGCTATGCGGGTTGGACAGGTGAATCTCGATGAACGGTATGGCCACGGCTGCCAGCGCATCGCGCAGGGCAACCGAGGTATGGGTGAAGGCGGCCGGGTTGATCAGGATGAAAGCGGTTCCATCGCTGCGTGCGGCCTGCACGCGGTCCACCAGCACATGCTCGGCGTTGGACTGCAGGTGCTCGACCTGGTGCCCGGCCTGCTGCGCCTGCGCAGCCAGGGCGGCGTCGATCTGCGCCAGCGTGGTGTGGCCGTAGACCTCCGGCTCGCGGGTGCCCAGCAGGTTGAGATTGGGTCCGTGGAGAACCAGCAGCTTTGCCATGTGCCAAGGGTCGGCGGGAAAGGGCGGCAGTGTGAGGGAAGCCGTGGATGCTGTCCAGTTCGACGAAATTAGCTGCGTTTTAATCGTTTGTTTGAATTCTGCCGGGTTGCCGACATTGCTTGTGCAGCAGTGCCTGGGAGCGGCAAGCGTATGAGATTTTTCTTATTGGGTACTCGTGCCGAGCGAAGAGCGCATCACAGCGCCCGGACGTAATGCGCGGCGATTGATGGCAAATGGGCGAAGTTCGCGACAAGGCAGATGTTGCTTGAGCCCAGCTTTAGCCCCTCTCCCTTTACGGGAGAGGGGTTGGGGAGAGGGTAGAGCGAAGTAGCTTCAATAAAGGCTTGAGTTCGGGCCAAAGCCAAAGCTTCAAAGCTCCCCTCATCCGCCCCTTCGGGGCACCTTCCCCCAAAAAGGGGGCTGCAGTCCCGTTAACGGGAGAAGGGAGGCGCATGCGCTTTTCGGTTCGCTGTGGCCCTTCCATGCCGGCTAAGCCTCAGCTCCTCGACATCAACCGACGTCCATTTCCAGGAGTCCCCCGCACCCACACTAACCCTCCATTAATAGACGACTGGTCTATTTGGCGTAGAGTCCACACCATGAATCTCTCCCCCAAAGCCCAAACCACCCGCCAGCACATCCTTGATACCGGCTACCGGCTGGTTCTCCAGAAGGGGTTTGCCGCGCTTGGCCTGCAGGAAATCCTCAAGGCCTGTGCCGTGCCGAAGGGCTCGTTCTATCACTACTTCGCCTCCAAGGAAGTCTTCGGCTGCCAGCTGTTGCAACAGTACGTGGACGGCTATGGGCGCAAGCTCGACCTGCTGCTGGCCGACGGTGGCAATGGCCAGCAACGTCTGATGCGCTACTGGGATGCCTGGGCGCGTGATCCGGTTGACCCGACGCAGGGCTGGGCCGAGGAGTGCCTGGTGGTGAAGCTGGCCGCTGAAGTCGCGGACCTTTCCGAGGACATGCGCCGCGTGCTCGATGACGGCGTGCAACGGCTGCTGCAGCGCATTGCCGCCTTGGTCGAAGAGGGCCGCGCCGATGGCTCACTGCCGCCGGGCAAACCCGCGCTTGATGTCGCGCGCGTGCTGTACCAGATGTGGCTGGGCGCCGCCCTGTTGTCCAAGCTCAGCCAGGACCGCCGGCCGCTGCAACAAGCCGGTGAAGCCACCGAACACCTGTTGATGTGCGGCAACACCGTCGCAGCTGTTTTCTCCCCCACACACTGAGGGCACTGCCATGAATGCCCTGTTCGTACTGACCTCGCACGACCGGCTCGGTGACACCGGGCACAAGACCGGCTTCTGGCTGGAGGAATTCGCCGCGCCGTATTACGTGTTCAAGGATGCCGGCGCCACTATTACCCTGGCCTCGCCGGCCGGTGGTCAGCCGCCGCTGGACCCGCGCAGTGACGAGGCCGATGCACAAACCCCGGCCACCGGGCGTTTCAACAAGGACCGCGACGCGCAGCAGCACCTGGCCACCACGCTGCCGCTGAAGCAGATCGACCCGGCGCAGTTCGATGCCGTGTTCTATCCCGGCGGCCACGGCCCGTTGTGGGATCTGGCGCGCGATGCCGATTCCATCGCCCTGATCGAAACCTTCGATCGCGCCAACAAACCGCTGGGCCTGGTCTGCCACGCCCCCGCTGCGTTGATTGCCGCACGCACCGCCGACGGCACGCCGCTGGTGGCGGGCCGCAAGGTCACTGGCTTTTCCAACAGCGAGGAAGACGCAGTCGGCCTGACCGCCGTGGTGCCATTCCTGATCGAAGATGCGTTCGCCCGCCTCGGTGGCAACTACAGCAAGGGCCCGGACTGGCAGCCGTATGTGTTGAGTGATGGCCACCTCGTCACCGGCCAGAACCCGGCCAGCTCGGAAGCCGTTGCCAAGGCGCTGCTTGCGCAGTTGGCCTGAGTACCTGCACCCGCGCCTGCGTAGATCGGTAAGCGAAGCGCACCCGGGGAACCATCGGCAACAGAACCGCAATACGTCACCTCCAACGTTCACCGCATCCATCCCCCACACTCCCCCAGGAAACCGGCAATGAAAATCTTCTACAAGACCCGCGCCACCTCCACCGGCGGCCGTGCTGGCCGTACTGCACTGGACGACGGCAGCCTCGCGCTTGATCTGGCACTGCCCGGCTCCGGCAAGGCCGGCGCCAACCCCGAGCAGTTGTTTGCACTGGGCTATGCCGCCTGCTTCGACAACGCATTGCCGGTGGCCGCCAAGCAACTGCAGTTGCAGCCCGGCGGGACTGAAACGTCGGTGGAAGTGGGCATCGGCCAGGCCGCCGAAGGTGGCTACGCGCTGGACATTGATCTGCACGTTGCAGTGCAGGGCCTGGACCACGCAGACGCCCAGCGCCTGGTCGAAGCCGCACACAAGATCTGCCCGTACTCCAACGCCACGCGCGGCAACATCGACGTGCGCCTGCACGTCACCACCGCCTGATTCCCACCGGAGCCCCCCATGCGCAGTGCAATCCACACCACCTTTGGTGAACCGGCCGACGTGCTGGCCCTGGGCGACCGCCCGGTGCCGCAGCTGGGCCCGGGCGAAGTGCGGATCAAGACGATCCTCGCGCCCATCCACAACCACGATCTCTCGACCGTTCGCGGCACGTACGGTTACAAGCCCACGTTGCCGGCCATCGGCGGCAGTGAAGCCGTGGGCACCGTCGACGCGCTGGGTGAGGGCGTGGACCACCTCGCCATCGGCCAGCGCGTGATGGCCGCCTCGGTACACGGCACCTGGGCGGAGTGCTTCATCGCCCCGGCGCGCATGGTCATCCCCGTGCCGGACGCCATCGCCGACGAAGCTGCGGCGCAGTTGATCGCCATGCCGCTGAGCGCGCTGATGCTGCTGGAATTCCTGCAGGCCGAACCTGGCCAGTGGATCGTGCAGAACACCGCCAACGGTGCGGTCGGCAAGACCCTGGCGATGCTCGCCGCCGCGCGCGGTGTGCAGGTGCTCGGGCTGGTGCGCCGCGATGCCGGCGTCGATGAACTCAAGGCACTCGGCATCGACAGCGTGCTGTCCACCGAACAAGCCGATTGGAAGCAACGTGCGCAGGCGTTGCTCGGCGACCAACTCGCGCACGCGGCGGTGGATTCCATCGGCGGGCAAGCGAGTGCGGATCTGCTGTCACTGCTCGGCGAAAACGGCACGCTGGTGTCGTTCGGTTCGATGGCCGGCGAGCCGATGCAGATTCCGTCCGGCGACGTCATCTTCAAGCAGGCCACGGTCAAGGGCTTCTGGGGCAGCAAGGTCAGCCAGCAGATGTCGGTCGAGAACAAGCGCCGGCTGGTCGGCGAACTGCTGACGCGCGTGATGAGCGGTGAACTGGCGCTGCCCGTGCAGGGGATTTACGACCTGGCCGATGCGGCGGAAGCGGCGAAGGCAAGCCTGGAGCCAGGCAAGAACGGCAAGGTGTTGTTGCGCCCTTGAGTTCTGATGCGGTGATGTCGAGGTGAATGCATTACACCAAGCGATGTTGATGGGTGTTCAAGCAGAAGGCCGGCAGAAATGCCGGCCTTTTCCGTTTGCGAAAGAGGACCGATTCGCTTCCGTACCAGCGATTTGCTGGTCGCGCTCGGGCTCTCCTTCTGTTCCCACTCACGCGCAATTGCGAGAACCGCTTGACCTTCCCGCGACGGGAATCTTTAGGCTTTGAATCCGTGCAGAGTGCCTGTTGCGTGCATCGCCACCGGCGTCAACGTCGAAAACCGGGGTCAGAGTCATGTTGAAGACTCAACGAACGCTTCGCTGGCATCAGCTCTCTTTGTGCCGAACGCACCAGGCCAACGAGGTTGATAGCAGTCCACGCAGAAGGCTGGCAGAAATGCCGGCCTTTTCCGTTTGCGAAAGAGGAGCGATTCGCTTCCGTACCAACGGTCTGCCGGTCGCGCTCGGGCGCTTCTTCTCTTCCCACTCACGCGTAATTGCGAGAACTGCTTGACCTTCCCACGACGGGAATCTTTAGGCTTTGAATCCGTGCAGAACGCCCGTTGCGTGCATCGCCACCGGCGTCCACGTCTGCATGAATCCATCGCCCGCTTGAGGAGGCCTGCATGACCCGCGCATCTCATCCCCCCGTCATCGTCTACACGACGCCCACCTGCCCTGATTGCCGGATGTTGAAGGAGTGGTTTGCCAGGGAAGGCATCACGTTCGAGGAGCGCGACCTCACCGATGCCGCGGTCCGTGACGAAGCCAAGCGCCGCACCGGCGTGCGCGTCGCGCCGATCACCCTGGTGGGCGACCAGGTGTTCTACGGAACCTTTGCATCGCAGAAGTCCGGCCTGATGGTGGCGCTGGGTTTGGCCAATGCGGTCTGAGTGCACGCCATGAGCAACATCATCGAGCTGCGTGGCACCGGGCGCAGCATCACGGTGCCGGCGGGCATGACCATTCTTGATGCGGCGCTCGCTGCCGGCATTGCCTATCCGCATGCCTGTCGTTCCGGCCGTTGTGGATCGTGCCGGTCACGCCTGGTCAGTGGCGAGGTCGAGTTGCGCGAACACAACCGCTTTGCACTCACCAGCGCGGACAAGGCGCAAGGGCTGATCCTCGCTTGCTGTGCCGTTCCAACAGCGGACGGCGTTGTTACCTGGCTTGAAGAAGAGGAGGTCGCAGCGTACCCGCCACGCCGCCTTACCTGCCGCGTGGCAGCCATTGAAGACGCCACGCACGACATCAAGCGTATCCAGCTGGTCAACGATCACGGTGACACCTTTGCCTTTCGCCCCGGCCAATATGTGCGGCTGAAATTCCTGGGCGCCCCCGCCCGCGATTACTCCATGGCGAGCGGCCCGGGCGATGACCTGCTTGAGTTCCACATCCGCCGCGTGCCTGGTGGCGCCGCGAGCGAATGCATCCACGCGCAGCTGCAGCTCGGTGAGCCGGTGCTGGTAGAAGGCCCGTTCGGCTCCTCGTTCCTGCGCGAGCACCATACGGGGCCACTGTTATGCATCGCAGGTGGCTCGGGTTTGGCGCCGATCAAATGCATCGTGGATGCCGCGCTTGCCGCCGGCATGAAGCAGCCGATCCACGTCTACTTTGGTGCGCGGAGCACGCGGGATATTTATCTCGCCGATTACTTTGAGCAGCTGGCGCAGCAGCACTCGAACCTCGCTTTCACCATCGTGCTTTCCGATGCGCCCGCAGCTGCATCACAACGCACCGGCATGGTTGCCGACGCGGTCGCCGAAGACCTGCAGAACCTTGATGGTTGGAAAGCCTATGTCGCCGGGCCGCCGTTGATGGTTGAAGCGGCGATGCGGGTTACAAGTGCGCGTGGGTTGCGGGCGCAGGATATGCATGCGGATGTGTTTTTTACGGCGGGGTAGGGGGCGTTGCATGTTTGTGAAAAGATGGGGGTCAGGGGGTGTTCAATATTCTATAAACTCCTTCCTGACCCTTGGATTCTCATTATCCCTATGATCTAGCCCGTGTCCCAACGAGAGAGTGGAATAGTTGCAATATGTCAACTTTAGTGCGAGTGCCCGATATTGAAGATAGTAGTGAGTCGAATGTCATTGATAGGGATTCGCCTCTGCGCGGGTTAAGGAGAACGAAGTTGCGCCACTCGCTGCCTCGACCCTCAAGGGATGCGCCATAGCTCATTAACCAATAGATAGCGACTTGTCGATAGTCGGCGGAAGCAAATTTTGTCGCTGTACACTTAACCTCGACGAGCGTGTCGGTGATGGCGAAATCTCCTCGCCCATTTGCAACCCATTCAAGGCCGGGAATGAATGGGTTTGAAGTAAGCGGCGCTTCCAATTCGTTCGCCAATTTATTAAGCGACGAGGCCATGTTCTGCCCGACTATTAGAGCAATTTTCTTGTCTGCATCCTCCAGGTGCGGGGGATGTCCTGCATCAAAGAAAGCACTTTGCCTCTTGACTGCACTGGCTAAACAAGACTGCCATTCTACCGTGGTGCCGGTGAGCAAACTCTCTGCAACGCTATATGCAAGTTCGAATAGCATCGCTTTCTTTATTTTTGAAGAGGCAAGGAGGTCGCTTGGAATGTGTTGTATTGCTAAATCTTGGATGCCCGTGTTGAAGTGTGCGACGGTGCCTGAAGTCAGGTGTGGAAATAGCTCATCCACTATGCCGGGTATATCCCTTGCCACGGTTCTTGGGTCAAATTGCATTGTCGAATTCCTTCGCCCACTGCATGTAAATGTCGGCGAATCGTGGTTCGGCTCCTCGGGGGTGTTTCTGAAGTTTTGATTTATCTTTTACGGGGTCGAAAGGTAGTTCGACTCCCAGCTCCCAGTAGGAAGCGGCAGCGCGCTTGTATTGCAGTCTGGCCTTATCACCTTCATCGCCAAAGCAGTGGGAAAATAGCCAGAATAATCTTTGACACTCGGCGGTCATCTGTCCCCAGCGATTTCTTAGGTGATTAAATGCTGTGCGATCCCTCCAGCCCCTCCAGCAATCAATGCAGGCTCTTCTTACTGTATCCATCTGTGTTCTGTCGAATGTGTTGCGGACAAATTGAGCGCGTCGCATTGAGTTGGAGAAACGTAGGCATCGCAGATAGTGAAGGAGGTTCGTTTCAGCTTCCAAGAGATGGCCTGAGTGGACCGGAACCTCGTCTATTAGTACATCAAGTCGCTCAAAGATTGCCGAAAATTCATCCTTGGATCTGAGATGTGAAAATCCTCTCATGATCGTTGAGAAAGATGATCTGAATGCGTGGATATTCTGCTTTCCGAGTAGAGTTACAGCCAGCTCAAGTGCCGCCTCTGGCTCGTGTAGTGGCATTGTTCTACTAATTTGAGCCACTAAGAAATTGTCAGGAATGGCCTTGTCGAGCTCTCTTGAGAGAAGGCGCCTGACATCCAGGCTTTCCACTGTTTCTTTTAGTGACTCATAGTCATCTCGGGGAGAGTCGGAGTATGGGTCAAACTTGATGTCGATTGTGCGGAGCTGCTTTGCCTCATCATCATCGACACCCAGCTGTGCGATGACGTATCCGCTATAGTGTTTTTGGGAGAGAAATACTGACTTGGATTTATTAAGTGTCAATCCATAATCCATTAGGGCCTGCGCTAATACAGCTAGCGCACGATAGGCTTCTGCGGTACTGCTTGCGATGAGTACATAGTCGTCAACGTATCGATGCCAGGAAACGCCGCTCGCAGAAAGCGCCATGTCGATTGGGTGAAGGAATAGCTCGGCCAAAATTCGGGCACCTTGACCGCCAACCGGAAGGCCAAAGGATCGTCCCGCGAACAAACGGCTAAGTAGCGCATTTATTTGGCTTGCGACCTGAGTTTGGCCTCCATCGAGGTCAGATATGCAGTTCTCTATATAGTGGTGGGAAACATGCTCATAGAAGCTTGAGATATCTGTTTGTACGACAATAGAGTCCGGTCCTGCCATCTCACTCTGAGTGACGGTTTCTTCCTTGAAAGCCCTCCATGACCTGTCTCCATTGAATATCTGTTCGTCATCACCGCACAAAAATCTATATGAATGAGCAGTGCTGGCGCGTTGAGGTTCTAATTTCTCTGCAATCGCGATAGCTAGTCCATTTAGATAAATGTTCCAGAATGGATGAATCTTGGTGACTACCCGGAACCCTGCTGGACCGGAGGGGGCAACTAACCGCTCGCTCCAAATGGGAAGTGACGCAATTCGCGCATGGTTTTCTTTTCCGGGACAGTTCTTCAGTTCATTGAAAAAACCAAAGGCAATGCTAGCAAGCTCATCTGCTCTGTCACCACAGAGTCTTACGTCCAGATCAAAGGGGAGTGTGTCGTTATCCCCGTGTTTTGCAATTTCGCGCGCAGCTCTCGTAAAGTGCTCTTGTGTAACCAAAATCATCCACGTTGTCCTTTTTGGGTTGATTAGATCTGTCGGAAAGTAGCACGCAGAGGGGTAAGCAGGAAGTTGCGTTATTATTTTCTACAATTCAACGGAGGGCGTTGTTATGTGGCGGATGCTGATAACGAGTTCCTGTCCCGGCCGATGGGCTTTTGCGATCTTTGGCTGATTCGGACGCTGATTATTGACCGCGAGTGGGTACATGTCTCTCAGGCGCGCGTGTAGAGCGAGATGCGCAGTATTTCTCAGGTTTTATACAAAAAAAGCAACCAGACTCCCCGTCTGGTTGCTTTTTATATGTCCCACTCAACCCTGCTTGAACAACTTCCGCTTTCCCGTCAGCACTTTCTCTTTCGGGGTGAGCTTGGCGACGCCGGGGATCAGAAAGTCCGTGGGGCTGTGGCCGAAGCGGATCTTGGAGGCGAGCCAGAGCGGCATCTTTCCGCGGCCGGTCCAGGTGTTCCAGCGGTTTTCCGGGTCGCGGTATTTCGGCTTGACCTTGGGGCCCTTGCGGCGGCGGGCGGTCTTGGCCTTTGGTTCGGCCGGGTCTGCGCCGAGGCCAAAGACTTCATCAATCGTGTAGCCGGCACGCTTGGCGTCGGCGATCAGTTTGCGCCTGACCTGTTCGACCGGGGGACGACTGGTGAGTGCTTTGTGTTTTGCCTGGGCGGTGCGGATGAGAGTGTTGAGCTCTCGGAGATTCAGGGGGGTAAGGTCAATGCTCATGGCATTAGCCTCAGTTTTGAGGGGGCGGGTGTCAAGGTGGGGTGGGGTGGGGTTTGGGGTGGTTTGGGTGAGTGGTGGGTGCTGGTGGGTTGCTTGCCGAAGGCTTCCCCCTCTCCCCAACCCCTCTCCCGCTGGGGGAGAGGGGCTTTAGTGGTTCGGGGTTCTGGGATGTTGCTGGTTTAGCCCGGGACCTTTGCGGTGCATTCGGGTGGGTTCTTCTGGCCTACCGGCAGGTTGGGTTCCAGGGTCAGGCGCTGGATGTCGGAGAACAGTTGCTCCACCGGCATGCCGAAGGGGGCGAACAGGCGTAGCCGGCCCTGGCGGTCGAAAATGTAGCCGCCTGAGGTGTGGCTCATGGTGTAGGTGCCGGGCAGGGTGCCGTCTTCGCGGTCGTAGAAGGCCTTGAAGGTGGACGCCATTGCCGCCAGTTGCTGGTCGTTGCCGACCAGTGCGGTGGCAGTGGGGTCGAAGGCCTTTACATACGTCTCGGCGACGGCGGGGGTGTCGCGTGCCGGGTCCACGGTGACGAAGACTACCTGCAGGTCGTCCGCGTCCGAGCCCATCAGGTGCTTGACGCGGTTCAACTCCACCATGGTGGTGGGGCAGACGTCGGGGCAGCTGGTGAAGCCAAAGAACAGGTAAGTGACCTTGCCGTTGAAGTCGGCGGGCGTGCGGGTGACGCCACTGCTGTCGGGCATCGACCAGTGTTGGCCGAGTGCTTCGCAGGCGATGTCCTTGCCGTAGTAATCCACCTTGGGTTTGGCGGCGCAGGCCACCAGCAGCAGGCTGGCGGCGGTGAGCAGCACGGTGGGGAGGCGGAGCGTGCGGGCCAGTGCGGCAAGGCCGCTGGCGGGGGAGGAATAACGGGACATGGCAACGGTCGGTGAGGGACGGCCCGCCGCGCGGCACGACACGGGCCGGCAGTTGCCTGCCAGCCCGTGCGTGGGTGCGTCAGTTGACCATCATGTGGAAGTGCATGCTCCAGATGATCCAGATGGAGAGCGCGACCACGATGAAAAGAATGACCAGCGTGAAAACAAAACTGGCCAGGTTCCAACCGCCCTCCGAGGAGCGGTTCATATGCAGGAAGTACACCAGCTGCACCACGATCTGCACGACGGCAAAGCCGACCAGCAGGAACAGCGTCAGCGGCCGCGACAGCACCGGGTTCATCACCAGCATGAAGGGGATGACGGTGAGTACCGCGCAGATCACAAAGCCGATCAGGTAGGAGCGGGTCGAGCCATGTCCACCACCGGCGCGGGACGTATCGATATCGGACATGGTCAGAACACTCCAATCAGATAGACAAAGGTGAAGACGCAGATCCAGACCAGGTCCAGGAAGTGCCAGAACAGGCTCAGGCAGGAGATGCGGGTGACGTTGCTCGGGGTGAGGCCGCGGCGGTGCACCTGGTGCATTACCACCGCCATCCAGATCAGGCCGCTGGCAACGTGTATGCCGTGCGTGCCCACCAGCGCGAAGAACGCGGACAGGTAGGCACTGGTGGTCGGGCCGGCGCCGATGTGGATCAGGTGGTTGAACTCATACAGCTCCATACCGATGAAGCCGGCACCGAGTGCGAAGGTGACGCCCAGCCAGGCCAGCACGGCCCGCTTGTTCTGCCGGTGCATCGCCAGCACGGCCTGGCCGTAGGTGATGCTGGAGAACAACAGCAGGAAGGTCTCCACCATCACGAACGGCAGCGAGAACAACTCCGCGCCGGTCGGCCCGCCGGCATACGCATTGCTGAGCACCGCGTAGGAGGCGAACAGCGAGCCGAACAGCACCAGGTCGGACATGAGGTAGACCCACATGCCGAAGACCTTCATGCCGCCCTGGTCGTGTCCATGGTCGTCATGGGCGTGGCCGGGCACCTGCTCGGCGGTGACCACGGTATTGGACATCAGGTTCATGCAATCACCCCGTGTTGCTTGAGCTTGCGCTGGTGCTGGTTTTCAATTTTTGCTACTTCCTCGGCGCTGACGTAGTAGTCCACGTCCTCGTCGTAGGAACGCACGATCCAGGTGACGATCATCGCCACGAAGCTCGCACCGGCCAGCCACCAGATGTGCCAGATCAAGGCAAAGCACAGCGCCAGTATCCAGATGTTGAGGATCAGCGGCACGCCGGTGTTACGCGGCATGTGGATGGGTGCGTAGTGCTTGGGCGGCGGCGGCAGGCCTTCCTTCTTGGCTTCGTGGAAGGCGTCGAGCTGGTCGGCCTTGGGCACCACGGCAAAGTTGTAGAACGGCGGCGGCGAAGGCGTGGCCCATTCCAGCGTGCGTGCGTTCCACGGGTCGCCGGTGAGGTCCAGGTTCTTCTTGCGGTCGCGCACGCTGACGTAGATCTGCACCAGCATCAGCACGATACCGGCCAGCACGAACAGGGCACCGATGAAGGCGGCAATCAGGTAGGGCGTCCACTCGGGGTTGTCGTACTGGTTCATGCGCCGGGTCATGCCCATGAAGCCGAGCATGTACAGCGGCATGAAGGCCAGGTAGAAACCAATCACCCAGCAGGCGAAGGACCACTTGCCCAGGCGCTCGTTGAGGGTGAAGCCGAACACCTTCGGGAACCAGTAGACAAAGCCGGCAAGGTAGCCGAACAGCGCGCCACCGATGATGGTGTTGTGGAAGTGGGCCACCAGGAACAGGCTGTTGTGCAGCAGGAAGTCCGCACCCGGGATGGCCAGCAGCACGCCGGTCATGCCACCAATGGTGAAGGTGACCAGAAACGCAATGGTCCACAGCATCGGCACGCTGAACTCGACGCGGCCGCCGTACATGGTGAACAACCAGGTGAAGATTTTCACGCCGGTGGGGATGGCGATGATCATCGTCATGATGCCGAAGAAGGCATTGACGCTGGCACCGGAGCCCATGGTGAAGAAGTGGTGCAGCCACACCACGAACGACAGGATGCCGATCGCCAGCGTTGCACCCACCATCGACTTGTAGCCGAACAGCTTCTTGCGCGAGAACGTGGCGGTGACTTCGGAGAAGATGCCGAACGCCGGCAATACCAGGATGTACACCTCCGGGTGGCCCCAGGCCCACACCAGGTTGACGTACATCATCGGGTTGCCACCCAGGTCATTGGTGTAGAAGTTGAAGTCCAGGTAGCGATCCAGGGTGAGCGCGCCCAGGGCGACGGTCAGGATCGGGAACGCGGCAATGATGATCACGCTGGTGACCAGCACGGTCCAGGTGAACACCGGCATCTTCATCAAGGTCATGCCCGGCGCACGCATGCGCAGGATGGTGATGAACAGGTTGACGCCGGTCAGCAGTGTGCCAACACCGGAGGCCTGTAGCGCCCAGATGTAGTAATCCACACCCACGCCTGGACTGAACTCGATACCCGACAACGGCGGGTAGGCCACCCAGCCGGTCATGGCGAATTCGCCTACGCCCAGCGAGATCATCATCAGCGCAGCGCCGACCACGAAGATCCAGAAGCTGAAGGCATTGAGGAACGGGAACGCCATGTCGCGCGCGCCGATCTGCAACGGCACGATGATGTTCATCAGGCCCACCACGAACGGCGTGGCCACGAAGAAGATCATGATCACGCCATGGGCGGTGAAGATCTGGTCGTAGTGTTCCGGTGGCAGGAAGCCGTCACTGCCGGGGCCGGCGGCGGCCAACTGGGCACGCATCATCAAGGCGTCGGCGAAGCCACGGATCAGCATCACCAGCGCGACCACGACATACATGATGCCGATCTTCTTGTGGTCCACCGTGGTGAACCAGTCGCGCCACAGCACGCCCCACAATTTGAAATAGGTGACCGCGGCCAGCAATGCGAGGCCGCCGAGCACCATGCCCGCCAATGTCACTGCGACGATCGGGTCGTGCAATGGCACGGCGTCCCACGTCAATTTACCGAACATGCTCATTACTCCTGGGAGGCCTTGGTTTCTGCGTGCTGGCCCGACGCGGCCGCGGTGTTCTCACCCACGCCGATGAACTGGTCGATGACCTTCTTGAACAGCAGCGGTTCGACGCTGGCGAAGTGGCGCACCGGCTCCTTGCGGGTGGGGGCGGCCAGTCGCTTGAATTCGTCGAAGCTCAGTTGCTCCGGCGAGCGGCGCACTTCCGCCACCCAGCCATCGAACTGTTCGTCGGTCATCGCGGTGGCGACGAATTTCATGTTGGAGAAGCCGTGGCCGCTGTAGTTGCCGGACATGCCGCGGAACTGGCCGGGCTCGTTGGCCACCAGGTGCAGCTGCGTGCGCATGCCGGCCATCGCGTAGATCTGCCCACCCAGCTGCGGGATGAAGAAGGTGTTCATCGTCGAGTTGGAGGTAATGTCGAACGCCAGCTCGCGGTTGGCCGGGAAGTTGAGCTGGTTGACCGTGGCAATGCCCAGGTCCGGGTAGACGAACACCCACTTCCAGTCGGTGGAAATGACTTCCACATGCAGCGGCTCGCCGGGCACATCCAGCGGCTTGTAAGGGTCAAGTTCGTGCGTGGATTTCCACACGATCACCGCCAGCACCGCCACGATGATCAGCGGCACGCCCCACACCACGATTTCCACCTTGGTGGAGTGCGCCCAGTCGGGCATGTACTTGGCCTTGGTATTGCCGGCGCGGTACTTCCAGGCAAAGACGAAGGTCAGCACGATGGCCGGAATCACCACGATCATCATCAGCGCCACGCAGATGAGGATCAGGTCGCGCTGGGCAATGCCCACATCGCCCTTGGAGTCCAGCAATACCCAGTTGCAACCAGACAAACCCACGCATGCCAAAGCGGCCAGCGCTGGGCGGATGCGTTTCCAGCAGATATTCATTGAAGGTCGACCCTGTTGAAGGAGCTGCTGACCAGGGACTGCCTGCGCCCGGCACGCAGGCGGGGAGCGGCTACACTGTCCGTACGGCGGCGCCTACAAAAGGATTGCCGATCCAGTCAAGCCCATACAAGATACATCATTGTATGGGTTCGTGCACGTACAACGCATGGAAGGAACCCTCCAGATGCAGCAAGCCGCCGCTGGCCGACGCCTGAAAAAGCCGAACCGGACCTGGGTCCGCCCTTTCGCCGAGGGCGCCGGGCCGCTGTATCTGCAGATTGCCCAGCAGGTGCGCGAGGCAGTGGATGACGGCGTGCTGCAGCCCGGCGACCGCCTGCCGCCGCAGCGTGACCTGGCCCAGCTGATGGGCGTGGACCTGACCACGGTCACCCGCGCCTATGCCGAGCTGCGTCAGACCGACCTGCTGGACGCGCAGGGCGCCGGTGGCACCTTCATTGCCATGTCGGCCGGCAACAGCGACACCTCGGTGGACCTGAGCATGAACATCCCGCCGCTGCTGGGCAGCAGCGCGTTCGCGCAGAGCATGGAGCAGGGTTTCCAGCAGTTGAGCCAGCAGCTGGGGCAGGGCGAGCTGATGAGTTATCACGTCGGCGCCGGTTCCCGCGACGACCGCGCCGCCGCCGTGCAGTGGCTGGCGCCGATGCTGGGCAACGTGCCGGCCGAGCGGGTGGTGATCTGCCCCGGCGCGCAGGCCGCGCTGTGCGCCATCGTGCTGGCCAAGACCCAGCCGGGCGACGTGATCGCCGCCGAGCAGCTCACCTATCCGGGCCTGCTGGCCGCCGCGCGCGTGCTGCAGCGGGGTATTGCGCCCATCGCCATGGACCACGAAGGCATGCTGCCCGAGGCGCTGGAAGCCGCCTGCCAGCAGCGCAAGCCGGCCTTGATCTACCTCATCCCGACCATCCAGAACCCGACCACGGCGACCCTGTCGCAGGCCCGGCGTGCGGCCCTGCTGGCGGTGGCCCGGCGCTACGGCGTGGCGGTGGTCGAGGACGATCCGTACTGGCTGTTGGCCGCCGATGCGGCGCCGCCGCTGGCGGTGGACAGCCACCCGGAGGCGCCGGTGTATTACGTCTCCACCCTGTCCAAATGCCTGGCGCCGGGCCTGCGCACGG
Organism: Stenotrophomonas sp. STEN056; assembly: GCF_056759635.1. NCBI lineage: Bacteria > Pseudomonadati > Pseudomonadota > Gammaproteobacteria > Lysobacterales > Lysobacteraceae > Stenotrophomonas > Stenotrophomonas sp. STEN056. Next base: position 36,151 of record NZ_JBRRDL010000016.1, read on the forward strand.
CCTACCTGGTGATCCCGCCGGGCGAGCCGATGGAGCCGCTGCTCGATGCGCTGCGCTCCATCGCGTTGATGCCCACCCAGTCGATGGTGGCGGTGGCCTCGCACTGGATCCGCAGCGGCCAGGCCGACGACATGGTCCGCCGCTTCCAGCAGGAGCTGCGCCAGCGCCAGCAGATTGCCGCCAGCATCCTGCCGGCGCCGTACCAGGCGCACCCGAGCGGGCTGCATGTGTGGCTGCCATTGCCGCCCAGGCTGGACCAGTACCGGCTGATCCAGGCCGCACAGGCGCAGGGCCTGGGCATTGCCAGCTCGGAGGCCTTCAGCATCGAGGACCAGGCCGTCAATGCCATCCGCCTGTCACTGGGCGGGGCGGTGGACCAGCACAGCCTGGCGGCCGCATTGACCCGGCTGACCGAGGTGATCTCCGCTGCGCCTGAGACGCGGACGCAGGCCATCGTTTAACGGGCCGCCGGTCATATCCATACAAAAATGATACATTTTGCATCTTGTATGGATATGCGGGTGGCCATGTGCGCCGGGACAAGCTGAAGTTTCATCTGGTCATGCTGGGCTGCGCCGGCTTCATCGTGCTGGCGCTGGGCTCGCTGGTCTATGTCTGCTCGCGGCCGCAAACCGCCGATGTGCAGGCCAATGAGCGCGCGGCCATCGAGCAGTGCCTGCAGCGCAGCCGCGCACCGGAACGCACCGAGATCTACCGCCGCGCCCAGGCTGATTCCTGCGCGGAGATGCTGGAGCAGTACGAGCACAAGTTCGGCGCGGACGCGTCGTCGTGAGTCCGCCCGGTGGCACGCCGCCGCGCCGGCGCGGGATGCGGCTGTGGATTGCCGCAGGCTGCGTGCTGATGGCCGGTATCGCGGTGGCGGTGTGGCAGTACTTCGGTTTCAGCGACCAGGCCAGCTTTGCCGAGCAGGCCATCGTCTTCGACGACACCCAGCTCAAGCTGCCGGCGGAGTTGGCCGGCGCAAACGGGCGCATCCGTGTGGTGCACTTCTGGGACCCGGCGTGCAAGGTCTGCAACCGTGAAACCGGCGCACACCTCAGTTACCTGACCACGATGTACCGCCGTGCCGGCATTGATTTCTACGCCGTGCGCAAGCCGGGCACCCAGGGTGAACTGCCGGACTACCTGCGCGGCCGTTTGAAGGAACTGCCCACCATCCAGGGCGTGGAGCAGATTCCGGCCAGCCCAGCAGTCGCCATCTGGGACCGGCAGGGGCAGCTGGCGTATGCCGGCCCGTACAGCATCGGCATGGTCTGCAACTCGGCCAACAGTTTTGTCGAACCCATCCTCGACAAACTCGTCGCCGGGCAGACAGTGCGCCCACGCGGGCTGCTTGCCGTGGGTTGTTACTGCGCCTGGCAAGACAAAGGCTGACCCACACCCATGAATCGACATGCACGGGGTTGTGCGTCTGTTATGCACGCACGCATGAAAAACGGCGGGCCCCCGCTCCAACCGACCGATGGTTGTGAGCAGGCACCCGCCGCTGATGTAAACAATAGTGCGCGACATCTTCCATACATGGCGCGACAGTTTGTCGCAGCCTTCCACGGCCAAGGCCAGGGTGCACAGTGAGCTGGATAGACAACGCACTGGCCAGCAATGGCCCGATCTACCTGCGCATCGTCAACAGCCTTGAGCGCACCATGAACACCGGCGAGCTGGTGCCCGGCCATCGCCTGCCATCGCAGCGTGCGCTGGCCAAGCAACTGGGCATCGACCTGACCACGGTGACGCGCGCGTTTGATGAAGCACGCCGGCGTGGCCTGATCGAAGCACGCGGCCCGCAGGGCAGTTTCATCGCACCGCCCAAAGCCGCGTTCGGCCAGCCGGTGGACTTGAGCATGAACGTGCCGCCGGTTCCGGATGCCACCGCATTGAATGATGTGTTGCGGCGGGGCGCGGCGGCGGTGCTTGCACGCAGCAATGCACTCAATCTGATGACCTACCACCTCAGTGGCGGCAGCCCGACCGACCGCCACGCGGCCATCAGCTGGTTGCAGCCGATGCTGGGCAACGTGCATGAAGCCCATCTTGTGGTGGCCGAAGGCGCGCAGTTTGCACTGGCGTCCATCCTCATCAGCCAGACCCATGAAGGCGACACGGTGCTCTGCGACCAGCTCGTGTATCCGGGCCTGCTGCAGGTGGCCAGGTCACTCGGTCGCCGCTTGCTGCCGGTGCACGGCGATGCCGATGGCATGTGCCCGGAGGCGCTCGCGCGTGCAGCCAGGGACAGTGGCGCACGCGTGGTCTACCTCAATCCCACCTGCAACAACCCGACCGCGCTGACCCTTTCACCGCAGCGACGCGCTGAACTCGCGCGCGTGCTGCAGCACTGCCAGCTGCTCGCCATCGAGGATGATCCGTACTGGCATCACGAGGCCAGCAAGCCTACGCCCATCGCCGCGCTCGCGCCGGAGTGCGTGTACTACGTCTCCACGCTGTCCAAGGCGATCAGCCCCGGCCTGCGTACCGCGTTCGTGCAATGCCCGTCAGCCGGCCACGCCGAAGCACTTGCTGCGGCGCTGCGTTCCATCTGCCTGATGGGGCATCCACTGGTGATGGCGCTGGTCAGCCAGTTGTTGCTGGACGGCTCGGCGCACACCTTGCTCAAGCAGGTGCTGGCGGAAGCCGGTGAGCGCACCGCCTTGGCCGAACACCTGCTGGCGCCTTCTCTGAAGGCGCGGGCAAGCGGCCTGCATGCATGGTGCAGCGTGCCCGAGCCTTGGACCGACGCTACCTTTGTGCACGCCGCGCAGCTGCAAGGCCTGGCGATCTCACCGTCATCGGCATTCCGCCCGGAAGGTTCGCCGCAACAACGCGGCTTTCGTTTGTCGTTGGGCCTGGCAGAAGACCGCCGACAACTGGAGAGCGCCCTGCGCCGCATCAACCAGCTGATCATCTCGCCTGGCGTTCCTGCGGTGCAGCGCTGAGTGCGATGCCAGCACGTTGTGCGGCATCGCACTCAACGCCATTGCTTGTTCGCTGTTTCCTGCAGCACTCACTCCACTGTGATGCCCTGCTTTCAACCGCTGCCCGCCAGGAACACCTGTGCATCGCTCACGGTGATGATGTCCTTGAGCGCCCGGCGCTTGTCGGCGGTATTGGCGTAGTGCGATTTGGCGATGCGGTAACCCACCCAATAGCCCACATCCTGCGGGTTGGAAGGGGTGGAGTTGTACAGCCAGTTCTTCAGATCGGTGGAGGCCATCTCGGCCAGGAATGCAGTTTCGATTTCCAGCTCGCGGCCACGCACCAGTTCGGCCACAAGCGCCGCCGCGCCTTCGGCTGGCGCACTCCTGGTGCCTTGGTGTTGCGGCAGGTCAAACCTCGCTGTTCACATCGCCTGGAAGGGGCGCGCCGCGTTGCGTTTTGATGAATAGGAAGGCGGGGGTGATTGCGGAAGATCCGTTCGTGCATGACGGTTCGCGTATTCATGATCTGCCCGTTCAAGGGGGCGAATTCGGCGAAGGCTGAAAATGCCGCAGATTCCTGCGATGAGCGTTGCAATCGGGCCGGTTGCAATGTCTTCACGGTGCATCCACGTACTCCAACCGCAGCTGACGGGCGCTGCTGGCTCCGGCAAAAACGCCGCTATATTCCAGACACCCCAGACGAAAGGAGGGTGTGGCATGACTCTGACCAAGCAACAGATGGCAATGGCGCGCAGGCTCGGTGTGGCGATCTTCGTCACCGTAGGCCTCGCTTCCTGTGCAACCTATAAAGAGGAGTTTGCAGGGATCAACTCACGACTGGATCAACTCGACACGAGGGTGCAAGGCGCGGCCCAGAGTGCCGAGTCCGCCAATCAGTCCGCGCAGCGGGCCAATCAACGCCTGGATCAGATCGAAAGCCGCGTACAGCAGCTGGAAAGCGCGCCACCCCGCCGCACACCTCGCGGCTAGTCGCTGCACAACGGGTGATACGCGTCTGAATCCGGAACCCGGTGGCCTTTGTCGGCCACTGGTTTCCTTCTGATCGGGCAGCCTGCAATACGCAATACAAGGAGCCTCGCCATCCGTAGGTATGCATACCCCGCAATCCGCACCCTGTGTGGCGCGTTGGTCATGACGTTGGTGTTGGTCAACAGTGGTGTGGCCAGCGCCGAAGATGCCCCCGCGCAAACGGCCGCCGCCGTCGATGAGCTTCCGGCAGGCCAACAGGTATCGGAGACGGTGATTGAACTGGCCGGCTGGGTTGTCGCAAGCCAGGACAACCAGGGGTATCCGTTCGCGATCATGGACAAGGCGGCTGCACAGATATTGGTATTTGGCGGCGATGGCCGGCTCCGTGGCGCCGCATCGGGGTTGTTTGGCTCGGCGACTGGCGATCATGTCGCGCCGGGTATTGCCGGCCTTGCACTGCGCGAAATTCCGGGCCGCGATCGCACCACGCCGGCGGGCCGCTTTGTCGGCGGCTTCGGCCCATCGATCGATGCTGGGCGCGTGCTGTGGGTGGACTACGATTCGGCGGTTTCCATCCACCCTACTGCCACGGGTGTTCCGTCCGAGAGACGTGTCGAACGCCTTGCTTCGCCGACGCCGGACGACAACCGCATCACCCATGGTTGCATCAACGTCTCGCCCGGTTTCTACGAGCAGATCGTCAGCACCACGTTCGAGCGCGGTGGCCTGTTCTACATCCTCCCGGATGCGGACTCGCTGGCGGAGACGTTTCCGGAGTTCGTGGAAAGCCGCGCCTCTGCCGCGCATGACGACGAGCGAAAACCGGGGTCAGCGTCGGGTTCCCAAAAATCAAGGTAAGACTCGGAGACGTCCCCGCGTTCTTGTCTCAAGATCACCAGCCGGCTTCCATTTGCAGCAGAAACAAGCACACCCTGCGCAAGCTTCGATGCGGCCGTGCTCTGTGAGCACATCATCACGCTGCCGCACCTGAAGACAGCCCGGCGCGAACAAGGCCGGGCCGGGCGGTACGACTGACTTGTGAACAACGCACATGCGATGCCTGCTCGGCGTCGCCGTTCCTGTCCATGTGCGCAACGCTTGAACGCATGCCCGACAAGGGGCAGGTTGCGGAAGCGTCCGTGGCCTGCCCCTCCAATACCGCACGCCCGTCGTTACAGCTCGGACGTGCTGGTGATGAACACCGGCGGCGCTACCTCCAGCGTTTCAACCGTGACCGCACGGCCGGCGACGAAGTTGGCGATGTTGTCGGCAACGGCTGGGTTGCCAACCCACATTTCGTTGTCATGGCTGGCGTTGCGTATCACCAGTTGCTGGCCCTTGCTGAAGCCGGGCAGCAGTGCCTGCGCGTTGGCCTGCGGGGTGCGGCCATCGAGCGTGCCGCTGATGAAGAGCGTGGGCACGTCACTGTGCAGCGGTGCACGGAATGCCTCGCCCAGATCGAGCATGCCGAGACCGTCGGCAACCTCCGGGAACGGAAAATTCAATGCATCACCGAGCAGGCTTTGGTGTGACTGCGCCGCTGCCAGGGCACGGCGCTGTGGGCTTTGGCCGGAGGCCACATCCATTGCGGTCGGCATGGCACGGAAGCTGCCCAGGCCCTCGCGCACGGTCAACGCAATGGTTGCGAGCAGATCGTAGCTGCCCGCTTCGGCTTCGCGCAGCGCCAGCGGCAGCATCCGCTGGGTGGTGCGGCGGCCAAGTGCGATGGCTATCGCCAGCTGCGCGTCGAATGCGCCAATGGTCACCTTCCTGCCGCCATGCATGAAGCTGCTTCCTTGCGCGGGTTGTTGCCGCAGCTTTGCCAACACGCGTTGTGCCGAGCCCTGCAGGTCCTCAAAGCCATCTTTCTTCGCAACCACGCCGAGGTCGGCCAACAAGGCATCGGCGGACAGCGGCAGCTTGATCGTATCGTCGGGCCCTTCGCTGCCCATCAACACCACGCGTTCGAGACTTGCCGGGTGCCGGCGCACCGTCGCCAGCGCCAGATGGGTGCCGTAGCTCATTCCCCACAGGCTCAGTCGTGGCAGCGCCATTGCACGCCGCAGGTATTCGATGTCGTCGGCGCTTTCGGCGGTGGTATAGGCACCCAGATCAACCTCGGCGTTCTGCCAGAAGGCAAGGCAGCTGGCCAGCGTTGCCTTCAGTGCAACCAAGGTGGCCTCGCGTTGCAGGGGCTGGGCGTCGTCAAATTTCTGCTCGTGCGGGCACTCCGGTGGCATCTGCGAAAAGTCGGTGCCGCGCTGGTCAAGCAGCAGCACATCGGCTTCGCGACGGACGCGGTCAAACACCGGCCAACGCGGCCCAAGTGCAGTGCCGAAGCCAGAACCACCGGGACCGCCGGCCAGGTAAACCACCGGCGCCGCACGCCCATCACCCCCCGTGGCGGGCAGGCGCACCACACGCAGGCGGATGCGCGGTCCATTCGGCTCGCTGTGTCGGCGTGGCACCTCCAGGAACGCTTCCTCGGTCGCGATGGTGCCGTTGCCCTTGGTCTGCATGGCATAGGGCGAGAACACCAGCGGCGTGGGCGCATCGCTTGCCAGTGCCTGTAGTGCGCCGGCACTGGCAAGACACATCACGGCAAGCCTGGCGGCCAGCGGAAAGCGCATCCGCTGCGTGGCTGCGCCGGTGGCGACAGCATTGCGATGCTCGAAATCGGAGAGGGAGTTGGTGGACATGGCGGGCTCCGGTTGGCAGGGAATTCGGCGGTGGGGCAGGGCACCGACGACGGCGTGATCGCGGTATCACCCAGCCCCGGAGCCAGCATCCCCTCCGCCGGGCTGTTCCCGCTGCACGCGTCTGCCGAACGTCTCCAAACGGCCGTCCAATGTCTCCGCACAGCCGATACGATAGGCGCATGCCGATCCTGCGAACCTTGACTGTCCTGGCTGTACTGCTCGCTGCCGTCGCTGCATGGTTGGCGGTCTCGGCGCCGGACATGGCCCAGGTGCAGGTGTTGGCCGGTGAGATGGCGCCCGCAAGAGTGGCCGCGACAGGTGCGCTGCCGCAGCATCCTCCTGCCGATGTGGACTGGCGTCCGCTCGATCAGCGCGTTCTCGCGGGTTGGCAGGGACCGTACTGGCTGCGTTGGCGGTCAAGCAGCTCTGCTACCCAGAGTGATCCCGGCCGTGCGCTGCGGCTGTCATTGCGCGCTGCCAGCCAGCTTTACTGGAACGGCCAACCCTTGCCCGGCAACGGTGTGGTGGGGCGCAGTGCCCAAGAGGAGCACGCCGGTCGCATTGATGTGGTTCGTGCCTTGCCAGCATCGTCGGCAGCCGACGGGGACGAGTTGATCGTGCTCGCCTCCAGCCAGCAGCAGCGGCTGCACCTGCACAGTGCGGATGCGGTTGCGGTGGTGGGACCGGCGGCCATGTTCCATGGCGACATGCTCCGGCCCTGGCTGATCGCAGCCTTCGCCACGGGCGCACTCGCTGCGGCGTGTCTGTACTTTCTGGCGGTGCAACGCGGCCGCTCGCGCATGCCGGGTGCGCGATTGCTGTTGGCGTTGTGTGCTGTCGGCCTGGCTTTGCCGGTGGTCGAGGCATGGCGCTCGCTGCTGGGCTATGCCTATCCGTGGCATGGCCCACGCCTGTTCCTGCTGCTGGGCCTGCACATGGCTGCGGCGGTGCTGTTGCCGGCTTATCTCGCGCGCCGCTTTGGTGTTGCAGTGCCGGTTGGCATGCGCGTTGCCTACCTTCTTGCGCTTGTGGCCATTGCCCTGTTTCTGCCCGGTTTTGACATGCGTTCCGCGGCGGCATTGTTGTTGAGCCTGCTTGCGTCGGCCGGCCTGCTGCTGCGCGCTCGCAATGGGCAGGATGAGCGCTGGCCGATTCTGGCGCTGGTGCTTGCCGGTGTGCTGGCGCTGCTGGTCGCGCGCGGCACCTTCCTCGATGGGCCGTACTTTTTGTTTCTTGCCGTGTTGATGGGCTTCCTGCTGCTGCGTCACGCCGCACAGCTGCGTGCGCTGGACGAGCACAATGCCCGCCTGCGCGAAGAGCGCGCGCAGCTTTCGCTGCAGCTGTTGCAGCGGGGCATTCAACCGCATTGGTTGATGAACACGCTGACCTGCCTGCAGGAGTTGATCGAGCAGGCGCCGCTGCGCGCCAGCCGGATGGTGGTATCGCTGGCGGAGCAGTTCGACCGCCTGCGCGACAGCAGCACCCGCCAGAGCGTGTCGCTGGAAGACGAGCTGGCGCTGTGTCGCAGCCATCTGGATATCGTCGGCCTGGCATTGGATCAGCCCATGACGCTTGACGTGGAGGCTGATGATTTTGGCCTTTCCCTGCCGCCTGGCGTCCTTCATGCCCAGGTCGAAAATGCGCTGACCCACGCCGGCGCCGTTGCCTGTGCGCAGCGCCCGTTTCGGCTGCGCGTGCAGCGCGAGAGCGAGCGCTGGGTTCTGGAGCTGCGCAGTGCCCAGGGATCGGCGCCACATCGCGGGCGCGGCACAGGCACGCGCTACATCGAAGCGAGTCTGGCGGCGGCCTTTCCTGAGCGCTGGCGCTATGTCCAAGGCAGTGACGGCGCCGACTGGTGCAGCCGGATCGAGATCACATGCGCCTATTGATTGTTGAAGACGAACCGCTGGTGCGCCAGCGTCTGTTGCGGCTGTGCACGGAGCTGGTCGGCTCACGCGCACGCTTCGATGCGGTCGCCGATCTGGAATCGGCCGGTGACCGACTGGAGCGCAGTGTCTACGACGGCCTGCTGCTGGACTTGAACCTCGGCGGCGAAGACGGCTTTGAACTGCTGAGGCGTGCGGTGGCCGGGCGTTACCACTGTGTCGTGGTGTCGGCGCATCGCGAGCGTGCGCTGCAGGCGTTCGAGCACGGCGTGCTGGATTTCGTGCCCAAGCCGTTCTCGCGTGAACGCCTCGGCCAGGCGCTTGAGCGCTTGCTCGATGTCGGCCGCTATCGGTCCGGCCGCGCGCGCTACCTGGGCATATGGCGCGCGCAGGGCACTGCCTTGGTCGAGCTGGCAGAGGTGATGTGGATCCGCGCCGATGGTGACTACAGCGAGCTGCGCCTGCGTGATGGCCGCAGCGAACTGCACGACAAATCCCTGGCTGGCCTGAGCGGCGTGCTGCCGCCGGATTTTGTGCGCTGCCATCGTTCCTACCTGGTCAATCTGCGCCATATCCGCACGCTGCATGCCGGCTCGGGCAGCCGTTATTGGCTGGTACTGAATGATGGCGCGGAGCTGCCGGTGGGGCGTGCCCATGTGGCGGAGTTGCGCGGGGCGCTTGGGCTGGATTGAGGCGGTGCGATTTACTGCTTCGTCGAACCGCGCGTCCACGATGCGGAGTGATACGCCGTCATGCCTGCAACCCGCGACAACACGGTGGATTGAAAGACACGGCTGCAGCCATCACGGGATTTCGTTCAAGGCATCCGTTCAAGCAGTGGAGGCGGGCGGCGCGTGCCAGCCCTGGCGCCCATCAGCGGGCGGCGTGCACGGCTGCTTCCAATGCCAGCAGCAGGTAATCGGACACATGTTTGTCCTTGATGTCCCGAGTTGTCTGCAGCTTGATATGCCGGCGGCCTTTCCCGCTTCCTTCAAGGTGCCCATGTGGATCGCTGATGCGGGCACCGTGACTGAATTCCACCGAGACATGCTGCCTGTAGGCGAACACGCCGCAGAACGGCACGTCCGAAGAGAACAGGATGCCGCCGTATTTCACTTCCTCCGATACGCCGGGAATGGCCTGCCTGGCCAGCGTACGGACAGCGGTGACCAGCGCGTACTGGGTATCACCCAGCAGGCGGATGTCTTCCAGAAGCGCTTCAACGGTACGTGTGGCCATGGTGCGACTGTCCTGGAGTGAAGCCGACGACGCATCAGCTTGCGGGATGCTGGGCCACCGCATCAAGGGGAATACGATGAATGGCCGCTGGCGAGCACTCTGACCGGAATCGATTTTGCCGCAGGTGTGCCGCTGATCCGGTCGTAGTGATCCAGTGGCAGCAGCGGATTCAGTTCCGGGTAGTAGCCGGCGATGGCGCCGCGTGGCATGGGGTAGTCCAGTACGGTCAGTCCATCGATGTGGCGGGTGACACCATCATCGCTGATGGTCTCCAGGCGCACCTGTGCCTCCTTTTCCAGTCCGCGTGCCAAACGATCTTCGATGTTCATGAAGACGACTTTGCGGTCGTTGTACACGCCACGGTAGCGGTCGTTGAAGCTGTACACCGTGGTGTTGTACTGGTCATGCGAGCGCACGGTGGCCAGGCGCAGCATGCCGGGCTCTTCAATGGTGGCATTCACCTCCAGGCCCGGCATCGGCAGGAAGTTGGCCTTGCCGTTGGGCGTGGGCCATACCCGGCGACGCGGGGGAATATCCAGGTGGAAGCCCCTGGGCTGCTTGATGCGCTCGCCGAAGTCGGCGTAGATCTGCGGGTAAACCTCGGCGATGCGGTCGCGGATGAGGTCGTAGTCGTGCATGTAGGCCGCCCAGTCCACCTTGCTGTGCGGCAGCGCCGCCATGGCCATGCGGCAGACGATCTCCACCTCCGGCAGCAGCTTGTCGCTGGCCGGTTCCAGTACGCCGCGCGAGGCGGTCACGTTGGACATGGCATCTTCGATGGTGACGAACTGCTCGCCCAGCGGCGTGCGTATCCACTCTGAGCGTGCCACCACCGGCAGGATCAGCGCATCGCGGCCGTGCACCAGATGGCCGCGGTTGAGTTTGGTGGCAATGCCGACGGTCAGCTCCAGCGTGCGCATGGCCGCATAGGCGCGCTCGGTGTCGGGAACGGCATGGATGAAATTGCCGCCCATGCCGATGAATACCTTGGCGCTGCCATCCAGCATCGCCGCAATGGACTCGACCACATGATGGCCGTGTTCGCGTGGCGGTTCGAAGCCGAACACCTCACGCACCCGGTCCAGATAGGCCTGCGACGGCTTTTCATCGATGCCCACGGTGCGATCACCCTGCACGTTGGAGTGGCCGCGGATGGGGCCGATACCGGCGCCTGGCTTTCCGTAATTGCCGCGCAGGAGCAGCAGGCCGGCAACCTGCTGCAGCAGGCGGGAGCCCTGCTGGTGCTGGGTCAGGCCCATGCCGTAGCAGATGATGGTGGCGTTGGAGCGGATGTAGATCTCCGCACAGCGGCGGATCTGCGCCTGCTGGACGCCGGACACGCGCACGATCTCTTCCCAGTCCTGCGACAACGCGTCCTCGCGCAGCGCATCCAGGCCCACCGTGTGCTCGGCGAGGAACTCGTCATCGAGCACGTTCTCGCCCAGCGCGTCACGCTCGAAGATGACTTTCATCATTCCCTTGATCAGTGCCAGGTCGCCGCCGATCTTGACGTGCACGAACTCGCTGGTGATTTCCGTCGAGCCGAACGTGGCCATCTGCACGATGTCCTGCGGCTCGGTGAAACGGATCAGCGAGCGTTCGGGCATCGGGTTGACTGCCACGATGGGGATGCCGCGCTTACGAGCTTCCACCAGGTTGCTCATCATCCGTGGCGAGTTGGTGCCGGTGTTCTGGCCCATCACGAAGATGGCTTCGGCATGCTCGAAATCGTCGAGCACGATGGTGCCCTTGCCGACACCGATGGCCGGCGGCAGGCCACGGCTGGTGGGCTCATGGCACATGTTCGAACAGTCGGGGAAATTGTTGGTGCCAAATTCCCGCACGAAGATGGAATACAGGAACGCTGCTTCGTTCGGTGTGCGGCCGGAGGTGTAGAACTCAGCCTGGTGGGGGCTTTGCAGTGCCTGAAGGTGGCGGCCGATCAAGGCGAAGGCGTCGTCCCATGCGCAGGGCACATAGCGGTCGCTGGTGGCGTCGTAGCGCATGGGTTCGGTCAGCCGGCCCTGCATTTCCAGCCAGTAGTCGGACTGGGCCATCAACTCGGTGACGGTGTATTGCTCGAACAGTTCGCGTGTTACCCGGTGCTGGGTGGCTTCCCAGGCCAGGGCCTTGGCGCCGTTCTCGCAGAACTCCAGCTTCCTGGTGGTGTCCGCGTCGGGGAATGCGCAACTGGGGCACTTGAAGCCGCCGGGTTGGTTCATGGCCAGCAGGGCGCGGGAACCCTTGGTGATCACGCTCTGCTGCATCAGCACCTTGGCCGTGGCGCCGGCGGCGCCCCAGCCGCCGGCCGGTTGCTCGTAGGGCTTGTAACGCGGGGGCTTGTCGCTCATGACCTGGCACTCGATCGGAGGAAAGTGGCCTTGCGTCCTGCCGATGAAGTTAAGCACGGAATACGGTCGCGGTTGTGTCATCACGGCCTTGCTGCAATGCACCGTTGCCGTGGGCGGCGTGATGCCGGTACGTGTGGGTTTGTACGGCGCAACGGCCCGGGTAATTCTTGAGAGACGCGACATGCGGCGCTGCCTTTTTCTCCCATTCACAGAACACGGAGCCGCGGCAGCGGCGGTTGAGTGGGCGTATTCGCGCGTCCATGATGCCTGCGTTCGCTGCCTGCCGACACCGACGCGGTAGGATCAGGCCGCCGGCGATCCGCTGGTCCGCGCAGCTGTATCCATGCTCTTCAGGAGGAAGGTTTGCCCGCCATGAAATGCACGGCCGCCCCGCACCAGGCGCATCACGACCGCCGGTATCCGTCACGGAGGCAGCACAGCCATGGCTGATGCGAAACAGCCGTTGCGTACAAGGTTGCCCGGTATCGCGCCGCGGAGCGTGTCGCGCTGGCGTGATGGCCGTGAAGAATGCGTGCTGGATGACATCGCCGAGGAAGTGCCCATCGCGATGCAATACAACGGGGTGTCATTCGCGGTGATGATGGCCAGTCCGGTTGATCTGGAGGACTTCGCGCTGGGCTTTTCACTCAGTGAAGGGCTGATTACGGCTGCTGACGAACTGTTGGCGGTGGAGGTGCACGAGCGCATCGAAGGCATCGAGTTGTCGATGACCGTCGCTGCCCACGCACCGGCCGGCGCACTTGATCCGGCCAATGCCAGATGGCTGCCGGGGCGTGCGGGGTGCGGTATCTGCGGGACACGGCTGTTGGAGGATCTGATCCCGCGCATCACGCCGCTGGCGCATGCACAGGTTTATCCGGCGGCGGCATTGCAGCGGGCACTGGCCTCGCTGGCCCGGCACCAGCCGATGAACCTGGCCACAGGTGCGACGCACGCTGCGGCATGGGCCGATGCCGACGGCGTCATCCGCTGGGTGCGCGAGGACGTTGGCCGACACAACGCGCTGGACAAGCTGACCGGCGCCATGTGCAGGCAGGGCGTCGACGCTGAAAAAGGCCTGTTGTTGATCTCCAGCCGGGCCAGTTACGAGATGGTTGCCAAGGCGGCGCTGGCCGGCTTCGGCATCATGGCCGCGGTTTCCGCGCCCACCGCGCTGGCCATCGACGTGGCACGCGGCGCGGGCATCTGCCTGGTCGGCTTTGCGCGTGACCAGGGTTACAACGTCTACAGCTGCCCGGGACGGTTGCAGGCTTCAGCAGCGGTTCCGGGCAGCGGCTGATACGGCGGGGCGCAGGCGTCCTGCAGCCCCGCGCGTGGATTCATGCCAGCAGTGCGTCGCGTGCGGCGGCCTGTGCGGTGGGGTTGAGCACGGGGGCGCCGATCCGGGTCAGCGTGTTGCGGTCGGTGTGACGGAACGGCTCGGCCTGGCCGGGGATGATCAGGATGGTTTCCTGCGCATACGACCAGGTGCCGTCGTCATTCACGGTGACATGGATGTCGTAGCTCTCGGTACGGAAGGCATGCTCCAGGAACGGATTGGACAGGATGCCGTTGGTAGGCGAGCCGCGCACGGCGCGCAGGTGGAACGACTTCGCATCCGGTGCCGCCTTGCCCACCGCCATGGCGGTCTGGCCACGCGGGATGGAGAGGGTCTGGATGAGGGTGCCGGTTGCCGGCTCCCACAGCCAATGGCCTACCTGGTCGTGGAAGGTTTCCACCTCATCGGGTTTCACGATGCGGGTGTGGTAGCGCAGGCCGTAGAACAACTGTGGCCCGTTGGTCTGTGCGTCGATCGGGTGCAGCTCGACATGCTCGATGAACGCCTGGTGTTCAGGGCCGTCTGCTTTCGGGTTGACGTCCATGCCGCGCTCGCCGCGCCAGACGCCGGCCAGTGCGGCCAGCGGCCCGAGATTGGCCAGCGTATCGGGATCGGGAGTCGGTTCGGTGTAGATGTCTTCTGGGTAGTTCGTCACGGGCGTGCGGTGTTCGATTGCAGGGTGCCGACCATGTTACGCGCACTCCAGCGCATTCCCGAAGAGGGCGGACATCCACGGGGCATGGGTGGTTGAGATCGGATCAATGCACGGTGCCGTGCCTTGTCGCCATGGGGCGCGACAAACAGCACAGCGTCGGTGAATACGGGGCGGCGTGTGCGCGTCCCGATTTCCCTGGCAGCAGCCTGCTCGGCCTAACAGCTGCCCAGGCGCGTAAAGCGGTCAATCTCATCCAGCCAGACCAGATGAAACCCACCATCGCCGGTATCCAGCCGCACTTGTCCGTTGGTGCCCTCGTTTCTCAAGGCATGTCTTGAAGCCACTGCAGGCTGAAAAGCAGGTGTGCCCGAATCCCGTCCAGGTCCGCATGCGTCGGCAAGGTTGCTGGTGTTCGCGCGGGATGCTCCGGGCAAGCGAATGAGGGATTGATCGCCAGGCAGCGGCAAACGCCAGTGGGTCTGGCAACCCGTGTGAGATTAATCCCAAAAATCGGCGCTGGAACCGATAAGTCGCCACGTGCCACGTATCGTCTCCGGCTCGGTGCGGAGGTGGTGCCAATCCGCCGCCCGCAAGACATTCCCCCGCATGAGCCTGTCGATATGGACATCCCGCGCTCGGCAATGCTCGCCTCGATGGCGTCCTTGTCGCATCACCACCGCCTGATCCAGCTGCAGGGGCCGGACGATGGCCTGGTGGTCGAACGTTTTGAAGGCCAGGAAAGCATCTGTGGTGAGGTTCGCCTGCAGATCGACTGCCTGTCGACCGATGCTTTTTTTGAGCCCGGGCCGTGGCTGGAGCAACCGCTCACCTTGCAGTTGCGGCAGGCTGACGGGGCGCTGCGGCAATGGCATGGCCTGTGTACCGAGGTCAGTCAGCTGGGCAGCGATGGCGGCCTGGCCCGTTATCGGTTGCTGCTGGAGCCGTGGACCGCGCTGCTGCGCTTGCGCCGCAATGCGCTGATCTTCCAGGACAAGGACCTGCGCCAGATCTGCACGCAGGTGTTCGCCGACTACCCGCAGGCCGTGTTCCGTTTTGACCTGCACAGCGCGTTGCCCCGTCACCCGATCACTACCCAATACCGCGAGACCGATTGGGCCTTCATCACCCGCTTGATTGCCGATGCCGGCTTGGCCTGGCGCATCGAGCAGCTGCAGGACGGTGATGCCGCACATACGTTGGTGATCTTCGAGCCCGGGGCCGCATTGCCGGAACTGGGTACGTTGCGTTTCCATCGCGCGGATGCGGCCGAAGCCCGCGATGGCATCACCCTTTTCAGCGAACACCAGCATCTGGTTCCCAATGCCAGCACGGTGGGCAGTTGGCACAGCGAACAACTCCGCGCCGTGGCCGCACAGCGCAGCGCCGATGCCGGGCAATTGCCGGCCCTTGAGGTGTACGTGCAGCCACGCGCCGGCCGTTTTGCCGAATCGCAATGGGCGCAGCAGTCGGCGCAGGCGCGGTTGGATGCCGTTCGCGTGCGGCGCGAAGTATTCAGTGGCGCAGGCAGTGAGCGCACCCTGGCGGCGGGCGCATGTTTCTGCCTGGGCCAGCATCCGCAGTACGCCGGGCAGGCTTTCCAGTTGCTGGTGGTGGAGCATGTCGCGGTCAACAACCTGGACCACGGCATTGCCGAACTGCTTGGCCACACCGCATTGGAGCGGGGCAGCTATCGCAACCGCTTTCTTGCCACCGGCGCCCAGGTGCCGCTGCGCGCCCTGCCACATGACCGGCCGACGGTGCATGGCCCGCAGACAGCACGTGTCGTCGGCGTGCCCGGTGCTGTGCTCAGTGCCAGCCGCGACCATCAGGTGCGCATCCAGTTTGCCTGGCAGCGCGGCACGCAACCCAATCCCGGTGGCATGACCGACACCGGCAGCGCGCACAGCGGCCACGCCCCGGGTGATGATCGCAGCGGCAGCTGGGTGCCTGTGGCCGAGTGGCTGGCCGGTCCCAACTGGGGCACCAGCTTCCTGCCACGCATCGGCAGCGAGGTGCTGGTGGAGTTTCTGCACGGCGACATCGACCAGCCACGCATCATCGGCCAGCTCTACAACGGCCAGGTGTTGCCGCCGTTCGGCGGCGGTATTGATGGCAGCGCACGGCACCCGGGCGTACTCAGCGGCATCCACACGCAGGCACACGATGGCAGCGGCACCCAGCAATGGGTGATGGACGATACGCCGGGCCAGTTGCGCACGCGCCTGCAAAGCTCGCTGGCGGACAGCCGGCTGGAGCTGGGCTATCTGATCGACCACCAGGACACCGCACGCGGCGCACTGCGCGGCGCAGGTTTTGAACTGGCAACGCAGGGCTGGGGCAACGTACGTGCCGCACAGGGGCTGCTGCTCTCGGCCAGTGCGCAAGCGCGCGCCGGTTCCACCCAGCTCGACAACGCCGAGGTAGTGGCCCAGCTCAAGGGCGCCGAGCGCAGCCTGGAGCAGATGCAGCAGGTACTGCAGCAACAGCAGGTGCCGGGGTTGTCGGCCTGGCAGCACACCGGCCTGCTGCGCGAGCTGGTTGATCCGCAGGCCGAAGGCCGCTTTGAAGGCCCGGTCAATGGGCAGTCGCCCTTCAAGCCACACGATGGCCGCAACCCCGGCGACGCGCCGGTGGAGCGCTTCGCCAAGCCCCTGTTGCTGGCCGAATCGCCGCATCACATTGCGTGGGTCAGCCCGGCCAGCGCGGTGGCCTATGCCGGGCAGCACCTGCAGCTGACCGTACAGCAGGACCTGCACATCAGCGCCGCCGAAACCATCGCCACCGTTTCCGGCGAACACGTTTCGTTGTTCACCCAGGACGGCCCATTGAAAGTGATCGCCGCCAACGGTCCAACCAGTCTGCAGGCGCACGACGGCGAACTGGAACTGCTGGCCGACCAAGGCGTCACCATCACTGCAACCGACAACCGTATCGACGTGCTGGGCAAGGACAAAGTGGAGCTGCAGGCCGGTAACAGCGCCATCATTTTGGAGGGCGAGAACATCACCTTCATCTGCCACGAGTTCACGGTGAAGGCGGGGGAGCATCCGTTTATGGGGGGCTCAAAGGCTGTGGTGCCAATGCCAGCATTGCCGCAGGAACTTCTGATGCCCGATCCATTCGAGATCCGCGTTGCGCTTAAGAATGAAGTTGGAGAGGCAGTTGCCAAGCAGGCCATCCGTATCTTCCGAGCGGATGGATCTTATGAGGATGCGATTACTGAAGCAGATGGCACCACTTCAATCGTTGCCAGAAGCAGCAAGGCCGAGAACCTGCAGATTGTTTTGGCTGACAACGAGGCTTGGGAGATTGAAGACCCGGATGTTGCTGAAATGTCTCCTGATGAGCCGTGTTGTGGACTCGCAATGCAGGATTCTGGGGAGGCTGAGGAATGAGCACCGCTGCTTCAGGTAAGGCAAAGAAGACCGCTACGCCGCCAGCAAGGCACTATCTGGGTTTTCGGCTTGTTGATTTGCAAAACAATCCGATCAGAGGGCGTCGTTACACGCTTGAATGGACGGATGTAGGTTCTGAGGAGCCCTCCCGCCGCGAAGGCACAACCGGGCCGGATGGACGCACGATAAAGATCACCACGCGCGGGCAAGTTGCCGTGTCTCTGGCCATCGAGCCGCCAGCAGGTGGGCAGTGCCGTCCGGTCGGGCAAAGTGTGCAGAGCAAGCCGGAGAACAAGCCGCATGTCGTCACGGTGCGGCTGACTTTCAACGCCACTGCGACGACGGCGCCGCAATCACAGAACCACTGCGAAACGTTGACCCTGCGGCAGGGACAGCAGCGGGTGAAGTATGTGATCAACAACGTGCGGAGCGTAAGGAATGGAGCGAGCACCTATGGCTCCAGTCTGAGAAGGCTTCCGTATCTGGTGGTTGATGCAACAACACTGGAAGTACTGCATGGGGGCAAGACTGCCGGAGAGCCAGCGGAGTTTTTCGGGTCCGTAACCCAGGTGTCGACCGTGGAGGTCGCCGTGGATGGGGTTCAGTTGGTTGGGCTCGTTCTGGGCGCGGCAGCGAGCGGGGGAGTGGAGAACTGGACGCGGAATGCAGACGTTATGGTGATGTATCGCGTGAAGCCCGAAAGCGATGGTTTGACGACCGTGACCATCACGGAGACGAAAGAGATCGCTGATTCCAATAGGAAAGACGATATCAATTCTGCCATTGATGCTTTCATTGAAGTTGAAGGTAAGGGCAGGCAGCGCACAGCAATCCTTAATGGAAAGGCTTGGGCAACCTTCACTCGAAGCTATACCGTTCAAGACATACGGGCTTGGATCACCGGGAACCTGACACTGCCCAATCAGGATGGTGATCTAACCTCTTGGTACGAGGTGGTGCGCCCCAACCTGCGCCAAATCGAGTGGGCCGAGCAGCGTGGGAAGATCACCACTCAGCAGGCCACACAGTATCGCGAGGCGATTGCTCCGCCGAAGCCAGGCTCAAGGAAGCAGGACAATCCCCCGCCACTACGCATGCAGTTGGCATGGAGTGAACTTCTGGAGCCGTTCTACAGCGGGCAGGTCGTGAACATTCCCAAGCCTGACAGGCCCTACTGTCAAGGTGGCGAAATCATTATCGTGCCATTGAATTTGGTCCTAAAACTGCAGGAGGCGTTCTGTGACAACGCGGGAGAGTTCACTGGAGTTTCCCAGACTGATGTGATCGCGAAGAATCACCCCTATGTCTACATGATGCTGCTGTCCGCCTGCGCGGAAGCTGGCGTGAATAATGTGGAGATTAGCGGCATGTGGCGGCCCATGCTGGGATCTATCTTGCACAAGCTCGGCGATGCGCTGGACATTGTTGCAGTAGATGCGACTGATGATGGGGTATCCGAGTTCAAGTTCAAAAATAGGAGCACTAATGGCGATGCACTGGCGAAGCGGTTCAATAGGCTCCTGTATGAGCATCGCTATGCAAATTCAGCGCAGCACATCTACAATTTCGATGAGTATGTGCATGTCAATGCCCCAAAGCATGACGACCATCTGCACATCACCTGCCTGGGGAAAAAGTCGCTGGAAGCCCGTGATCTTGCAGGCTACAAGGCTGAAGGTGATCCAAAATATGCACTCCCTCCGTCGGTATCCCCGGAAATAAAAGGAATGCAACGCCCGTGGCTTGCTCGGTAAGTGGTGTCTCGATGAAATTCATATTTGGAAGTATTGCGCGAATCGTTATTTTGTTTTCTATTCCAATTTCTGGCGAGGTTGCGGCGCTTTCGACTGAGCGGGACTCGGGTGAAGAGTCTGGATCAACGGCATCATACTGTGCTGTTTTTAGTAAGTCGAATCAGTACCGGCGATATAGAAATATTAATTTCATTGAGAATCCCGAGCTCGCTGATGTGGGGGCTGGAGAGTTGCGTGATGGAGGTCGGCGGTTGCATTTGAATCGCTATTATTGTGATCGGTTTTTCAGTAAAGATTATCGCGATCGTCTTGTGGCGGCAAGAAATGACATCTATTGGTATGACAAGAGTGAGTTTTTACACGAATCAGAGTTGATCCCCGTTGATCACTGGCGGACGCGCTACATCTACTCAAAATCCAATCTCTCCTATGTGGGCTCGGAGTTTATGCTACGCAAAGACGAAATCGAGCTAGATCGTCTGGTTGGCTATGACGCCTATATGTTCGGCGGTCGCCATGAGGGTTTGTACCAATTCAGTGATGACGGGTACTACCTTGATCGGAAACTCCAGATCCGCTGGCGAATTATGTACGTGCCAGAACCGAGTTCCGAAGGGAGTGCTCGTGCAGCCGGTGCTCCACAAATATTTTTGATTGATGAGTCTGGGCGCTATTTACCGCGCGGTCTTCCCGGAATTGGGGGGTATCAATACAGATTCAATTGTGAGCGAATGAATAAGGGCGGCGTGAGCTGCGGCTATGGCCGGAGAGATCCCATCCCGGTTCTAGCCGATGCTGGCGAAGATGACATGAAATTCAACGGCGCGATTCGGGATATCTCTCCTGAGTTCACTCCGCTGAAGATTGAGGCAGATAGGGTGACGATCACACGACGCCTCAGTCACGGTGAGAAATTCTGGCTGGACGATCAGCACAAAGTCGATGTGAACAACTTCCTCTTCTACGCCGATTTTGACGACCCCATTCGTCCGGTGTACTTCGCCCCAGGCGTACTGCTGCGTGATCGTCCAAAGGGCTATCAACGTGCGCCGAGTAAAGAAGATTTCATCAACAGAGAAGTCTGCCTGACCGATTGTCCTTCGGATATTGAGTGGCAGCTTTCGGGCATCCGCAAGCGGATAGAAGCGCATCCGTAGTGCGTCATTTTCTAGTATGGTTATCTCGGTTTCTGTGATGCTGACTTTGCTGGCCGCACCATCGCATCACCACCGCTTGATCCGACACCGCGTGCCACATGATGGCCTGCGCGTTCCCAATGGAGATGTTCAGGGGTTGGTTGGTAATCGCAATACGTAGTAAGCATGTTGCATCGACATGCCGATGTTGAATATTCGTATTCGATACGCGGTTGGATCATTCCCAAACGCGATTGGCGCCGGAAAGTCCGTGACGGTCGCGGATGTTCTGCGTCGAACAAATCCGCTCTCTTATAAGGGCGTGCTAAAGGCAGCCTGGAAGTCTGGGATTGACGAGTTGGTTCTGAGCAGTACATGGAGGCCTGTGCTTGGTTCTGTGTTGCACAGAATGGGCATGGGCTGGATGTGATCTATGTGGATGACTATGACGACAGGGGCGCGGGAGGAAAATTAATAGAGGAGTTCCATGTAAATAGATCAAATGGTCCGCGAAGCGCTCTGTACTTGTCGTTTGAGAAAATAATATTCTTCGACGTTGCAACGCTCAACGGCTTCAAGGCTGATCCTTGGATCAATACAGACGAAACCTATAGAAATCACCTGTATGTTTCCGCAAAGGTTCCCGATGCGCAATAGAATTTCAGTTTCTTTATTTGCTTTTCTCGTCGGTGGAAGCCTATTGGCAGATGAGTTGCCAAGTACTCAGATTTCCTCGGTGCGGCCCTGTGCCCAGGAGGAGAAGGCGCTATTTGGGCGGTTTTTTCGCGAAAATGTTGCCCGTCCGGAGAATCTTTGGACTCTTGTGGATACTGTTATGTGTAATAGGAGGAGCTACGGCGAAGCGGTTCCTTTTGTGGAGTCGTATGTCGGGAAGTCGACTCAGTACTCTGAGGGGGGCTTTTCAATAGAGGGTCATATTGATCGACAAGTTAGGATGATTGGTGCAGACGAAGTTCTGTCGATGATAATTCCAATGGCTGGTAACGGCTTTGAGTTCGGTGAGATAAGCGTCCAGGAAGATCGGAGTGTGATACTTCATGTTTACGGTGGCGCATGCCCCCTCGAGATAAATGTTCGCTTGCAAGGGCAGAGATGGGTAATCCATGGCCTGTCCACTCTCTGCTGAGGGGGGCGACTCCCCCTTGGTGCTATTCGACGCTCTTGCAACGTTGCAGGAGGTGTCTAGCGATGCTTGGAGACGCACTGGATGATGCCTATCTAACAAGGTAGAGAATAATCCTGGAAATACTTTTTCTTATTGCGGCCCCTTTCATCGATTTGAATAGTCTTCCACCCGACGCGATGAGGCCTGCTCGCGATTTTCATCACCCAGACACCCCGATGCCACCCGCGTGTAGTGCTTCTGAGCTTGAGCGATTGGAGTGCGAGACGCGCCTCGTCGTGGGAGCAGGTTCGCAGGGCGCATGGGATGTCGCGATGACAATGCTGTGTGGCACCAGCGAGAGCTCCAATCGATACCTGAAGCGCCATATGCCGCAGGAAGTTCTTTCGGTCGGCCTCGTAGGCGGGGAGTTCGGCGCCGATGACGAGTTGGTGGATAGAATTTCGATTGCAACATTGCGAGGACGTGCATGGCAGACAAGCGTCGAGTACGAGTCGGGAAGACTGATGTTTACGTACAACACGAACGATATTTGCCTTAGAAGTTTTTCCCTTCGGCGTATACAGCGATCTTGGTTGCTTGTTCGAGTTGGCGAAACGTGTCTTTGATATTGGTACGGCCGACGTCGACACCGGCAGCGCGCACAGCGGCCACGCGCCGGGCGACCATCCGCAGCGGAAACTGAGTGCCGGTGGCCGAGTGGCTGGCCGGCCCCAACTGGGGCACCAGTTTCCTGCCGCGCATCGGCAGCGAGGTACTGGTGGAGTTTCTGCACGGCGGCATCGACCAGCCGCGCATCATCGGCCAGTTCTACAACGGCCAGGTGTTGCCGCCGTTCGGGGGCGGCATTGATGGTAGCGCACGGCCGCTAGAAATCAGTGTGATTGATGCGGGGACCTTCGACACTGGCCGGCAGTAGCGACTTCGGTAGCTGGATGATCGATGTGCGGTTCGGTCCTCCCAATCTCCCAGGACAAAAGAGCACCCGTTAGTCATGTCTGTGAATTTCGTTGAACTCAATCCCTGGCACAAGCGACAGGCGGCACTGATTCAGCACTTCACTTCATTGGGGTATCTACGGAGCATTCTCTTGCGCGCAGAAAACCTGATCGTGATGGCCGATGCGATGCTGGATGAGCGCGTGCATCTGGATGCGGCAGGTATTGCGCTGGCGAACTGGAGCCAGACAAGTACAGCGATCCATTTTGCTACACATGCTTATCCGGCGTTGGTGGAGTTCCGTGAAGGATTGATGGAGTACATTGCGCTTCGCGCCCATGAGACCTTCGGTCCAGCTGGCGAGAATCAATGTTCACGCATGCTTTCCGAGTATGCCTCCAGCATGATCTGGGCGACGCATGAGCAGGAGGAAGAGTTCAAGAAGGAAGCCGAGCGTGTGTTTCGGTATGCAGGGAGGCTTAGCTGTTTCACGGATCGGGTCAGGACTTTGGATGACCTGACTTTCTGGCTGCTGTGGAAGGATGGTTATATCAACGATATGAGGATCCCGCGCTTTCGCGTGCGTAAGGACTTGGTTGGGCGAACGGGAGAAACTCCGCCTAGAACAGGCATCTATGTTCCCAAGGACGATGCTTACGGTGCCCTTCAGTTTGCTTGGACAGGTGCCTATGGGGCGTTACCTAACGTCTTCTCGTTGAATGATTTTGGTGAGAAGGTGCTTCAACGGGTAGGACGACGCGGCCTATGGAGCAACACGGAAGAGCTTTATCGAATTCTCGATGAGAATCGCCATGTTGATGAGTGGGGATGGGGAGACATTACCGCGGAGTATCGGCAATTCGAAGCGGCACCGCTTTCCTACGAAATGTTCACCGAGCGCCCCTGCGAGTGGTACTTCGTGGAGATGATCGAAGGCGAGTACGAAGACATCGATGGCACCTACGCTGGCACTGGTGGCCCGCCGTTGTCACCGGGCCGTGTTCCTGCAGGAAAGCCGGTTCCGGAAACAGGTTGGTGGTACACGCCAGCGCAGAGTAGCCGTCGCTATTTCAAGCAGGGCGATACGTTCCCCGTGATCACCAATAGTGATTGGGGCGACACGTTCTGGTTGTGGGCATTGGATCAATCGGCGCCGAGTTTGGGGTAGGTGGACGCCGCTCGCTATGCGTTAGTGCTCCCAGCAATTTGCATAGCGCACACATGGCTATCAAGGTTGACTGCACAGCTCCACTCGGCTCTCGGCTACCTCAGCCCGGAGCAGTCCGAGCTTGCCCATGTCGTCTAGATCGGTGTTCGACGTTCAGGGGCAAGATCAAGCGCCGGGTTGAATCGACAAGAGGACGTCAGCGCGCCACTTCAGCGGCATCCGGCTCCGCCACCCAGGCATCGATCTCGCCGGCTTTGAATGGGCCCAGCTTCTGTTTGACGATGCGACCCTGCGCATCCACCAGCACGCTGTAGGGCAATAGTCCCTGCGTGTTGCCGAGCTTGACGCTGGCGTCGGCTGGGCCGGGCGTTTCGATCACGATGGGGTAGTACACGGGCACGTTGCCGAGGAACTCCAGCACTGCCTCGGGGGTGTCCAGCGCCAAGCCCACCACCTGTGGGCCGCTGTCGGCGTGGCGTGCGGCAAAGCGCGCCAGCTCCGGCATCTCCTCGATGCACGGTGCGCACCAGCTGGCCCACACGTTGATCAGCAGTGGCTTGCCCTTGAAACGGTCCGGGAACTGCACCGGCATGCCGTCCAGGTCGGGCAGCGAAAACGAAGGCATCAGGTCACCCGGGCCGGCGGCGGCAACCTGCTCGACCGGCCGTGCGGGCGGGGAGGCTTCGCTCATGGATGGCAGCGGTGGTGGGGTGGGCCGGGTCAGCCACGCGCCGGCAGACAAACCCGCCGCTGCGGCAATACCCACTACCCACCACACCGCGCTGCGCATCTCAGCGGGCCGCGCGCAGCAGTGCGTCTTCGACGATGGCCTGGGTGAGCACGGTCGGCAATATGCGCGGCGGCGCACCCGGGCCGTACACCACATACAGCGGCACGCCGACGGCTTGATGCTGGTCGAGGAAGGCGCTGATCTGTGGATCAACATTGGTCCAGTCACCGCGCATGTACACCGCATCCACCCGCTTGAGGGTGTCGCGGAAGGCATCACGGTTGAGCACGCCACGCTCGTTGGCCTTGCAGGTCACGCACCAGTCGGCTGTCATGTTGACGAAGACCACGCGGTTGCTGGCGCGCAGGCGGTCCAGCATTTCCGGTGAGTAGTCCACGGTGCCCTCACTGCGGCTGCTTGCCGCCGGCGCCTCCAGTTGTGTCACGCCCCATACCGGCACCAATGCCAGTACCGCGATGACCAGGCCCAACACCATGCCGGTGGTGCGGCTGTGCCAGCGGCTGCGTTCAAACCACCACAGGCCGAGCGCAAGGAACGTCATGCCGGCCAGCAACAACGCCGTTGCGTCGATGCCGCGCTGCTTGCCCAGCACCCACAGCAGCCAGATGGCGGTGAGGTACATCGGGAATGCCATGACCTGCTTGAAGGTTTCCATCCACGGGCCGGGCTTGGGCAGGCGGCGCGCCAGTGCCGGCACAAAGCCGATCAGCAGGAACGGCAGTGCCAGGCCCAGTCCCAGGAACAGGAACACCAGGAAGGCCAGCAGCGGCGGTGCGGTGAAGGCATAGGCCAGAGCCGGGCCCATGAACGGCGCGATGCACGGGCTGGCCACCACGCAGGCAAGCACGCCGGTGAAGAAATCGCCCATCGGCCCGCTGCGGCGTGCCAGCGACTGCCCGATGCCTCCCAGATTGCTGCCCAGCGTCAGTACGCCCGTCAGGCTCAGGCCGACCACGAACATCAGGTAGATGAGTGCGGCGATGAACCACGGGTGCTGCAGCTGGAAACCCCAGCCCGCTGCCTGGCCTGCGGCACGCAATGCCAGGACCAGGCCGCCGATCACCGAGAACGCGACCAGTACGCCGGCCGTGTACCACAGCGCATGACGACGGGCGTGCTGACGGCTTTCGCCGCTCTGTGCCAGGCCCAGTACCTTCAGGGACAACACCGGCAGCACGCAGGGCATCAGGTTGAGGATGATGCCGCCGGCCAATGCCAGCAGCAGGGCCCAGAACAGCGAGCGGTTGTTCTTTTCGGCGGCGGTGGCCGGCGGCTGGCTGCGCTGGCTGTTTTCGGCCGACGCATCGGGCGCGGCCTGGGTCAGGTCGGGTGCGCCCGGGTCGGGGCGAACCACCAGCGGCTGCGGCGCCGGCAGGTTGTCCGGGTTGACGGCCGGTTGCACCGGCAGGTCATCCTTCTTGCCGCTGGGCAGCGGTGGGATCACCAGCGGCGCGACGATGGCTTCCGTACTCGGCGAGACCTCGCCGGCAGGCAATGACAGCTTCACCCGGCGGGTCATCGGCGGGTAGCAGATGCCATCGGTCTGGCAGCCCTGGAAGGTAGCGACCAGGGTGGCGGGCGTGGCTTCAGCGCGGTCACGGCGCAACGGCACCGGCACTTCAACCTGGTCGAAGTACACCACCACATTGCCGAAGTGCTCGTCGCGGTAGGGCTGGCCTGCCGGCCACTGCGGGCGCCCGGTGCGGATGCCGGCAGCGCCTTCCAGCGCCAGCGAGGTGCGGTCGCGGTACAGGTAATAACCCGGTGCGGGCGAGAAGCGCAGCAGCAGGCGGTTGCCATCATCGACGATGGCTTCAAAACCGAACGCCTTGTCCGGGGGCAGCGGCAGATTCTGTACCGCGGCTCCGCCGGTGCTGGCGCCGGGCAGCTTGAGCCCGCCGCTGCTGGCGGCGGCCAGCGGATTGAACATCGGCGCTGCGGGCGCGGCCGCGGCCGCTGCAGGTGCAGTGGCGGCATTGCCGGCGGCGGGAAGTTTCACCTCGACGGTGCGTTTCTGCGGCGGGTAACACACGCCGGCATCGGCACAGCCCTGGTAGCGGACTTCCAGGCTCACCGTCTCCACGCCGGCCTCGGCCCGGCCGGGCAGGGTGGCGCGCAGTTGGCTGTAGTAGGTCTCAACGTCGCCGAAGAACTCGTCGTGCTTCCGCTCCCCCTTGGGGAACTGGATGGCGCTGGCAGTGAAGCCGGGGCCGGCCTTGACGCTGGTGCGGTGCTGGTAGAGGTAGTAGCCGGGAGCGATGTCCCAGCGCAGCTCGATCCGGTCGCGGCTTGGCGCAGTGGCCTGCAGGGCAAAGGCCTGGTCCACCGGGAGCAGGTCTTTTTCGCTCACTGCCCAGGCGGGCAGGGCACTCAATGACAGCAGGCAAAGGGCGGTGAAACGTCGCAACAGCATCATCGACTCAGGTTTCCTCCCGGGTCTGTGCCCGGATCCATTCCAGATACGCCGGCAGGCCGGCGCTGGGGGAGATCGCAATGATCTCCGGCAATTCGTAGGGATGTTCCTGCTGGATGGCGGTGGTGAGCGCATCCAGCCGGTCGGCGCAGGTCTTGATCAGCAACTGCACTTCCTGTGCCTGCTCAATCTGGTTTTGCCAGCGGTACACAGACCGCATGGGCGGCAACAAGTTCACACAGGCTGCCAGCCGCCGCTCCACCAGCAGCTGGGCAAGCGCCTGGGCGCTATCCGGATCAGGGCAGGTGCAGAAGATCAGTCTTACGTCCATCGGCGGGATTGTCGCAGATGCGAATGCGGTACTCCCGGACAACAGTATTGACATCGTTGTCATCAAATGTATATTGCCGCTCGTCACTGCTTTGTGAGCTGTTCGCTTGATTGGGGGAGTGCTGGACCTTGGGTCCGGGGCTCGAAACACACGGGGACGAGGCCGCAGCGCCTGCAGGGAGGCCCTGATGGAACGACGCAATATTCGTGGTTTCACGCTTATTGAATTGATGATCGTGGTGGCCATCATTGCCATCCTCGCGGCCATCGCCTTGCCGGCGTATGCCGACTACGCACTGCGCAGCAAGATCCGCGTGGCGCAGAGCGATCTGCTGGCCTTGTCGAGCAATGTCGAGAACTTCCGTCAGCGCACGCTGGGCTACCCGGCCAGCGACAGCGCCGCCAAGAAGGGCTGGAGCGCGGGGACCAAGGCCGGCAACTTCACCTATACCTACTCGGCAAGCAGTGGCGGCTATCAGCTCAAGGCCGTTGCCAGTGCCTCCATGGGCAAGGCCAGTGGTTGCACCCTGACCGTGGATGCAGGCAACAGTCGCGGGGTCAGTGGCAACTGTGTCGGTGTGAGTGATTGGCCGTGAGCCGGCGTGACGCCGGGTTCTCGCTGGTTGAGTTGATGGTGGTGCTGGCGGTGATGGCCGTCCTGGCCGCTGCCGGCACGCCCTTTGCGCGGGAGTGGATTGACAGCAATCGCCAGATGCAGGCGCGCAACGTGATGTGGGAGGCGGTATCGCAGGCGCGTTCGTTGGCGCTGCGTAATCCGGCACAGGCTGCTGGCGATGGCGTTTCGGCCCGTCTGCAGCGCGATGACCGTGCGCTGCAGGTACTGCGCGCCGGCAGTGCCGAGGTGGTGTGGCAGGGGGAGCTGCCACGCAACGTGGAAATCAAGTTGACCGGGGCCGCGGATTTTGCCGATGCCGAAGACTTGAGTGGTGCCGGCGATGACCTGGCCTGCGTGGCGTTCGGCAATCGCGGCCAGCGCCTGCCTGCCGCCGGCAGTTGTCTCAGTGGTGCCAGCCATCAGCGCCTGGCCATTGGCCTGAACAACCAGGATCCGCTCTATGTCGATCTGCTTTGACCCACCACGCCGCCAGCGCGGCGACATGATGCTCGAAGCCCTGGTTGGGGTGCTGATCACCAGCGTGATCGGTGCCGGCCTGGCGCATGTGGCGGCCAACATGATGAACAACCAGCGCGATGCCAAGGTGGAGAACCTGGTGGTCGAACGCCTGCGCGACAACCTGCACAGCAAGGGCGTGGCGCTGTGTGGCGGCAGCACGGTCGAAGTCGCACTGCCCACCGGCAACAAGAGCGCCAGCGTCAGTTGTGAGGCCGCGTCGGCCAACGTGTCCATGGCCGGTGTCACGCGCACGGTCGAAGCCCCGAAGCGGGTGGATCTGACCTTCTCGGCCAGCGACCTGGGCGGGCGCAAGGGCGGTGATGACGACCCGGATCTCCTGGTATCCACGAGGCAATGACCATGCGCCGCCATTCCACTGTCGTTCGTGCCCGCCGCCATCAGGCCGGGCAAAGCCTGATCAGCATGATGATCGGCCTGGTGATTTCGCTGATCACCATCTCGGCGATGCTGGTGCTCTACAAAACCATGATTGAAGTGTCGGCCAACGCCTCGCGCTCGGCCCTGCGCGACGGCCAGGTATCGGCGGCGCTGCTGGCCGCGCAGATGGACCTGCAGTCCGCCGGTTTCGGCGTGCCTGCGGTTGATGCCTTGAGCAGCAAACTCGGGGTGCGCGAATCCGGCAAGGAAGTGGTGTGGCGCCACAAGGCGCAGCTGGTCGATACCGGCTTTGTCTGCTCGGGGTTGCAGTTGGTGGACAACGAAGGGATGTACCGCCTGGCATCCAAGGCCTGCAGCGATGTGGCAACGGTCAACTGGAGCGCCGACGAGCGCGAGCTGCTTGCCGGCAGCGCCGCCTTCTTTACCCCGGTGCAGAAGGACGGCAGCGCCTACGCCAGCGGTGAGGGCGAAATTGGCGCGATGAGCCTGGCGGCCGGTTATGTGTTCGCGCTCAAGGCCGAGCGCCAGTGCCTGCCCTTCATGCAGCAGGACTTCAGTGCCTCGCCGCTGTTGTTGCCGGGGCAGCAGGTGGTCATGGAACAGGCCGACGGCAGCAGCCATCTGTTCCAGGCGTGCCTGCCCAATCTAGCGGTTTCAACCTGATGGACCGGGAGTTCAAGCGCATGGACAAGAGCCGCTTCTCTTCGCCACGAAGGCAGCGTGGCATCGCCACTCTGCTGATCGTGCTGATGGTGGGCCTGGCCGTTTCGGTCACGGTCGCCGCGACGATCTATTCGCTGCGCGGCACCCAGTCGCAGCAGTTGACCACGCACTCGGCCACGGCTGCGCAGGCCGCGGCATGGCGCGGTGTGGAGGCATTGCGCCTGTATCTGCTGCAGGTCGAAAAAAGCGTGTGGCCGGGTTGGGTGGGCGACGACGCCAAGCCGGTTTCGGGCCTGGGCGCATTGGGGGTGCGTTCGGCCGTGGTGACCTCGGTGCAGTCCGCCGGTACGGACCTGTACAAGGTGACTGCGCGTGTCACCGGCGAGGCCGGCGTCGGCTCGGCGCTGACCACTGCCACGGTGGAGGTGGTGTATGACGTCGCGCCCGGCAGCGGCACGCCGGGGACGCCGGAAGTCTGCCACTCGTTGCCCAATGCGCCGATGGTGTTCAACGGCAACCTCAACTACAGCGGCGGTTCGCTGGAAGTGGTCAACCCGGTTGACTACGAAAACGTGGTGGTGGCCGGCGACCTGAGCGTCGGTGGTGGTTCGTCGGCGCGCATCTCCGGTTGCGTGAAGGGCAATGTGTCACTCAGCGGCGGCGGCATCACCGACAACGGTCACCTGCATTCCGAGGGCGACATCACCCTCAATGCGATGGGCAACCCCAGTGGCACCACCCTGTGGGGCAGGAACGTGTCCATTGGCAACGGCGTCAGCGGCGGCAGTTACACCGCGATCAAGGCCGGTGCCTACAGTGCCGTGGTCTACAGCGGTGGCCGCGCCATTGGCACGGCCGAGGTCGGCGGCAAGCTGGTTGCCTCCACCGTGACCGGGGGGCTGCCGTGGACGCGGGGCAACGTGGTGCCGTTCAACAGCGGCCGGCTGGTCATCACGCTCAATGACCAGAGCCGGTTCCTGCTCGACCTGGCCACGGTGACCATCGATGCCGACAGCGGTGTCGTGACCGGCGCTGCCGCGTCCGCGCGCCTGCATGACGACAAGGACAAGGGGCCGGACGATGCCGCGCTGCCGGATGAGCTGAGCTTCACCTCGGTCTCGGTTGTGGGCGGCAATGCCAGCCTGCATACGTTGAGCACCGGCCAGCTGTGGGGACAGCAGGTGCGGGTGCAGGGCTGGAGCGGCAGCTACAACACGGTGTGGGCCGGCGGCCATATCGACATGGTGTCCGGCACCATCGGCAACCTGTTGGGTGGCGGCAACATGACCGTCCGGGAGGTCGGGGTGACCGGCAGCGGGCGTTTGGCGGGGAGCCTCAACACGCCGCTGGCCAATGTGCTGACCGAGCAGGCAGGCGCCAGCCCGGGCCTGCCCGGCCTTCCGTGGTGCGATGCGCGGGTCAAGCCGGTGGATGCAGGCAACTACAAGGGGGTGGCCAACTACATCTTCGAGTCGGTCAATGGCCTGCCGCAGCTGACGGTCCAGCACGTCAAGCGTGCCGATGGCTCGTCCATCGACGGTGTTTATCCACTGAAGAACCCCACGGACGCGCAGTTGGCGGTGCTGCAGGAACTGATGACCTGCAACAACGGCAATGACAGGGGGTGCCTGGGTATCCGCCAAGGCAATGGCAATTGGGTGCTGGGCGGAATTCAGAAGATGCCGCCAGGCGTGCTGTGGTTCGATTCGAAGCTGACGGTCAACGGCACCACCGTTGACCTGCTCAATACCTTGGTCAACCGGGGTGGGGACGTGGTGTTGAGCAGCAGCTGGAACCCGAAGCTGGAACTGGTGGCGCCCAACTTCGCCGGCGCGGGCAAGGTCTGCGGCGGCGCGTTCTATCCGTCCAACCTGTGTGCCAGCCGCTCGGAATTCGTGACCTGGGAAGGCCGCGACAGTCAGGGCAAACCCGTTACCTACACCGGCTTGCCGATCGGCAACACCGCGATCCTTGCCGAGGAAGGCGCAACGGTGGAGGGCTGGACCATTCGCGGCAGCGTGATGCTGGGCAAGCAGCTGTCCACCAGCGGAGCGGTGGTCACCATCCACGGCAGCCTGACCGTGGGCAGCAACCAGCGTGCTGACACCACCATTTCCGCCGGCGGCATTTCGCTGGAAGTGCCCAATGGCAATGGCCTGAACCTGCTGCCGGTCTGCGGTGGGGGCAGCAGTGGCATTCCGTCGGCGCCGGCCAGCGCCTCGGTGCTGTGGTCGCGTTATCTCTGAGTTTTCATAAAAAGCAGCACTTCAGCCCGTCCCCGGGCGGCTCTCTCTGAACGGCGTGTCCGGTTGTCCCCCCGGGCACGCCTTTTTTTTGCCTGCGATGCCGATGCCGCCGGCTGCGCATCAATGGCGCAGGGCGCCTGCGTGCTGGAACTTTTTCCGCCGGGGCCTTGAAAGCCCCTGCGCGGGCCCCATCTCCCCTTCAAGCCCGTCTGACGGGCGTTTTTACGCGCGGTGCCCCTGGCTTCTGCCCTGGTTGGGGAAACTGCCGGAATTTTAGGCCAATCAAACACTTAAGAGGTCCTTCATGAGCATCAAGCCGCTTCACGACCGCGTTGTGGTCAAGCCGATCGAAGCCGACGAAATCTCCGCCGGCGGCATCCTGATCCCGGATTCGGCCAAGGAAAAGTCGACCAAGGGTGAAGTCGTGGCCGTGGGCCCGGGCAAGCCGCTGGACAACGGTTCGGTGCGTGCGCCGGCGCTGAAGGTCGGTGACAAGGTCATCTACGGCCAGTACGCCGGTTCGACCTACAAGGCCGAAGGCGTCGAGTACAAGGTGCTGCGCGAAGACGACGTCCTCGCCGTCCTGGGCTGATTGCCTGCGGCGGTGAATCGGGATGCCGGGATCCGGGATTGGCAAGGGCGCCTGACGCCGACCATCCCCCCGCACCCGCAATGCCGCTTTCAATCCCCAATCCCGAATTTCAAATCTCTCTCCACATTCCCGAGGTTTCAAAGCTATGGCTGCCAAGGATATTCGTTTCGGTGAAGACGCCCGTTCGCGCATGGTGCGCGGCGTCAACGTTCTCGCCAATGCCGTCAAGGCCACCCTGGGCCCGAAGGGCCGCAACGTCGTGCTCGAGAAGAGCTTCGGCGCCCCGACCATCACCAAGGACGGCGTGTCCGTCGCCAAGGAAATCGAACTGGCTGACAAGTTCGAGAACATGGGCGCGCAGATGGTGAAGGAAGTTGCTTCGCGCACCAATGACGACGCTGGCGACGGCACCACCACCGCCACCGTGCTGGCCCAGGCCCTGATCCGCGAAGGCGCCAAGGCTGTTGCCGCTGGCATGAACCCGATGGATCTGAAGCGCGGTATCGACAAGGCCGTGGTTGCCGCCGTCGCCGAGCTGAAGAACATCTCCAAGCCCACCGCTGACGACAAGGCCATTGCCCAGGTCGGCACCATCTCGGCCAACTCGGACGAGTCGATCGGCAACATCATTGCCGAAGCGATGAAGAAGGTCGGCAAGGAAGGCGTGATCACCGTTGAGGAAGGCTCGGGCCTGGACAACGAGCTGGACGTCGTGGAAGGAATGCAGTTCGACCGCGGCTACCTGTCCCCGTACTTCATCAACAACCAGCAGTCGCAGACCGCTGACCTGGATGACCCGTTCATCCTGCTGCACGACAAGAAGATCTCCAACGTGCGTGACCTGCTGCCGGTGCTGGAAGGCGTCGCCAAGGCAGGCAAGCCGCTGCTGATCATCGCCGAAGACATCGAAGGCGAAGCGCTGGCGACCCTGGTGGTCAACACCATCCGTGGCATCGTCAAGGTCGTGGCCGTCAAGGCACCGGGCTTCGGCGACCGTCGCAAGGCGATGCTGGAAGACATGGCCGTGCTGACCGGCGGCACCGTGATCTCCGAAGAAGTTGGCCTGTCGCTGGAAAAGGCCACCATCAAGGACCTGGGCCGCGCCAAGAAGGTGCAGGTTTCCAAGGAAAACACCACCATCATCGACGGCGCTGGCGAAGCTGCCGGCATCGAGTCGCGCGTCAAGCAGATCAAGACGCAGATCGAAGAGACCTCTTCGGACTACGACCGCGAGAAGCTGCAGGAACGCGTGGCCAAGCTGGCCGGCGGCGTTGCCGTGATCAAGGTCGGTGCCTCGACCGAAATCGAAATGAAGGAAAAGAAGGACCGCGTCGATGACGCCCTGCACGCGACCCGCGCTGCAGTGGAAGAAGGCGTTGTCCCGGGCGGCGGCGTTGCTCTGGTGCGCGCGATCACCGCACTGTCTGGCCTGAAGGGCAACAACGAAGACCAGAACCACGGCATCCAGATCGCCCTGCGCGCGATGGAAGCCCCGCTGCGCGAGATCGTCTCCAACGCCGGTGAAGAGCCGTCGGTCATCATCAACAAGGTCAAGGAAGGCACCGGCAGCTTCGGCTACAACGCCGCCACCGGCGAGTTCGGCGACATGCTGCAGTTCGGCATCCTGGACCCGACCAAGGTGACCCGTTCGGCGCTGCAGAACGCAGCCTCGATCGCTGGCCTGATGATCACCACCGAAGCCATGGTTGCCGAAGCTCCGAAGAAGGACGAGCCGGCCATGGGCGGCGCAGGTGGCATGGGCGGCATGGGTGGCATGGGCGGTATGGACTTCTAAGTCCGCCGCAGCCTCACCGCTGCTGGTAACACACAAAACCCCGTCGAAAGGCGGGGTTTTGTTTTGTCCGCGGGCGGTGTGGCCGCTGCGGGTTGGCGCAAGGCCGCGGCAATCAGGCGCCGGGCGGCGCGAACTGCTCGCGCAGCCAGGCCAGGAACAAGGGCACGCAGGGCTGCAGGCATTCTTCTTCGGGCAGGCTCAACGCGTAGTAGGCAAAGGTCTGCGGCCACGGCAGATTGACCGCGACAGCAAGACGGCCGGCGGCGATCTCAGCGGCGGCGTGGATGTCGCGCACCAGTGCGATGCCCTGGCCGGCTTCGGCGTCGTCGAATGCCGGCCCGCGTTCCATCTGTGGTTCGGCGGCGATGCCCATCGCCTGGAACCACAGCCGCCAGTCGTTGCGGTCCGTGTCCTGCAGCAACAGCAGTTGCAGGCAGTCCAGGGCGTTGTGCATCGGCGCCACGGTTGCCAGCAATGCGGGGCTGGCAACGGGCAACAGCACCGGCGCGAACAGGTGCTCGGCCTGCAGGCCGGGGTAGTGGCCAAGCCCGTGGCGGATGGCGATGTCCACGCCATCGCGGCGCAGGTCCACCACCTGTGTGGTGGCCTCCAACTGCACGTCGATCTGCGGATGCAGCGCGCTGAAGCGCGGCAGGCGCGGTGCCAGCCATGCCGCGGCGAAGGTGGGCGCAGCACTGATGCGCAGTGTCTGCCGGCCTTTCAAACGTTCGAGCATATGCAGGCTGCTTTCGATCTGGTCAAACGCCTGCTTCAACTCCGGGTAGACACGTGCACCGGCTGCACTGAGCACCACGCCCTGTCGGGTGCGCTCGAACAATGCGACGCCGGTGCGCGCCTGCAGCAGCTTGAGCTGCTGGCTGATGGCACCGGAGGTCACGCCCATCACGTCGGCGGCGGCCTTGAGTGTGCCGTGGCGCGCGGTCTCCACGAACGCGCGCAGTGCCAGCAAGGGAAGAACCGCACCCATTTCAGATTTCCTGCATAAGTCGTTTAGAAAAAAACGCTCGCGTGGCCAGTGCAGGCCACTATGCTTCGTGCGCATGTCACTACCGCCACGAGTTTATCCGCAGCCGCCACAACAGCGGCTGGCGACAGCAACGGACGCAGAGCATGTCGTGCTGCATGGTTGGCGCCAGGCCGTCGTCCGCACGCCACTGGGCAGGATGGTCGCGGTCGTTGATTCGCAGGACGCCCTGCTGCGGTTGGATTTTGAAGATGACGACAACCGCCTGTTGCTGGCGAACCTGCTGGATGCGCTGCCAACCGACACGCGGGCCGCTGCTGCGATTGCCACACAGGTGAACGAGTATTTCAGCGGCAGGCGGCGTCATTTCGATCTTGCCCTGGCGCCACAGGGCAGTGCCTTCCAGCAGCGTGCATGGCGCCAGCTCATGCAGATTCCGTTCGCCTCCACCCACAGTTATGGCGAGGTTGCACGGCAACTGCAGCCGCCGTCATCGGCGCGCGCCGTGGGCCGCGCGAATGCGCTCAATCCAATCTCCATCATCATTCCCTGCCACCGCGTGCTGGGCGCGCAGGGTGCATTGACGGGCTACAGCGGGCAGCTGCGGCGCAAGGCCGAGCTGTTGGCATTGGAGGCCGATGTAGTGCGCAAGCAGGGCGAGCGACAGCGCCAAAGTTGAGCGGCGCTAAACAACGCACGCAGGAACAATCGTTTCACGCAGGGCCAGCGCCTGCCTAGACTGGTTCCATTCCCGCAGCGGCACCCTGCAAGCCCCGCCTGATCGTCTTTCACTTCCTCATCCCCTGCCTGGGCCAAGGCGGGCAGGGCGATGTCATCCCGATGAAACTGCAACCGGAGATTTCATGTCCACGTATTCGCTGCATCTGTACACCGACAGCTCGCCCAACGGCTACAAGGCCACCATCGCGCTGGAAGAACTGCAGCTGGAGTACCAGCTGCACCATGTGCGGATCGAACACGGCGAACATCGAACGGCCGAGTTTCTGAAACTGCACCCGCATGGCCGGATTCCGGTGCTGGTGGATCAGGCGCGGGGTGTGACCGTGTTCGAGTCGGCCGCCATCCTGATGTACCTGGCCGAGCGCAGCGCATGGTTGATGCCGCAGGATCACGCCGGGCGCTGGGAAACGATGACGTGGCTGATCTTCCATGCCGCCAGCGTTGGCCCGGTGCTGGGCCAGCGGGTGCACTTTGAGCATTTCGACCAGGAACGCTACCTGCCGGCGATTGCGCGTTACCAGCAACTGAGTGATGCGGCACTGGCGACGTTGGACCAACGCCTCAACGGTCGTGATTGGTTGGCGGCGGACCAGTACAGCATTGCCGATATCGCCAACTTTGGCTGGCTGCATATTGCCGAGCTGATTGGCATGTCGTTCGACCACCATCGTCATCTATGGGCGTGGTACCAGCGCGTGGCGCAGCGGCCGGCGGTACAGCGCGGCATCACCCTGCCCGAAGTTGCGACGGGGGCGTGAGCTGATGACGATGCATGAAATGCAGGCGTCGCTTTCCGGCGCATCGGCAGCGGTCTTCGCGCAGCACCCCGGCTATCAACGCATGTTCCGCGCGGACAAGCTTACGTTGGGCATCTTTCTTCCGTTGCGCTTCTACAACGGCGACATGCGGGTATTGGAAGGCCAATCCGCGCTGGTGGAGTACATCGATCAACAGGGGTTTGCAGCGGTATGGGTGCGTGATGTGCCGCTGTTCGATCCGATGTTCGGTGATGCCGGCCAGGTGTTTGATCCGTTCACCTACCTGGCGTTTCTGGCGGCGCGCACGCGGCAGGTGGCGTTGGCTACCGGCAGCGTGGTGTTCCCGCTGCGGAATCCCATTGAGTTGGCCAAGGCAGCTGCATCCATCGACCAGTTGTCCGGTGGTCGCCTGGTGATGGGTATCGCTTCCGGTGACCGGCCGATCGAATTCCCGGCGTATGGTCTGGAGCACGCGGCGCGGGGCGAACGCTTTGCTGACACCGTGGCGGCGTTCCGGCAATGGCTGCAGCCCGGCGATGGTACTGCATTGCATCCGCTGGCCGAACAAGGTGTGCGGCTGTTGCCGCCGCCGGTGAATAGCCGCATTCCGTTGATGGTGACCGGCGGCGCGCGTCAATCATTGGAATGGGTTGCGCAGCATGCCGATGGTTGGTTGACCTACCCGGACAGCACGCATGATCGCGCGGGGCCGTTGCGGCTGGCCGACAAGATCGCCGCCTGGCGCCGGTTGATTCCGGACGCCGGCTTCCGCCCGCACATGACCAATGAATGGCTGGATCTGGTTGATGACCCGGATCATCCGCGCGTTCCGTTGCAGGGGGGCCATCAGTTGCGCACCGGCCGCAAGGGTTTGATCGCCTTGCTGGAA
Source organism: Stenotrophomonas sp. STEN056 (assembly GCF_056759635.1). Lineage (NCBI taxonomy): Bacteria > Pseudomonadati > Pseudomonadota > Gammaproteobacteria > Lysobacterales > Lysobacteraceae > Stenotrophomonas > Stenotrophomonas sp. STEN056. Next base: position 73,479 of record NZ_JBRRDL010000016.1, read on the forward strand.
TCCTGGCAGCGTGCAGGCGTCAACCACGCAGCCCTGGGCATCCAGTTTTCACGCAGGCCCGCGGCGGAGGTGCTGCAGGAACTGGCTGGAGAAGTGCTGCCATTGTTCCCCTCGCATGCCGGGCCATTGGCGCCGCACCAGCGGTGGTGACGCTGGCTGCCATGCTCAGCGCAGCGCACCCGGGGGTACCGTTGGGGGAGGCCTGATCGTCTGAGGCTGGCCGCTGCGTGGAGGGGGGACGCCATTCGCAGGTGCCAACGAGCAGATATCAGCAACGGAGCTCCGGATGCGCTGCGCTCAGCATGCATCGGTAATCGACAGCTATTTCCGGACAGGTGATGAATCCGGAAATGTGCAGGCGCGGTGGCCTGGAATGCGCGTCGCGCGCTCGATGAGGGTTGCAGTGGCTCATGTCACCACGCTCCATTCCGAGTAACCGTGCGGCGTGGGGCGCAGCACACCGCTGCGGCCGACCGGCGAGATGTCCTGGTCGGTGAGCGCGAGCAGGGTCCATTTGTCATCGGGTGCAACGCGCGCGAGTGTTCGCGTGTCGTGTGGCGTCCGCACTATGGCAACGCCGTGTTGCAGTTCGCCGTTGCGCTGGTAGAGCAGGGTGAATGCTTCCAGCTGGCCGGGGCCGCTGGGTTCGGTTTCGATCTCCGGCACACTGCCGCGGTGGCTGTCGGCAATCTGCTGCACGTTGCTGTAGGCCAGGGCCGGATGGCCGGGATAGGGCCGTCGCGCCAGTACCAGGCCGTGATGCCGGGTGACGAGTCCACCCTGGCCATACAGCAGCCCACGGGCAGCCGGCGCACAGGCGCGCAGCCGCCGCACCATCGCGCAGATGGCATGGGTCATGTAGTTGCTCTGCGGCGCGCCGAAGAATGTCAGCCCGCCGGTGACGGTGGGTTCAAACTGCTCGGGCAGGCGTAACCGGCGTCGGGCCATCTTCGGTACGCAGGGGAAGCTGCTGTACAGCTCCACCGCCTCGAAGTTGCCGCCGGCCAGGGTGATGCAGGTGTCCAGTACCGCGTTCTGCGCATGGCTTTCCCAGTAGTGGTCACGGGCCAGGAAATCACGCGGCTCCTGTGCATGCGTACCGCCCCAGGGATAAACGAGTTGCTGTTCTGCAATGCCCAGGCGACGCGCGTGTTCTAGGGAGGTCATCAACACCGCCGCGCCCTGGTTGACCTGTGGGTTGGCCACCATCAACTTGTTGTAGGGCCAGGCGATCAAGCGGTTGCTTGGCGAGGTGGTGGCGATGTCTTCCGCGCTGCACGGTTCAGCCAGCCAAGCGTTCGGGTTTTCGGCGGCGTGCCGCGAATAGCGGCTCCACAGCTCGGCCGATTCACGCTGTGCCAGGGCTGGCGATTGCCGCCAATGCGCGGCGCTGGCGGTTTCATAGAACGGATGGACCGCGGCCGGCTGGCTGCAGCCCAGCAGCGCCGCCAAGGGGTGCACGAAGTCGGCTCCCGATGGTGCTGCTGTATCGGTGGCGGGCGTGGTCCACGGCAGTTCCGCGCCCAGGCGTAGCGCCCGGCTGCTGCTGTGCTGCGCTTCGGCACCACAGATCAACGCCACCTGGCTCTGGCCACCGGCGATGCGCCGCGCGGCGTCCTGCAGGAAGCTCAACGGACTTTGCCCGCCGACCGGGCCGTAGACGGTATGCCGCGGGCGGATATCCAGGCTGTGCGCCAGCAGGCCGGGGGCGTCGTGGTAAGGCCAACTGCTGATGTTGGCCACGTCCAGCGAATCCACCTCGGTCAGCAGGCTGGCATGGGCGTCGTCTTCGGCCAGGTGCGCGGCACGGATCATCAGTTCCATCGGCTCCAGGCCATGGCACGGATGCAGCGGCCGGTCTGTCCATTCACCGACACCGACGATCACCGGAATGTTGGCGGGGCCGATCAAGACGACGGCTCCCCGTGCCACAGCGCCAGTCCATCCAGCGCTTCGACAGCGTGCGGTGTGGCCAGCAGCGGGTTGACCTCCAGCGATTGCAGGTCCGGGCCCAGGGCCAAGGCGGCATTGCCGATGCGGGTGATGACCTGGGCCACGTCGCGGCGGTCCACCCGCACGCCGCCGCGATAGCCATCGAGCAGGGGCGAGGCGCGCAGTTCGTCGAGCATGGCCAGCACGTCGTCCGCGGTCACCGGCAACAGGCGCAGGCGGGTGTCGTTGAACAGTTCCGTCCAGATGCCGCCCAGCCCGACGGCCAGGGCCAGGCCCCATTGCGGATCACGGACGACGCCGACCAGCAGTTCGATGCCTTTGCCGCGCATCGGCGAAACGACCACCCCGTCGATCCGCGCGGCCGGGCAGGACGCTGCCACCGCTGCACGGATCTGGCGATACGCATCGGCTGCGTCGGCCGGGCAGACATCCAACAGCACGCCGCCCACCTCACTTTTGTGCGGGATGTCCGGCGAGGCGATCTTCAGCGCCACCGGGCCGCCGATGGCGTGAGCGATGGCCTCGGCCTGCGCTGCATCGGTGGCGATCTCGCCCGGCACCACCGGCACGCCTTGGCTGGCGAGGTAGGCCAGCGCCTGCCGTTCGCCGTGTGGGCGTGCGTCGCTGGGCACGACAGTGCAGGTCGCCTGCGGCCCGCTTTTTCCGGTACGCCTGCGTGCCCACCACTGCGCATTGGCGATGGCCGCCAGGCCCTGGTCCACGCCGGCGGCCACGTAGGCGATGCCGTGGTGTTCGGCCAGCAGGCGGCTGAAGTCGGTCGCCGGACGTGGAGTCACGCTCAGCAAAATGCCCTGCTTGTCGATGGCGGCGAAACCGGCACCGATTTCGGCGATGACGCGCTCGGCATAACCGTGCAGCGGGTTGCCGGGCACGTCATACAGGCACGCCAACAGTTCCACCTGTGGCTCGTCGGCCAGGGCGCGGATGCCGCCTGCGAACAGCGATGGCTCCAGGACGGCGGCGCCGGTGATGTCCAGCGGGTTGTGCGGGGTAGCGAAGTCGGGCATGAGCTGCTTCAAGGCCTGGCACGTGGGCGGCGACAACTCGGCCAAGTGCAGGCCGACGGCTTCGGCGCGGTCAGCGGCCACCTCGCAGGTGCCGCCAGAGATGGCCATGACAGCTACGCCGCCATGACGCGGCTGCACCCGTGACAACACACCGGCGGTTGCGACCAGCGCATCCATTGAATGCACGCGGATGATGCCCAGCTGCCTGCAGGCGGCATTAAACACACGGTCATCGCCCACCAGTGAGCCGGTATGCGCCAGTGCAACCCTGGCGGTGCGTTCACTGCGGCCGATCTTCAGCGCGATGATGGGCTTGCCTGCCTCCAACGCACGCCGTGCGGCGGCGGTGAGGGTGGTTGCGTCGCGGGTGGTTTCCAGAAACAGGCAGATCACCTGCGTGGCGTCGTCATCAACCAGGTAATCCACGACGCGTGCGACATTGAGGTCGGCTTCGTTGCCGGTGGAGACGATGTAACTCAGGCCCACACCCTGACGGCCGGCGAACTCGGCGATGTAGCTGGCAATGGCCCCGCTCTGCGACACCAGTGCCACGTTGCCGACCAGGCGGGTGGGCAGGTTGATCGTCCAGATCGGCACGCGGTCGATGAAGTTGATCAAGCCCAGGCAGTTCGGGCCCAGCAGGTGGATGCCCAGTTGTTGCGCCAGCGTGGCAACAGCGGCCTGGCGCGCGGCTCCATCGCTGCCCATTTCGGCAAACCCGGAAGTGAGCATCACCGCGTTACCGATCCCGGCTTCGTGCAGATCGTGCAATGCCGCCTCGATGGCACGCATGGGCACCATCAACAACGCCGCATCCACCGGCTGGCCAATTGCGCGGCAGGAGCTTGCAGCAATGACGCCATGCACATGGCCGCCGCCGGGGTTGACCACATGCACGTTGCCTTCATAGCCAAGCCGGCCGAAGTTGGCGAATGCACCGTTGGACCAGGTCGAACGCTCGCTCGCGCCGACCAGCGCGATGGAGCGGGCGCGCAGCAGACCATCGAGGCGGGCATGTGGGCTGGCCTGCGCCTGCATTTGTGCATTCATCGGGAAGTGCTCTCTTGCTGTCCGTTACGGGTGGGCAGCCTGTTTGCATGCGTCGGCGTGGGCAGGCGCCGCCTGGAAGACGATGTGCAGGGAAGGGGGAGCGGAACGGCTGTGCGGTGGCTGCAGCTTCATTCCGTGGCCTGGCAGCGTGGCGACATCAATGGTGAAGGCGACAGGGAGAGGTCTGTCGTCGTCGGCCGTGCACGGCATGCCGGGTCAAGCTGGGTGTGTTGCGCCGGTCCTGCGCATCATCCGGGCAATTGCCGGGCATACCGTGCGGGTGCGGTGTGAACATGCTCGAAGTGACGCGTTCCATGGATGTCACTATCCAAAGCCCGGCATGCCGCGTCCAATACGAAAACAGCGGCCATCCATAGCAATCACGTCTGGATGAAGCAGGTGGTGATTCCCGGGGCGGTCATGCCGCGCTCAAGGCAACTTGCCAGCACAGTTCCACCGCCGGATCCGGTGTACCGCTGCGGCGTACCAGGCGCAGCGTCACATCCGCTGCATCAACGAACGGGCGCATGCACAATTGATCGCTCAACTGCAGTGGCGGCCTGCGGAGGAAGTTCAGGCCCACCGCCTCGCCGGCGAGAATGTGCTGCATCCACAGGTCGCTCATCATTTCGTGGTCAACCCGCAGCACTGCGCCGGCCCGCTGCGCGGCGCCGAACAACTGCTCATGCATCGATGGATTCAGGCCGCGTTCGAAGGTCAGGACGGTTCGGCCGCGCAGGTCGGTGCTGCGCACGACATCCCGCGCGGCCAGCGGATCATCACACCGGCAGCACAGGCTGCAGGGCACCTGGCCGATGAGTTGGTAGTCCAGCGCCGGGTTGACGATCTCGCCCACGATGAAGGCCATGTCCAGGCTGCGTGCAACCACGCGGTCCACCAGTTCCGGGCTCCAGCCGAGCACGATTTCAATCTGGATCTTCGGCTGCAGCTGGGCAAAGCGTTCCAGCAGTGCCACCCGCTTGGCGAACAGGTGGGAGTAGGGCGGCAGGCCGATGCGCAACAACGGGCGCGCCTCGCGCGTGCGCAGCATGGCCGCGCAGGCGTTGAATTCATCCAGTGAGCGCATCACCGCGCGTGCGTGTTCGCGCAGTGCCTTGCCCTGCTCGCTCAAGGCCACGCTGCGGCTGTCGCGGATGAACAGCTCAAAGCCCAGCTGCGCCTCCAGCTTGCGGATCTGCGAGGACAACCAGGGTTGGGCAACGTGCAGGTTCTGCGCGGCGCGGGTGAAGGACAGCGCATCGGCGACGGCCACGAACATCTGGACAAGGCGGGAATCGGTACGCATGGCGCACGCTCACACGATTGAAGGGCCTGCAACGCGGGCCAGCGTTGCGGCATCAGTATGGTCATAAATCCTCCCGCCGATGACAGGGGGATTTCAAACACTGTGGTCTGTTCAAACGCTCCGCGCGCTGTCTTTTGCACACACGCACCTGGTGCGCGCAGCAGGCGCATGCCGCGCAAGCCTGCTGCGATGGGCATCCAGACAGGTGCATTGCTGAAAGCGCATCACGCGCATGTTCTGGAATGGAACAGGCGCGTGATCGTGGCAGTTGCCGGCATCGATCCGCCGTGTACCTCTCTGCGGCGCGGACACATGCAAGTGTCGCCCGGAGTTGCGCAGAGGGCCTGCTTCAATCACCCGGTGCGGCCTGTGGGAGTTGCCGATGGTGCATGCATTTCCGGCGGGTCATGCATGCATCGGGGGGCATCTCGCGCGTTTGCCGTGCATATCGAGTTGGCTTGTGCGTGAGATCAGTGTCGCGCCCATTGCACGATGCTGCTGGCCGGCATGGCGCCGGACTGCCGCGCAATCTCACGCCCGCCCTGCAGCAGCACCATGGTCGGGATGCTGCGGATGTTGAAGCGGGTGGCCAGCGCCGGCTCGGCTTCGGTGTCCACCTTGCCCAGCCGCATGTGTGGCTCCAACTGTGCGGCAGCCTTGGCAAACTCCGGCGCCATCTGCCGGCATGGCCCGCACCACGCAGCCCAGAAGTCGATCAGCAGCGGAATCTGCGAGCGGTTGGCATGCGCGTCGAAGGCTGCGGCATTCAGGGCTACCGGCGTGGCGGTGAACAAGGCGTTGTGGCAGCGTCCGCACGATGGCGCCTGCGCCAGACGATCAGTGGGGACGCGGTTGATCGCGTTGCAATGCGGGCAGGCGATCTGCAGCGGATCGGGGGCGGCGGTATTCATGGCAGGCGATGGTGGGTGGTCAGAAGGGAGAAGTATCACCTTCATCGGCTGAATCGGGCTGCCTGCCGTGTCCGTTGCCTCTGAAACTGTCGCATCGCACAAAAAACCGTGTTATCAATGCTCCCCATGAACGCAGCCCGCGCCAGCTTTTACTTTTGGTATTACTTTCCGAAACCGCTGGCGGAGGAAGGACTGCGTTCACCCTGAAGAAACTTTCAGAAGCATTCCCGAAAAGCCGCCAGCGCACCTGGCGGCTTTTTTTTATGCCGCCTCGCTGGGGCAACCCTTTCACTTCATGAACTGGAGTCCCTGCAATGCCCCCCCACACCGATGATCTGCGTATCCGCAAGCTTGAACCGTTGACCCCGCCCGCACAGCTGCTGTCGCTGCTGCCTTGTGATGATGAAACCTCGCAGACCGTGGCCGATGCCCGTGCCTCATTGCACCGCATCCTGCACGGCCAGGACGACCGCCTTGCCGTGGTGGTTGGCCCATGCTCCATCCACGACCCGGTTGCGGCCATGGAATACGCCCAGCGCCTGCGCCCATTGCGCGATGCACTCGGCGGCGAACTGGAAATCGTCATGCGCGTGTACTTCGAGAAGCCGCGTACCACGGTGGGCTGGAAGGGCCTGATCAACGATCCGGACCTGGACGGCAGCTTCAACATCAACAAGGGCCTGCGCGTGGCGCGAGGCCTGCTGCGTGACATCAACCGCCTTGGCCTGCCGGCCGGCGTGGAGTTCCTGGACGTGATCTCGCCGCAGTACATCGCCGACCTGGTGGCCTGGGGCGCGATTGGCGCCCGCACCACCGAAAGCCAGGTGCACCGCGAACTGGCCTCTGGTTTGTCCTGCCCGGTGGGCTTCAAGAACGGCACCACCGGCGATGTGAAGATCGCCGCCGATGCCGTCGGCGCAGCCTCGCACCCGCACCATTTCCTGTCGGTGACCAAGGAAGGCGGCACCGCCATCGTCGCCACCCAGGGCAACCCGGATTGCCATGTGATCCTGCGCGGCGGCAAGACCCCCAACTACGACGCGGCCAGCGTGCAGGCGGCCAGCGAAGTGCTGGGCAAGTCCCAGCTGCCGGCGCGGTTGATGATCGATGCCAGCCACGCCAACAGCAGCAAGAAGCCGGAAAACCAGCCCAGGGTGATCGACGACATCGCCGCGCAGCTGGAGGCAGGTGAGCAGCGCGTGGTCGGGGTGATGATCGAGAGCCATCTGGTTGCCGGGCGCCAGGAGCTGGTCGAAGGCCAGCCGCTGGTCTACGGCCAGAGCATCACCGATGGCTGCATCGACTGGGACAGCACCGTGCAGGTACTGGAGCGCCTGGCCAAGGCGGTACGCGCGCGCCGCAGGCTGCAGCTGGAAGCGGCGGCCTGAGCAGGGCCGGCGTGACAGCTGCACTGGCACGCGGTGGTCAGTGCAAGTAATTTATGCGGCGGGAGGCGCAAGGTTTCCCGCCTGCTGTGGTCTCAGGGGAGAGCGCCTCACGCGGCAGGAAGCCAATGAAATCACCGCTTATGGAGAAGGAAGTGATGCGTATTCGTACGTGCAGCATGGTGCTGGCAATGATGCTGGTGCCGACCGTGGCCCAGGCCAAGAAGGAAGTCTTTGATTCGGGCAGCGGCTGCCTGCAGAACCTGTCCGTGGCCGGTGGCTTCACCTCCGGCAAGCAGTTCCTGGCCTCTACCGACCATGAAGGCATCAGCTACGCCGACGCCTTTGCCAAGACCGTGGCCGCGATCGAGGCCGAGGGCATGGTCGGTATCTACCCGAACGAGCAGACCGGCTACATCGCCGCGGAAAATCCGGTGCGCGGTGGCGGTGGCTCGACCGTGCCGCTGCGTACCACCGTGCGCCGCCAGGACGACGGTACCGTCCGTGTCGAAGTGCGCTTCAGCATCAAGGGCGGGCAGATGACCTCCAACAAGGCCGTGGGCGAGGGCCTGTGCAAGATCGCCGACGCCGCCAGCCTGTAATGGGCCAGCCGGAGCCCGCATGACGGCCGCAAGCTGGTTCCTGTACCTGCTCGAATGCAGTGACGGTAGTTACTACGCAGGCATCAGCACCGACGTGGAAGCGCGGTTCCGGGCCCACCTCAGCGGCAAGGGTGCGCGCTATACCCGCGCGCACCCGCCGCTGCGCATTCTTGCCCAGCGTGCCTATGCCGACCGTGCCGCCGCTTCGCGCGCCGAGTGGGAGCTGAAGCGGCTCCCGCGCGGCCGCAAGCTGGCCTGGCTGGAGCGAGCGGAAGATTGAGGTAAAGTCCCACCCGTGGCCGCGCCCATGTGGCCTCAACCGTCCGGGTATCCGGGCTCACAGCCTTGCATGCGGTTGTGCTATCTGCGTTGCCGCATGCCGGCATCATCCTCACAAGGGGAATCGTGATGGCGGGTTGGTACGAGTTGGACAAGAGCAGTGACGGCCAGTTTTATTTCGTGCTCAAGGCGGGCAACGCCGAGGTGATCCTCACCAGCGAGCGCTACACCACGCGGCCTGCCGCGGAGAACGGCATCGCCTCGGTACAGAAGAACAGCCCGGACGAGGCGCGTTTCGAGCGCAAGACCAGCAGTGACGGGCGCCACCATTTCAACTTGAAGGCCGCCAATCACCAGGTGATCGGCAGCAGCCAGCTGTATTCCTCACAAGCCGCCCGCGAAGCCGGCATCACCAGCGTCAAGGCCAACGGCCCCAGTACCACCATCAAGGATAAGACCGGCGCTTGAACCGGCGCAGGCTGCGGCCTGTTTCAGCCCTTCTCCCGTACGCGGGAGAGGGGTGAGGGCAAGGCGAAAGTCTGTTTGCTGCGCCGGGTGATCGTCCGAAGCCGAGGGGACGCGCGCCCTTCGCTCACCCCGCAGGCAGGAGAAACGACAGCTTCATGCGCTCTTTTGGAGATGCGGCGCCGGTCGTCGATGCATCAGCGCCGGCTTCAATTACTCACAGCGCACAGCGGTGATCACATTGCCTGCATCCAGGAACACGCGCAGGCGATCCTGGCGGATGTCGCGCGAGACGATGGTGGTCGGCGCAATCGGGTTGACCAGCCCGGCGCCACTTTCGCGTGCCAGGCGGCGCATGTTGGCTTCGTTGCCCGGCTGGCCTACGGCCCATTGCAGGTTGGTGGCATCGCAGTGGCCGTCACCGGCAACGGTGGGGCCCGGCGTCGTCAGGCAGCCGCTCAGACTCGCGGCAATCACGACAGCAGCGGCAGGAACACAGAACGTGCGGATGGTGGCGAAGGAGATGCTCATGCGAAGGCACAGGGGTTTCGGCCGGGTTTGGCTGCGCGAATCATAGCAGTCGGCATCTGTCCTACCTGTATGCCGCTGCCAGGCGGCAGGGCATCTCGGTGCGTGACGAATGACTGCGGCAGGAGGTGCGCCCAAGCTCCTTTCCGGGGGTAATTGCGCTTACCCTGCCGGGCTGGTTGCTACAGGAGCAGGATGTGCAAGACGCACAGTATTGGTTGGGAGAGTTCTGGGCCGGGCTGAGCCTGGTGGATCTGCTGGGCGGTGCGTTGCTGGGCACCCTGGTTGGGCTGTTGCTGGGTATCGCGGCATGGATGGGGCTGCGGCGCCTGGGTTGGCTGTCGCGGCAGCGCCGTTGGCACCATGTGCTGGTTGCCTGCCATGTGGTGGTACTGCCGCTGTTGTTTGCCTTCTCCGGGTTGCAGGTGGGTTTTGCCGCGGGTGCGCAGCGGGCCTTGTACAAGCAGATGGATCACTTCCAGCCACACCTGCAGGTGCTGGTCAGCAACTGGCAGCGCGATTTTGAGTCGTCGCTGGATGACCAGGCACTGGCCGAGCTGATGCGCAGCGATGCCTCGGTGCATGAGGTCACGCGCAACGTGGTTGGTTCGTATCTGGCCGAACATCCCTTGCCGGGCGCAGCGGTGCTGCAGGGCGAGGGCTGGGCATCGCGGTGGGCATCCAAAGGCATTGCACAGCTGCGTGCGGTGCTGATGTCACGCTGGGTGGAAGCCAGCCTGGCCGAGCAACTGGCCAGCCACAGCGGGGTGGACAAGCGGGTATTCCAGCAAGCCTTCAGCATGCGCATGAACGAGCTGCTGCATACGCAAGGTGCCGTCAACCTGTTGAAGCTGCAGCTCAACGCGATGATGCCCGGCATCTACCTGGGCCTGTTGTTGCCGCTGTTGATCGGCATGGCGTTGGTGCTGCTGGAGATTGCATTGGCGCATTACTTTGGATGGCGACGGCACAGTGCTGGCCCTGGTGCGCTTGCAACCATGCGGTGATTGCAGGAAAGGCCCGCGATGAGCGGGCCTTTCCTGTTCCGGTAACGCTTGCTCACGCTTTCTTTCAGGCTGTGATGGGGCGCGCGTCTGCATTTCACTACTGCAGGACAATAGGCTTGATAATTTCAATGCGTTTATCTGTCCAGCGCTGATCAATCCAAAGGGGTCTTATCCATGAAAGCAATCCGGCGATCCATCGTGGCCGCGTGTGCCACGGTTCTGGTCGGGGCATTGGCCCTGCCACAGAGTGCAGATGCCTGCACCCGTTTCGTCTTCCAGGGTGCCGGCAATGATGTGTTTACCGGCCGTTCGATGGATTACAAGATCGACACTGGCAGCCACCTGTGGATGTTCCCGCGTGGCCTGCAGCGCAACGGCGAGGCCGGTGAAAACTCGTTGCGGTGGACGTCGCGCTACGGCAGCGTCATCACCGCTGCGTATGACTTCGCCACCACCGACGGCATGAACGAGGCCGGTCTTGTTGCCAACCTGCTGTGGCTGGCCGAATCCGAATACCCCGAGCGCGACAACGGCAAGCCGGGCTTGAGCATCTCGGCCTGGACGCAGTACATGCTCGACAACTTCGCCACCGTTGAAGAAGCGGTAGCCGCGCTGGCCGACGAACCGTTCACCCTGATCACCGATTCGCCGCCGGGCGAGCAGCGCCTGGCCACGCTGCACTTGTCCCTGTCCGATGCCAGTGGCGACAGCGCCATCATTGAGTACATCAAGGGCAAGCAGGTCATCCATCACAGCCGCGACTACAAGGTGATGACCAACTCGCCGATCTTCGAGGAGCAACTGGCGCTGGAAAGTTATTGGCGCAAGATCGGCGGCACGGTGATGCTGCCGGGCACCAACCGCGCGGCCGATCGCTTCGCGCGTGCGGCGTTCTATGTGGATGCCCTTCCCAAGTCCGACGACCCGGTGGAAACCACGGCCAGCGTGTTCGGCGTGATCCGCAACGTGTCGGTGCCGTACGGCATCACCACCCCGGGCGAGCCGAACATCTCCTCCACCCGCTGGCGCACGGTGTCGGACCAGTCGCGCAAGCGGTATTACTTCGAGTCGGCGCTGAGCACCAATGTGTTCTGGGTGGATTTGAAGAAGATCGACTTCAGCGAGCGCACCGGCAAGGTCAAGCGCCTGGACCTGGGCCCGCAGCAGCGCACCATCTATTCGGGTGAGGCCAACGCGCAGTTCAAGGACGCCAAGGCATTCCGTTTCCTGGGCGTCTGAGCACGTCATGTAATCAGCGTGCCCGGTGTGCCGGGCACGCGTCATCTGGAGTTTCAATGAACACCCGATTCAAGCCCAAGCGCCGGCGCCTGTCGCTGGCGGTGTTGTTGCTGGCAATGGGCAGCGTTCCGCTCGCCCACGCGCAGGCGGCCGATGATGGCCAGGCCGATGGCTGGCGTTTCCAGGCCACACCGTATGTCTGGATGAGCGGCATGGAAGGGCAGGTGCGGCCATTCCGCCACGCACCGATGGCGCACGTGGACAAGTCGTTCTCCGAGCTGATGGACAGCCTGGATGCTGCGGCCTTCATCACCGGCACCGCGCGCCGTGGCAACTTCGTGCTGCAGGCCGATTTCACCCATGCATCCACGTCGGACTCCACCCCGTTGCCGATTGGCATCGCGGCCAAGGTGAAGGTGCGGCAGACCTCGGCAACGGTCACCGCCGGTTATGCGTGGAAGTCGACCGAACACACCGGCATCGACCTGATGGCCGGCCTGCGTCACTGGGACATCAACGCCGCGGTGAATGTGCCGGGGCTGGTGTCGGCACGTTCGGATTCCTCGTTCGTTGACCCGATTGCCGCCGTGCGTTGGCGGCAGGCCCTGTCGCCGCGCTGGAGCAGCGTGGCGTATGTGGACGTAGGAGGTTTTGGCGTGGGTTCGGATTCCACCTGGCAGGTGTTGGCGCTGGCCAATTACCAGGCCACCGACAAGCTGTTCGTATCGATGGGTTACCGGCACCAGAGCCTGGATTACCGCGACAACGGCAAGCGCCTGGATGTATCCCTGTCCGGCCCGATGCTGGGCATGACCTACCGCTTCGGCGCAGGGCTGTAGCTTTAGTCCCCTCCCTTTGGCCGATGGCCAAGGGGGGAGGGCAAAGCTTGGCTCCCTCTCTTGCACGCAGTGCAGGGGAGGGCTGGGGAGGGGTAGCTTCTGACCGTGTAGAGCCAAGCCATGCTCGGCTGGAGCCGTACCGGGAAAGCCTCTGCCGAGCATGGCTCGGCACTACAGCTTCGCCCCCTCACCTTTCGCGCAGCGGAGGGGAGGGGCTGAAGCAATCACTCCACCTCGTTCGGATCCGCCTTCCAATACCCAGTCGCGCGGATCCATTCCTTCGGCACCTGCAGGTGGCCTTCGATGAACTTGCGCATCATCCGTGCGCGGCGTGATTCGGTGGCAATCCAGTAGTGCGTGTCGCCATCGGGTTGCTCGAAATCCACCAGGGCATCCTCCAGCAGCGTGCTGCTGGCGGCGTCAAAACCGTTGCGCTCGAACCAGGACACCGTGACCTGTGCGGCGCTGTCCAGCGGCTGCCGGTCGCCCTCTTCGGGAATCTCGATGAACACCTCGGCCACGGCATCCTCGGGCAGCTCTTCAAGCCGGCGTGCGATGGCCGGCAATGCGGTTTCATCGCCAATCAGCACATAGGTGTCGAAGTCGTCGGCCACCACATGCGAGCCGCGCGGCCCGGCCACCACCAGTGCATCACCGGCTTGTGCGCGCGCCGCCCAACTGGTTGCCGGGCCGTCGCCATGCAGTACGAAATCCAGCACCAGGGTGTTGGCCGCGGCGTCGTAAAGGCGCGGGGTGTAGTCGCGGGCGGGCGAGGGCTGCAGGCCTTCGGGATAGCGCGGGCCGTGTTCGGTCAGCTCAGGCAGCACGAATGCGCCTTCGCCATTGGGGAAAAACAGCTTGACGTGGTCGTCCGGCGAGCGGCTGTCGAAGCCTTCCAGCGCCTGGCCGCCCACCACGATGCGCTGCATGTTCGGGGTCAGGCGCTCGCTGCGCAGCACCTGCAACTGGCGGAAGCGGGGAGTGAGGCGGATCAACTGGGTTTCATGCAAAGACATGGCATTACCTGTGTGGTCAATGACGGCGTGAGCCGGGGTGACCTGGCTGGATCGCTCTGGCTGGGTCGTGGGGAGCAATGGGGCAATCAATCCTGCGTAACGTCTTTCACCCGCGCGGTGGCCTGTTCCAGCAATTCGGTGATGCCTTCGACGTCGGCGTTCTGCCAACGGCCATGGCGGGCCATCACGGCGTGGGTGAATTCATGCATGGCATCGCGCAGGGCCGGGGGCATGTTGGCGCGGGTAATCACGCGCGCGCTGTGGCGGGCACGCAGCAGCGCGTCTTCCACTTCGCTGGCGCGCTGTTTCAACTGCGCCTGGCCCAGGCTGGTGATGTGGTAGCGCTTGCGGCCGCCGTCTTCCTCGGCGCGCACCCAGCGCTGGTTCTCGAAATCGGCCAGCAGCGGATACACCGAGCCGGCGCTGGGCGTGTACACGCGCACGAACATCTCGCTGATCTGCTGGATCAACTCGTAGCCGTGGTGCGGCCCCTGGCCGATCCGCGACAGCAGCAGCAGGCGCAGGTCACCACGGCCCAGCGGGCGGGGGGAGGTACGGCGGCGGGTTTCAGTGGCGGTCATGGCGGTTTCGATATATCGAATTGGAGAAGACGATATATCGAAAACATGCTGACGGCAATCTCCGCCTATCGCTGATCAAGGGACAGAGCGTTCTGCCAGCCAATCGCGACCAATCGTCTGATACATGCTGCGATGCAGCATGGGTGACCTGTCACGCACCTGACTCGCCGTGATGCCAGCCTGCAACCGTGCAGGCGCCTTGGTTCTGCGCCAAGCGTTGTCCATGGCTGTCCCATGGTGACCCGGATCCGGCCGCCTGGCTGTCGTCATCGTGTCTTGCGGACACTGGCTTTTGCACCTCCATACGCATGCGTAGCCCGCTTGGCAAGGGGCCGGGTGCGCTACACTTTGCGGCTCAAAACAACGAACAAGCGCGCGCGTGCGTGCAGTAACTGGGAGCGCCAATGAACTGGTTGAATGAAGTGCTGAACAACGACACGAACCCCCTGGAAACACAGGAGTGGATCGAGTCGTTGAAGGCCGTTATCGATGTCGAGGGCCCCGAGCGCGCGCATCAGTTGTTGGAAGGCATGGTTGAACTGACCCGTCGTTCGGGCGCGTTCCTGCCGTTCTCTCCCACCACCGAATACGTCAACACCATCGAGCCGCAGCTCGAGGCCAAGAGCCCGGGCAACGCCGAGCTGGAATGGCGCATCCGCTCCATCATCCGCTGGAACGCGATGGCCACCGTGGTGCGCGCCAACCGCAAGCCGGGCGACCTGGGCGGCCACATCGCCTCCTTCGCCTCCGGCGCAACGCTGTATGACGTGGGTTTCAACCACTTCTGGCGCGCGCCGAGTGAAAGCCACCCGGGCGACCTGCTGTTCATCCAGGGCCACAGCGCCCCGGGCATCTACTCGCGCGCCTTCCTGGAAGGCCGCATTGACGAGCAGCAGCTGGACAAGTTCCGCATGGAAGTGGACGGCGGTGGCCTGTCGTCCTACCCGCACCCGTGGCTGATGCCGGATTTCTGGCAGACCCCGACCGTGTCGATGGGCCTGGGCCCGCTGGCCGCCATCTACCAGGCGCAGTTCATGCGCTACCTGGAAAACCGCGGCCTGATCGAGAAGTCCGACCGCAAGGTGTGGTGCTTCATCGGTGACGGCGAGTCGGACGAGCCGGAAACCCTGGGCGCCATCGCCCTGGCCGGCCGCGAAGGCCTGGACAACCTGATCTTCGTGGTCAACTGCAACCTGCAGCGCCTGGACGGCCCGGTGCGCGGCAACGGCAAGATCATCCAGGAACTGGAAGGTGTGTTCCGTGGCGGCGGCTGGAACGTCATCAAGCTGCTGTGGGGCTCGTACTGGGATCCGCTTCTGGCCAAGGACACCAACGGCGTCCTGAAGAAGCTGATGATGGAAACCGTCGACGGCGAATACCAGAACTGCAAGGCCTTCGGTGGCGCGTACACGCGCGAGCATTTCTTCGGCAAGTACCCGGAAACCGCCGCGATGGTGGCCAGCCTGTCCGACGACGACATCTGGCGCCTGAACCGTGGTGGCCACGACCCGCACAAGGTGTACGCCGCCTACCACCAGGCCGTGAACACCAAGGGCATGCCCACCGTCATCCTGGCCAAGACGGTCAAGGGCTACGGCATGGGCAGCGCCGGCGAGGCACTGAACCCCACCCACCAGACCAAGAAGCTGGACGACGAAGCGGTGCGCCACTTCCGCGACCGCTTCAACATTCCGGTGACCGACGAACAGCTCAAGGACGGCCAGGTGCCGTTCTACCACCCGGGCCCGGATTCGCCGGAAGTGAAGTACCTGCAGGAGCGTCGCGCCTCGCTGGGTGGCTACCTGCCGCAGCGTCGCCAGAAGGCCGATAAGTCCTTCACCGCACCCAAGCTGGAAACCTACGAGCGCCTGCTCAAGGAATCTGGCGAGCGCACCTATTCCACCACCATGGCCTTCGTGCAGACGCTGAACATCAGCCTGCGTGACAAGGAACTGGGCCCGCGCCTGGTGCCGATCGTCGCCGACGAAGCGCGCACCTTCGGCATGGAAGGCCTGTTCCGCCAGATCGGCATCTACGCCCCGTACGGCCAGAAGTACAAGCCGGTCGATGCCGACCAGCTCATGTACTACCGCGAAGACCAGAGCGGCCAGGTGCTGCAGCAGGGCATCAGCGAGCCGGGTGCGATTGCCTCGTGGATGGCGGCTGGTACCAGCTACTCGGTCAGCAACGTGCCGATGTTGCCGTTCTACATCTACTACTCGATGTTCGGCTTCCAGCGCGTGGGCGACCTTGCCTGGCAGGCGGCGGACATGCGTACCCGTGGCTTCCTGCTCGGCGGCACCGCCGGCCGCACCACGCTCAACGGCGAGGGCCTGCAGCACGAAGACGGCTTCAGCCACATCGTGGCCGGCGGCATCCCGAACGTGCGCAGCTACGACCCGACCTTCGGTTACGAAGTCACTGTGATCCTGCAGCATGGCACCAAGGCCATGATGGAAGACCAGATCGACGAGTACTACTACATCACCCTGATGAACGAGAACTACGCCCACCCGGCCATGCCGGAAGGCGCAGCCGAAGGCATCATCAAGGGCATGTACCTGCTCACCGACGCCGGCAAGCCAAAGAAGGGCGAGCTGCGCGTGCAGCTGCTGGGCAGTGGCACCATCCTGCGCGAGGCCATTGCAGCGGCCGAACTGCTGGACAAGGATTTCGGCGTCACCGCAGACATCTGGAGCTGCCCGAGCTTCAACGAACTGCGTCGCGATGGTTTCGACGCCGAGCGTTGGAACCGCCTGCACCCGGAAGCCGAACAGCGCAAGCCGTACGTCACCCAGCTGCTGGAAGGCCGCCAGGGCCCGGTCATCGCCGCAACGGACTACGTGCGCGCCTACACCGACCAGATCCGCGCCTTCGTGCCGGGCACCTACTCGGTACTGGGCACGGATGGCTTCGGCCGCTCCGACACCCGCGCCAACCTGCGTCGCTTCTTCGAGGTTGACCGTTATTACATCGCCCACGCTGCAATCGCGGCGCTGGCGAAGGACGGGAAGATGACGGCGAAGGATGTTGCCCGGGCGATCAAGCAGTATGGGATTGATCCGGAGAAGAGTAATCCTGTTGGGGTTTGATATAGAGGGGCGATTCTATCGCCCCTTTTTTTTGTAGAAAAATAGTCATTTTGATCTGGATATACCTCGATTCAAGGGATGGGACGTGAGTAAAGAGATTGCCGAAATCGCCTATGATCTTCATTCTGGCTTAGCTTCTAATCAAATTTCTGAGTTCGATGACCTGCAGTTGATCGGTATGGCTGGAACTCTGGCAATTCATATTAAAGGCCTCGGAGAGATTGAATATGAAGTTCTCCGGAAGGTTTCCGACCATATGATGGGGATTCCTTCGTTTGCGCTTGAACGAGTTCTCCGGCTTCTTGATGATGTGAGCTTCGTGAAGCTAGTTGAAAAGGGCAGGAAAATAACTAGCATAATTCCGAATATCCCCGTTTTTGACGATGTCTATGTTGGAATTGGGGGGTACGCAGCTTCGGAGTGTTCGTTGAATGAGCATGAGCAGGCGACGATTCAAATTCTTGCGAAATTGCAAGAGTCACCTTTAAATAAAAATACTATTATCAATGATGTTGGGGTTGAAAGATCTGTCCTCGATCGTTGCTTGGTGGTTGGTAAGGCAAGTGGAATCGTTAGCGAGCATCAGGCTAGGGGGCGAGATATTCTAATAAGTCCTTTCTATTTTTCAGACAATCTTGATGGTCTGGCTGACGCTGCTGTCGCATGTGGAGCGGGAGCAATAAAAAGCACTTTGGATAAAGTTAAGGCTAATCAAGGCTGGCCTCTTTCTATTGTCAAGTCAACAGGGGAGATTGGTGGGGTGAAGCTCTCCAGTACCGAGCTTGTACTGGTTGACAAAATGACGGGAGAGGGAATTGTCGACTTCCCGTATTTCAATGCCAGGCTAAATTAGAGGTTTCCGGTTCGTGGTATTGGCGGAATTCGGCGGGCGTCAGCCCGCCAAGGCTGTCGTGAGGGATCTCGGTG
>NZ_JBRRDL010000017.1:0-87842 GCF_056759635.1 Stenotrophomonas sp. STEN056
GGGTGCGCGTCGCGGGGCGCTGTGCAGCGGACCTCCCCTCTCCCCGTTCCCCTGGGCCTGGGCCGCGCCCCCCACTACAGGCTGTTGCGCTTACGCGCGGGCTTCCTTGAGCAGCTTGCCGCCTGCCTTCTTCTCACGCGCAGCGCGGATGAAGCCGATAAACAGCGGGTGCCCACCGCGCGGCGTGGACAGGAACTCCGGATGCGCCTGGCAGGCCAGGAACCAGGGGTGCTGGTCACGCGGCAGCTCAACCACCTCCACCAGCGTGTCATCCATCGACTTGCCGGCGATCACCAGGCCCGCGTCTTCCAGCTGGGCGCGGTAACGGTTGTTGAACTCGTAACGGTGGCGGTGACGCTCGGCCACCACATCCTTGCCGTACAGCTCATGGGCCAGGGTGCCCGGCTTCAGGCGCTGCTCCTGCAGGCCCAGGCGCATGGTGCCGCCCAGGTCGGATTTCTCGTCACGCTTCTCGACTTCACCGCTGGCCGTACGCCATTCGGTGATCAGGCCGATCACCGGGTTCGGCGACTGGCGGTCGTTTTCGGTGCTGTTGGCGCCTTCCAGCCCGGCCACATGACGGGCGTAATCCACCACCGCCGCCTGCATGCCATAGCAGATGCCGAAGTACGGCACGTTGTGCTCACGGGCGTACTGAGAGGTCAGCACCTTGCCCTCGAAACCACGGTCACCGAAGCCGCCCGGCACCAGAATGCCGTCCACGCCCTCAAGCCCGGCCAGGCCGGATTCTTCCAGTTCCTGCGCTTCCAGCCACTTCAGGTTGACCCGGGTGCGCTGGCGCAGGCCGCCGTGCTTGAGCGCCTCGCCCACCGACTTGTAGGCGTCCTGGTGGTCGACGTACTTGCCAACCACCGCGATGGTCACTTCATCCAGCGGATGCAGCGCCGCATCGAGCACCGACTCCCACTCGGACAGGTCGGCAGGGCCGGCCTTGTCGCCCAGCTTGAGCTGGTTGACCACGATTTCGTCCAGGCCCTGCGCATGCAGGCCCATCGGCACGCGGTACAGCACTTCCACGTCCGGCACGCTGATCACGGCACGCTCGGAAACGTTGGTGAACAGGGAAATCTTGCGGCGCTCCGAATCCGGAATCGCCTGTTCCGAACGGCACAGCAGCACGTCCGGCTGGATACCGATGGAGCGCAGCTCCTTGACCGAGTGCTGGGTCGGCTTGGTCTTCAGCTCACCGGCCGCACCGATGAACGGCACCAGGGTGAGGTGCATGAACAAGGCCTTCTCCGGGCCGCGCTCGGTACGCACCTGGCGGATGGCCTCCAGGAACGGCAGCGATTCGATATCGCCCACGGTGCCACCGATTTCCACCAATGCCACGTCGAAGCCTTCGGTGGCCTCGTCGATGCAACGGCGGATTTCGTCGGTGATATGCGGGATGACCTGCACGGTGGCGCCCAGGTAATCGCCCCGGCGCTCCTTGCGGATCACGTTTTCATAGATACGCCCGGTGGTGACCGAATTCTTGCGGCTCAACCGGGTGTGTACGAAACGCTCGTAATGGCCCAGATCCAGGTCGGTCTCGGCACCGTCGTCGGTGACGTAGACCTCACCATGCTGGAAGGGGCTCATCGTGCCTGGATCGACGTTGATGTACGGATCCAGCTTCATCATCGTGACCTTCAGGCCACGTGCCTCGAGAATGGAGGCCAGAGACGCGGCCGCAATGCCCTTGCCAAGCGAGGACACCACACCGCCGGTAACAAAAATAAGGGGGGTCATGGCTCACTGCCTCCCGGAAAGCCCTAGTTTAAAGGTTGTCGCCAAAACTCCCAAGCACGGAATCATGGCGACCTCAAAAAAAAGACGCCCCGGCCGGAGCCGGGGCGTCTGTCATGCAGGTGAAACCGCGTCAGCGACGGCGACGGGCTTCCTCTTCTTCCTCTTCTTCACGCGGGGCGGCCTGCTGGCCACCCTGTGCCCGCTCCTGCGCGGCGGCGGCGGCGCGACGCTTGGCCTTCTGCTCGGCCTCGCTCTGCGCCTTGTCCACCGGGGCAGCCTGGGCGGCTTCGCCGGCCTTGCCCTTGTCGGCGTTCTGCGCCATCACGAAAGGAACCGCCACTACCGCGGCGGCAACAGCAGCCAGAGCCAGCAATTTCGACGATTTCATCCGGTTCCTCCTCGACATGCCCGCCTGGAACGGCGGAGCTCATTTCAAACCGCGTACAGGATACCTCGTCCCGCCTCGCCCCGCCCTGAATGCCCTGCGTGCAAAAATCGCCGTCAGACCGCAAACTCCCCCGTCGCTTTGCGCCTTATCGAGATACATGAACGCCCGTTACAACGCCGCCGACATCGAAGTCCTCTCCGGCCTGGACCCGGTCAAACGCCGCCCCGGCATGTACACCGACACCGCGCGCCCGAACCATCTGGCGCAGGAAGTCATCGACAACTCGGTCGATGAGGCCCTGGCCGGCCATGCCCGCACCGTGGAGGTTGTCCTGTTCAAGGATGGCAGCTGCGAAGTCAGCGATGACGGCCGCGGCATGCCGGTGGACGTCCACCCGGAAGAGAAAATCCCCGGCGTCGAGCTGATCCTTACCCGCCTGCATGCCGGCGGCAAGTTCAGCAACCGCAACTACACCTTCTCCGGCGGCCTGCATGGCGTGGGTGTGTCGGTGGTCAATGCGCTGTCCAACCTGGTGGAAATCCATATCCGCCGCGACGGCAACGAGCACCGCATCACGTTCCGCGATGGCGACCGCGCCAGCCCGCTGGAAGTGGTCGGCAGCGTCGGCAAGAAGAACACCGGCACCCGCCTGCGCTTCTGGCCGGACCCGAAGTACTTCGATACACCCAAGTTCAACGTGCGCGCCCTGCGCCACCTGCTGCGCGCCAAGGCCGTGCTGTGCCCGGGCCTGACCGTCAAGCTGACCGACGAAGCCACCGGCGAGGTCGATACCTGGTATTTCGAGGACGGCCTGCGTGACTACCTGAAAGCCGAGCTGGGCGAGCGCGAAATGCTACCGGCCGACCTGTTCACCGGCAGCCTGAAGAAGGAAACCGAAATCGTTGACTGGGCCGTGGCCTGGCTGCCGGAAGGCGAGCTGGTGCAGGAGAGCTACGTCAACCTGATCCCGACCGCCCAGCACGGCACCCACGCCAACGGCCTGCGCACTGGCCTGACCGAGGCACTGCGCGAGTTCTGTGACTTCCGCAACCTGCTGCCGCGCGGCGTCAAGCTGGCCCCGGAAGACGTGTGGGACCGCGTGTCCTTCGTGCTGTCGCTGAAGATGACCGACCCGCAGTTCAGCGGCCAGACCAAGGAACGTCTGTCCTCGCGCCAGGCAGCCGGCTTCGTTGAAGGCGCCGCGCACGACGCCTTCAGCCTGCTGCTGAACCAGAACGTGGAACTGGGCGAGAAGATCGCGCAGATCGCCATCGAGCGCGCCAGTGCGCGCCTGAAGACCGAAAAGCTGGTCACCCGCAAGAAGGTCACCCAGGGCCCTGCCCTGCCCGGCAAACTGGCCGACTGCATCAGCCAGGATCTGTCGCGCACCGAGCTGTTCCTGGTGGAAGGCGACTCGGCAGGCGGCAGCGCCAAGCAGGCTCGCGACAAGGATTTCCAGGCCATCCTGCCGTTGCGCGGCAAGATCCTGAATACCTGGGAAGTCGCCTCGGGCAGCGTGCTGGCTTCGGAAGAAGTACACAACCTTGCCATCGCCATCGGCTGCGACCCGGGCAAGGATGACCTGTCCGGCCTGCGCTACGGCAAGGTCGTAATTCTGGCGGACGCGGACTCCGACGGCCTGCATATCGCGACCCTGCTCACCGCACTGTTCCTGAAGCACTTCCCCGCCCTGGTCGACGCCGGCCATGTGTTCGTGGCGATGCCGCCACTGTTCCGCGTGGACGCGGGCAAGCAGGTGTTTTACGCACTGGACGAGGAAGAAAAGCGCTCGATGCTGGACAAGATCGAACGCGAGAAGATCCGCGGCCAGGTCAGCGTCACCCGCTTCAAGGGCCTGGGCGAGATGAACCCGCAGCAGCTGCGCGAATCCACCATCCATCCGGATACGCGCCGCCTGGTGCAGCTGACCGTGGACGACAGCGAGCAGACCCGCTCGCTGATGGACATGCTGCTGGCCAAGAAGCGTGCGGCAGACAGAAAGGGGTGGTTAGAGAGCAAGGGCGACTTGGCTTCGCTGGAAGCCTGATCGCGTCCGAGCAGCACCCAACATGAAAGGCCCGCCACCCGGCGGGCTTTTTCTTTGCGCAAACCGACGCGCATCGCCACCCCATCGCCCATCTCGGCTTACTTCAACCTGCTGCCCAGCGCACGGCGCATCCGCGACAATCACCCGCTCACAGACAACGGATCACGCTGATGGAAGGCATCCACCCCGCACAAACTACCGACTACCCGCGCATCACCGAGGTGTGGGAAGCCTCCGTGCGCGCCACTCACGACTTTCTGCCCGACTCCGCCATCGACGCGCTTCGTCCGCTGGTTCGGGACATCTACCTGGCCGCCGTGGAACTGCAGGTATTCAAGGACACGGAAGGCACCATCCAGGGCTTTGTCGGCGTCGCCGAGCGCAAGATCGAGATGCTGTTCATTTCTCCGCAACTGCGCGGCAGCGGCATCGGCAAGCGCCTGTTGCGGCATGCCGTGGACAACCTCGGCGCCCATACCGTGGACGTCAACGAACAGAACACGCAGGCCGTAGGTTTTTACCTGCACCAGGGTTTCGTGGTGACAGGCCGCTCGCCACGGGATGGCCAGGGCGAGCCGTACCCGCTGCTGCACATGCGCCTGGCGACACAGGCGTAACAGAGGCCCCACTCGTTTGCTGGTGCCGCGCGATGCTGCACACACAAGCGCGACGCAGGCCCGGCCATGAAAAAAGCCCGTCTTTCGACGGGCTTTTTCCTTTCAGCGGGATCACAAGCCAATCAGGCCCAGCCGACCATCTGGAACAGCTTCAGGATCAGATAGGCGCAGCCACCGGCAGCGGGGATCGTCAGGATCCATGCCCAGAGGATGCGCTCGATCACGCCCAAGCGCAGCGACCTGGGGTTCTTGGCAAAACCCACGCCCATGATCGCGGTGGAAATGCTGTGCGTAGTCGATACCGGCATGCCGAAGTGCGCGGCCAGGGTCAGGATGGTGGCCGAGCTGGTCTCCGCGGCAAAGCCGTGGATCGGGTGCAGCTTGACCATCTTGTGGCCCAGGGTCTTGATGATCTTCCAGCCACCGGACGCGGTGCCGGCAGCCATCACGACCGCACAGGTCAGCACGATCCAGGTGGCGATGCCACCACCGGCATGCGCTTCGGGGTGCATGAAGGCCAGCCAGGACGGCAGGTCATCCAGCGCGCCGGTGGCTTCGGCACCGATCAGGGTCATGGCGATGATGCCCATGGTCTTCTGCGCATCGTTGTGGCCGTGCGCGAACCCCATGTAGGCGGCCGAAACAATCTGCGCCTTGCCGAAGAACGCATTGACCCAGCGCGGGCGCGCCATGCGCCGCAACAGGCCACCGGCACGCGCCATGCCGGCGATGATCGCCCACAGCAGGCACATCACCACCACGCCGAGCAGGAAGCCGGCGATCGGCGAGGTGATCATCGGCACGAACACCTTCCACAACAGGCCCTTGTTCTGCGCCCAGTTGCCCAAGTTCTGCGACCAGATCAGGGCATCCCAGTTGTTGTGTGCCGCTGCCAGGCCGGCGCCGCACAGGCCACCAATCAACGCGTGCGAGGACGAGGAAGGCAGGCCCTTCCACCAGGTGATCAGGTTCCAGACGATGCCACCGAGCAAGGCACACAGGATCACCTGCGGCGTCACGTCGATCACATCGGTGTTGAGCAGGCCGTTGGCGATGGTCAGCGCCACCGCGGTGCCGGTCAGCGCACCGATCAAATTCATGAAGGCCGCCAGCATCACCGCCCAACCGGGCGACAACACCTTGGTCGCCACCACGGTGGCGATGGAGTTGGCGGTGTCGTGGAATCCGTTGATGAACTCGAAGACGAGCGCAGCCAGGATCACCACCAGGACGAGGGTGAGCATCGAACGCCCCCGTCAGCTGTTTTTCAGGACGATCTGGTAAACCACCACACCGGCCTCACGGCAACGGTCGATGGCCTTTTCCAGGATCTCGAAGAATTCCTTCAGCAGGAACATCTGCAGGTTGTCCAGGCGACCGGAATAGATGTCGCGGTACAGCTCCAGCATCAGCCGGTCGGCTTCGTTCTCCAGCGAACGCAGCTTCTCGTTGAGCGCGGTCATGCGGTCCAGGTTCATGTGGCGCAGGTCATTGACCATTTCCACCACCACACCGGCGGCCTGTTCGAGCATGGCCGCACGCGGGGCGAAGTCGATCTGCTCCAGGTGCTGCACGGCCAGCGAATAGCGGTCGGCGAATTTTTCGATCTGCTTGGGAATCTTGTACAGCGCCGAACCCAGCGCTTCGATGTCCTCGCGCTCGATGGGGGTCATGAAGCTGTCCACCAGCGCCTGGCTGATCTTGTCCGAGGCAGCACGCTCGCGCAGACGGGCGAGCTTGAAAGCGTCCAGCGCCGGCTGCCGATCAGCCTCGCGCATCATTTCGTGCAGCGCCTTGGCGCTGTCGTAGGCGGCCTGCGCGGCCTCGTCGAGGTAACTGTAGAACTGCTTGCCGGAGCCAAAAATGGTCTGCAACGAAAACATGGGGAACCTATCAGCCGTCGCGGGAGGGACGGCACCGGGGGCGGATTATGACGGTTAGATGGCATTGAGGGTATTCCCCGGACACGCCTGAACAACAACATGAACAGGCCGTTGCCGCGATCCACCCCGGGTTTGCTAAGATTGCCCGGCGCCTTCGCGGCGCAACTTATGGACGACGACCCTTACCCTCCGCCACCGCGCCGGACCTCGCTTTCGAGCGCCCGTGGCCATCGCAGACACCCGCCCTCCCCACCACCAACCCGGGGAGAGACCCGTGTTTGAATTTTTGATCGTACTCGCCCTTATCCTGCTCAACGGTTTTTTTGCCATGTCCGAAATGTCGGTCATGACATCACGCAAAAGCCGCCTCAAGCAGATGGCAGGCTCCAGCAAGCGTGCCGCCCGCGCACTGGAACTCTCTGAAAAGCCAGAGA
The DNA here is from genome assembly GCF_056759635.1 of Stenotrophomonas sp. STEN056. Lineage (NCBI taxonomy): Bacteria > Pseudomonadati > Pseudomonadota > Gammaproteobacteria > Lysobacterales > Lysobacteraceae > Stenotrophomonas > Stenotrophomonas sp. STEN056. The sequence goes on from NZ_JBRRDL010000017.1 coordinate 7,125, forward strand.
ATTTCCTGTCCACGGTACAGATCGGCATCACCCTGATCGGTATCCTTACCGGCGTCTACGGCGGTGAATCCATCGGCCTGATGATTGCCGACTGGCTGCGCGAACTTGCCCCCGCATTTGCCTATGCCGACGCTACCGGCAAGGTGCTGGCCGTTGCCCTGATCACCTACCTGACGCTGATCTTCGGCGAACTGGTACCCAAACGCCTGGCCCTGACCCGCTCGGAAGACATTGCCGGCATCGTCTCGGTGCCCATGAGCTGGCTGGCCCGCATTGCAGCCCCCGGCGTGTGGCTGCTGTCCCGCTCCACCCAACTGGTGCTGCGCCTGCTGGGCCTGGGCAAGACCGAATCGGCCTCCGTCAGTGAAGAAGAAATCCGCATGCTGGTGGCCGAAAGCCACGAGGCCGGCGTCATCGATGCGCACGAGCGCGACATGATGAACCGGGTGATGCGCCTGGGCGACCGCACCGCCGACAGCCTCATGACCCCGCGCAACCGCATCGCCTGGCTGGACACCACCGCCGACCCGGCCAAGAACCTGCACACCATGCGCGACCATGCGTTCTCGCGCTATCCGGTGTACCGAGGCAACGACCAGGACATCGCCGGCATCCTCGAAGTGAAGACCCTGGTGACACGCCTGGAGGGTGCGCATGGCTCGTTGTTCGAGAACCTGCGCGAGACGCTCTATGTCTCTGAATCCACCCACGCCATGAAGCTGCTGGAGATATTCCGCGAAGAACACCAGTCCATGGCGCTGGTGGTGGACGAATACGGCGAGATCCAGGGCCTGGTCACCATTTCCGACCTGATGGGCGCTGTGGTCGGCCGCCTGCAGGCCACCGAGAACACCGACGAAGACGCGCTGGTGGTCACCCGCACCGACGGCTCGCTGCTGGTGGATGGCTCACTGCCGGTGGACGACCTGCGCGAATTGATGGAAGGCGCCGAACTGCCTGACGCCGAAGAGGGCGATTACTACACCCTGGCCGGCATGTGCATGCATCAATTCGGCCGTATTCCACACGCCGGTGAATATTTCGACTGGGCCGGCTGGCGCATCGAGATTGTTGACCTGGACGGCGCGCGCATCGACAAGCTGCTGCTGCGCAAGCTGCAGGAAGAAGACGCCGATGACACCACAGGCTGACCGGCCCGACGATGCCGTGCAACGCGATGCCTATCAGAACGAAGGCATCCGCACGCTGCTGGGGATGTTCGAGCACGGCGACCCCGGCGAGCAGCTGACCCTGCGGCAGATCCTGCAGGGGCTGGAACAAAGCGCCTTTGGCATGTTCCTGTTCATTGCGATCCTGCCGGCCTTCATTCCCATCCCGGGCATCGGCGGCGCGGTCAGCGGGCCACTGGTGCTGCTGATCGGGCTGCAACTGCTGTTTGGCCTGTCGCGCCCGTGGCTGCCGGGTTTCATCGGCAAGCGCGGCCCCAGGCGCGGCACCATGCACAAGTTTCTGAACAAGATCAGCCGGCCGCTGCGCCGACTGGACCGCATGCTCAAACCGCGCCTGCCGCAATTGATCAGCCCCCTGCCCGCACGGATGTTCACCGGCGTGTTGCTGCTGCTGGTCGGCGTGCTGCTGTCACTGCCGATTCCGTTCACCAACTATCTGTTCGGTTTCCAGCTGCTGCTGTTCGCGCTGGCGCTGATTGAACGCGATGGCGCGCTGATGCTGGTCAACTGGATCGCGGCGATTGGCGCGGTCCTGTTCTTCGGCTTCAGTTCCGGGCACCTGGTGACCGGGGTGATCGAACTGGTGCAGCGCTGGACAGGCGGCTGAACCGCCACAGGAGCGGCCTTGGCCGCTCCTGCACAACCGGATCCTTAGTGGCTTACCGCCTGCCACGCCTGCATGGCCAGCTCAAACGAACGCAGGCGCGCGGCGTGGTCGAAGATGTTGGCGGTCAACAGCATTTCATCCGGGCGATGACGCTGCGCGAAATCCTGCAGCCCCTGGGCCACCTGTGCCGGGTCACCCAGCACCGTGCACGCCAACGCGCGTTCCACACCACTCTTTTCGTGCGGCTCCCAGAACGCCTCGATGTCGTCCACCGGCGGTGGAATCCGGCCCGGGCGGCCGCGGCGCAGGTTGACGAAACTCTGCTGCTGGGTGGTGAACAGACGCCGTGATTCGGCTTCCGATTCGCTGGCCACCACGTTCAACGCCAGGATCGCGTACGGCTGGCGCAGGTGCTCCGAAGGCCTGAAATCACGGCGATACAGCGCCAATGCTTCGTCCATGGAATCCGGCGCGAAGTGTGAGGCAAATGCGAACGGCAAACCCATCGCCGCCGACAGCCGCGCACTGAACAAGCTGGAGCCAAGCAACCACACCGGCACATCCACGCCGGCCCCTGGCACCGCCTGCACGCTCTGCCCCGCCTGGGCCGGCGCGAAGTAATGCAGCAGTTCGGTCACGTCCTGCGGGAATTGATCGGCACTGTCGAAGTAACGGCGCAAGGCGCGCGCGGTGGCGTGGTCGGTACCCGGCGCGCGCCCCAGACCCAGGTCGATGCGGCCGGGATACAGCGAGGCCAGCGTGCCGAACTGCTCGGCCACCTGCAGCGGCGAATGGTTGGGCAACATGATGCCGCCGGCACCGACGCGAATGTGCGACGTGCCGCCAGCCACATGGCCGATCAACACCGACGTCGCGGCGCTGGCGATGCCCGGCATGTTGTGGTGCTCGGCCAGCCAATAGCGGCGGTAGCCCCAGCGTTCGGCATGCCGGGCCAGGTCAAGCATGTTGCCGAACGCCTGCTGCGGGCTGGAGCCTTCGCAGACGGGCGCGAGATCAAGAACGGAAAGAGGAATCATGCGGCAGCTTCCAGAGACGATGGAAACGACATTGGGCTGCTGGATCGTAAAAGAAGCGCTGCGGCCTGAACGCTGTTTTCCGTAAAGCGGCTTTGGGGTGCCTTGAGGGCTGACGGTACACGATGAAAAGCTACCCCTCCCCAACCCTCCCCTTTGCTGCGCAAAAGGGAGGGAGCCAAAGCGGAGCTTTGCCGCGATCCTGCAGACGATGCATCACAGCACCCTCCCTTTTGCGCAGCAAAGGGGAGGGCTGGGGAGGGGTGCTTTGAGCAGCCAACCAGGCCCATTCAACCAGCAGGATTGCAACTGGCTGCCGGCCGGGCCGGAACTTCAGGCCGCCTGATTCTCGTCGCGATCCACCAGCGGTTTCAGCTCGGCATCCAGCGCCACGCGCTCGTCGAACACGAAGCAGCGGCCGTCGTAGCCCTGCCCGCCCACTTCCTCGAAGTAGCCCAGGATGCCGCCTTCCAACTGCAGCACGTTGTGCATGCCGTCATTCTGCATCCACAGTGCGGCCTTTTCGCAGCGGATGCCGCCGGTGCAGAAACTCACCACCGTGGCGTCAGTCAGGCCCTCGCGATGCGGTTCCAGCGCGGCCGGCAGGTCGGTGAACTTGGCAATCGGCAGGGTTAATGCGCCGCTGAACGTACCGTGCGCGAACTCCTGTTCGTTGCGCGTATCCAGCATCACCACGCGCTTGCCTTCGTCGTCATGGCCCTGCTGCAGCCAACGCTGCACGGTGGCCGGGGCAACGCTGGGCGCACGCGGGTAGTCCAATGGCTGGCCGTCATCACGGCGGAAACTGATGATCTCCGTCTTGACCTTGGCCTTGAGTCGCGCGAACGGCTGCATCTGGCTGTAGCTGTACTTCACCCGCATGTCGGCAAAGCGCGGGTCGGCTTTCAGTTCTGTGTAGAACGCGTCGATGCCCTCGCGGCTGCCGGCCAGGAACAGGTTGATGCCCTCGCCCGCCACCAGGATGGTGCCGCGCAGTTCCTGCGTCTTGGCACGCTCCAGCAGCACTGCATTGAGCGCATCGGCGTCGGGAAGGGGGACGAAATGGTAGGCGGCGGTATTGACGATCATGGGCCGTATTGTACCGGCCAGCCGTGGCCGGATCAGCCGCGCAGCAGTACAAACGGCAACAGCACCAGCGCTGCGGCGGCAACCATGCCCAGCAACACCGCGATCACGTACAGCGGCCGCTGTCTGAACAGGCTGCTGAACGTCTCCGCGCTACCGTCCCGCAACCCTGCCTCGCGCTCGGCGCGCATGCGCAGCGAACGCTCGGCCTGGTAGCTCGCCATCAGCGCCTTGGCACGCGGCTGATCCTCGTTGTCGCGCAACCAGATGCCGCCATTGGAAATGCCCCACGGGCTGGGTTCGGTGCGATACCAGGGGATGTGGTTGAGGTCGAGCAGTTCACCGACTTCGCGGCTTTCGTCGTCACCGACGTTGCGCAGATTGAGGAGCAGTTTGGCCATTGCGCAATGATACCCGGCAGCGATGCGCTACCCTTGCACGCCCTTCCCGCCGGAGCCGTTCATGCGCCGTCTGTTCATCCCGCTTCTGCTGTCCCTGCTCGCCGCTGGCTGCACCCCGCCAGGCCCGCCGCCGGGTGGCAGTATCGCCACTTTCGAGCGCATCGACACCCAGCCGGGCACCGGCGCCGAAGCTGTCGCGGGCAGCAAGATCACCGTGCACTACACCGGCTGGCTGTACGACGAACGCAGCGCTGACAAGCACGGCGAGAAATTCGACAGTTCGGTGGACCGCGGCGAACCGTTCACCTTCAACCTGGGCGGGAAGCAGGTCATCCGCGGCTGGGACGAAGGCTTTGCCGGCATGAAGGTTGGCGGCAAGCGTACGTTGATGATCCCGGCCGAGTACGGCTACGGCAACCGCCGCACCGGGCCGATCCCGGCCGGTTCCTCGCTGGTTTTTGATGTCGAACTGCTTGATGTCCAGCCACGCTGATAACCCCTTGGCCGGCAAATGCGTTGCGGTGATCGGCGGCGGCCCTGCCGGGCTGTTTGCCGCCGAGCGCCTGCGCGCGGCAGGCGTGTCGGTGGACCTGTACGAAGCCAAGGGTTCGCCCGGGCGCAAGTTTTTGATCGCCGGCAAAGGCGGGCTCAACCTCACCCATTCCGACCCGCGCCCGCTGTTTGATTCGCGCTACCGCGAGCGACAGACCGAGGTCGGCCGTTGGCTGGACGGCTTTGATGCGCAGGCGCTGCGTGACTGGGCCGCCGGCTTCGGCGTGGAAACCTATGTCGGCAGCTCAGGCCGCGTTTTCCCGGTGGATCGCAAGGCGGCGCCGTTGCTGCGCGGCTGGGTGCGCCGGCTGAAAGAAGGCGGCGTGCGCTTCCACGTCCAGCACCGCTGGCTGGGCTGGAACGCGGACGGCAGCCTGCGCTTGGCTACCGAGGAAGGCGAGATCACCGTGCAGGCCGACGCCACCGTGCTCGCACTCGGCGGCGGCAGCTGGCCGCAGTTGGGCTCGGACGGCAGCTGGATGCCAGTGCTGCAGCAGCGCGGCGTGGATACCACACCGCTGCAATCGGCCAACTGTGGTTTCGATATTGATTGGACACCGCACTTCCGCCAGCGCAACGCCGGCGTCCCGTTGAAGCCGGTCATCGCCCATTGGCTTGACCTGCACGGGCAGGCGCAACAGCTTCAGGGCGAATGCGTGGTAAGCGAGTACGGCATCGAAGGCAGCCTGATCTATGCGCTGTCGGCCGACCTGCGTGAGACGCTCAATCGTGACGGTCATGTGCGTCTTGAACTTGACCTCGTGCCCGGACGCGACGAAGCCCGCCTGCTCGCCGACCTGGGCCGCCCGCGCAAGGGCCGCAGCTTTGGCGAACACCTGCGTCGTGCGGCCGGGCTGGATGCCGTCAAGGCGGGTTTGGTGTTTGAAGTGCTGGGCAAGGAGGCGGGCAACGATATCGCCGCCGTCGTGCGCGCACTCAAGCGCCTGCCACTGGAGTTGCTGCGGCCGCGCCCGATGGCCGAAACGATCAGCACCGCCGGTGGCGTGCGACTGGAAGCGATGAATGACGCGCTGATGCTGCGCGCACTGCCCGGCGTGTTCTGCGCAGGCGAGATGCTGGACTGGGAAGCCCCGACCGGCGGCTATCTGCTGACCGCCTGCTACGCCAGCGGACTGCGCGCAGCCGATGGCGTGATCCGTTGGCTGGAAAACAACAGCTGAGCGTGATGCCGGGGCATGCTCGGCCGATACATTGTCAGTGAAGCCTCAGCGGAGCATGGCTCCGCGCTACAAGAGATCACCGTTACCTCGCGCGAATCGCAGGCTGGGATGCAAATCCCAGCCTACGGCGCTTCGCTCAGCGCAGCTTGCTTGAACGCAATGCGGTCACCCGCGCAGGCGGAGTGAACGAGTCACTGCGCGCGTCGGCCCAGTACTCGCGGAACACCACATGCTCGGGCACCTTGTCGAGCAGCTCGCCCGGTGCGAGATAACGATACAGCGCCGCCAGCGAGCGGATTTCCACCGGCGAGACGCGGCGCAGAATGTGCTCCGGGCCCAGCTCGGATGGATCGTTCAAACCGGCCGCGCCCAGCAGATCGCGCAGCGCGCGCATCGTGTTCTGGTGGTAATTGAACACCCGCTGCGCCTTGTCCACCGGCTCTAGGTGACGCCAGCGGCTCGGGTCCTGGGTGGCGATGCCGGTCGGGCACTTATCGTTGTGGCAGCTCAGCGACTGGATGCAGCCAAGGGCAAACATGAAACCCCGCCCGGCGTTGCACCAGTCCGCGCCCAGCGCGATGGTGCGGGCGATATCAAATGCACTGGTCACCTTGCCGGCCGCGCCCAGGCGAATGCGGTCACGCAGATTCAGGCCAACCAGGGTGTTGTGCACCAGGATCAGCGCCTCGTTCATCGGCACGCCAACGTGGTCGATGAATTCCGACGGCGACGCGCCGGTGCCACCTTCGGCACCATCGACCACGATGTAATCGGGCAACAAGCCGGTTTCCAGCATGGCCTTGGCAATGCCAAACCATTCCCACGGATGACCAAGGGCCAACTTGAAACCGACCGGCTTGCCACCGGACAACTCGCGCAGGCGCGCAACAAACTGCAGCAACTCCACCGGCGTGGAGAATGCCGAATGCTTGGACGGCGATACGCAGTCCACGCCCATCGGTACGCCGCGGGTCAGCGAGATTTCCGCGCTGACCTTGGCTGCCGGCAGCACGCCACCGTGGCCAGGCTTGGCGCCCTGCGACAGCTTGATCTCGATCATCTTGACCTGATCGCTGCTGGCGTTCTCCATGAAGCGCGCTTCGTTGAAGCGGCCGTTTTCGTCACGGCAACCGAAGTAGCCCGAGCCGATTTCCCACACCAGATCGCCGCCGTTTTCGCGGTGATACGGCGAAATCGAACCTTCGCCTGTGTCGTGGCAGAAATTGCCGAGCTTGGCGCCCTTGTTCAACGCGCGGATGGCGTTGGCCGACAACGAGCCAAAGCTCATCGCCGAGATGTTGAAAACGCTGGCCGAGTACGGCTTGGCGCATTCGCCACCAATCACCACGCGGAAATCGTGGTGCGGAATGCTGGTGGGCGCCATGGAATGGTTGAGCCATTCGTAGTCCACCGCGTAGGTGCTGCGCAGCGTGCCGAACGGCACCACATCCATTTCATTGCGCGAGCGCTGGTAGATCAGCTGCCGTTGCTGGCGCGAGAACGGCACGTCGTCCAGGTCGCTCTGCACGAAATACTGGCGGATTTCAGGGCCGATGGATTCAAAGCCATAGCGGAAATGCGCCAGCACCGGGTAGTTGCGACGCAGCACGCTGCGCCGCTGCAACACATCCCAGGTGCCAAGCAACGACATGATGCCGAACAGGGCAACGCCCCAGTACCAAGCGGGCCATTGGCTCGCCAATGCGAGCGATACCGGCAGCAGAATCAGTGCCAGCACGTAAACCAGGTAGCGGTGCATTGCCGTCCTCGACTTCAGGGATGGCGGATTCTACAACCTGTCGTCCACTGCTTGTCTGGGCCAGGCCGATTTGACGTCGTAGACCACCATGTCCGGCACACCCAGTGCGCGGATATGGGACACATCGAAATCACGGAACTGCTGATGCGCCACGGCCAGTACCACCGCGTCGTAAGCGCCTTGCAGCGGGGCTTTCACAAGTTCTACACCGCCCATGTCATGTGCGCCGTTCGGGTCGGCCCAGGGGTCGAATGCATCCACCTGCGCACCCGCGGCAGACAGCATCTGTACCAGGTCCAGCGCGCGACTATTGCGCAGATCCGGGCAGTCCTCCTTGAACGTCACGCCCAGCACCAGCACGCGCGCGCCCTGCAGCCGCTTGCGCTTTTCTTCCAGCAGCAGGCGCACGCGCGACACCACATGCGCCACCACCCGGTTGTTGACCTGACGCGCAGTGTGGATCAAATCCGGGTGGTAGCCCACGCTCTCGGATTTGTGCAGCAGGTAATACGGATCAACGCCAATGCAGTGCCCGCCCACCATGCCGGGCCGGAACGGCAGGAAATTCCACTTGGTGCCTGCGGCTTCAAGAACGTCCAGCGTGTCGATGTCGAGCCGGTCGAAGATCAGGGCCAGCTCGTTGACCAACGCGATGTTCACGTCACGCTGGATGTTTTCCACCACCTTGGCGGCCTCGGCCACGCGGATGGAAGACGCCGGCCAGGTGCCGGCGGTGATGATGCGCTGGTACAACGCATCCACCACGGTAGCCGCTTCCGGCGTGGAGCCGGACGTGATCTTGCGGATGTCAGGCAGGCGTCGCTGGCGATCACCGGGGTTGATCCGTTCCGGGCTGTAGCCGCAGTAGAAATCGGTGTTGAAACGCAGCCCCGAGCCCTGCTCCAGCAACGGCACACAGACCTCCTCGGTGGTGCCCGGGTAAACCGTGGATTCGTAGATCACCAGATCGCCACGCTTGAGCACGCCTGCAATCAGCAGGCTGGCCTGTCGCAGCGGTTCCAGATCCGGCTGTTCGTAGGCATCGATGGGCGTAGGCACGGTGACGATGAAAACGTTGCGTGCGGCAAGCGCGTCCGCGTCGTCGGTGTAGCGTGCGTGGACCCCGCTGGCCAGCTCGGCGTCGTCCAGCTCCAGCGTGTGATCATGGCCGGCCTGCAGCTCGGCGACACGGGCGGCATTGATGTCATAGCCCAGCGTGTCCAGCGTCTTGCCGAATTCCACGGCCAGCGGCAGGCCAACATAGCCCAGACCAATGATGGCGATCCGCGGCGTGGCCGCGGCGGTGATCGGGGCACTCATGCCATTCCTGATTGTGCGGAAGTTGTGCCCGGGGCGGGGATCGAACCCGCATAGCCTTTCAGCTGAGGGATTTTAAGTCCCTTGCGTCTACCAGTTTCGCCACCCGGGCATCGCGATAGCGTGCCTGATCGGGCCGCGATTGTGAATCGCAGCCTTCAGCTTCCGGGGGCGGAGCCGCTTCAGATGGCCCGGGAATACCGAGCCGGCTGCTGCGGCGCCTTCAGATAACGGTCAAAACACATGGCGATCAACCGCAACAGCGGCCGCCCCTGGCGGGTGGCGGCCAGGCGTCCGTCGCTGCAGCAGGCCAGCCCGTCCCGCTGCAACTGCTGCAATGCGTCCAGTTCATCGGCGAAGTAGCTGTCAAAGTCGATGCCATGGCGCTTGCCCAGTGCATAGCCATCGACTGTGCCGTGACACATCAACTCCTGGATCAGCTCAGCGCGCAGCACGTCGTCCTGGTCCAGCTCCAGCCCGCGCCACACCGGCAGGCCACCTTCGTCCAGCCGCGCCTCCCAGTCCCGGAGTTCCCGCGGATTCTGGCTGTAGCTGTTGTCGATGCGGCTGATGGCGCTGACGCCCAGGCCCAGCAGATCGGTATCGGCATGCGTGGTGTAACCCATGAAATTGCGATGCAGGCTGCCGGCGCGCTGTGCGCGTGACAGGTCATCTTCCGGCAGGGCGAAGTGATCCATGCCGATGTACTGGTAGCCCGCCGCCGACAGGCGCTCCACCGCCAACCCCAGCAGTGCCAGCTTCTGTTCCGGGCTGGGCAGATCGGCATCGGCAATCTGCCGCTGTGCCTTGAACATGTGCGGCAGGTGCGCGTAGCCATAGATGGCCAGGCGGTCCGGGCGTGCGGCCATCACCGTATCCAGCGTGCGCCCGAAGCCTTGCAGCGTCTGTTGCGGCAGGCCGTAGATCAGATCCACGTTGACCGAGCGCATGCCGTTGTCGCGGCAGGCCTGGATGATGGCCATCGTTTCCTCGACGCCCTGGATGCGGTTGATCGCCTGCTGCACCACCGGGTCGAAATCCTGGATGCCGAGGCTGGCGCGATTGAAGCCCAGTTCGGCCAGCACAGCGATGTCTTCCACATTGACCGAACGCGGGTCCAGTTCGATGGAGAAATCGCGCGCACTGCTTTGGCTGAAGTTGAAACGTTGCGCCAGCCCGTCCACCAATCGCCGCAGCTGCGCCGGCTCCAGAAAATTCGGCGTGCCCCCGCCGAAGTGCAGCTGGATCACCTCGCGCTCGGCGCCAAACAAGGGCGCGGCGCGGTCGGCCTCCAGCAGCACCTGGTCCACGTAATGCTCACCCTTGCTGCGGTCGCGGCTGATGATGCGGTTGCAGCCACAGTAGAAACACGGGCTGGTGCAGTACGGCACGTGCACGTACAACGAAAGCGGCCGGCCTGCAGCATTGCTGCGGGCAATGGCGGCCTCGAACTGCGCCTGGCCGTAGCCGTCATGGAAATGCGGCGCGGTCGGATAGGAGGTGTAGCGCGGGCCCGGCCGGTCATGCCGACGCAACAGTTCCGGGTCAAAGGTCCAGCCCAGGGGATTGAGCAAGGTGGGTTTCGTGTCCATGCCTGCAGCATCAGCCAAGGCGTCGCCACGCGCCTTGAGCAAGATCAATCCCGGGCCCGGTCAACTTGATTCAGATCAAGGCCATTCAGCACCAGGCTCCCTAGGCTGATGTCCTCACCAATCCGCCCATGGACCCTGCTGCGGCATCAGCCAGCGCATTCCGTCCCGGGCCCGCCGCGCAACTCCGGACCCATGAACGATATCGACCCCGCCACGCCCCTCACCCGCCCCGCGCTCAAGCAGCTGGGCGCGGTGCTTTGGCCCAGTTTTTTTGCAGCCACGGTGGCGGCCGCACTGTTCTTTTCGATGGTGGACCCGTTGAAACTGGCCGCCATCAGCCTGCCCGGCCACGACATCAGCCGGGAATTCGGCTACACGCTCGGCTTTCTGCTGCTCTGGCTGGCCACGGCCTCGGCCAGCGCATTCACCGCCCTGCTGCTGCGCCCGCGCCGCGACGAAAACGCCGGAAACGATTACGAATGAGCGTGTCCCAGGGTAAACGGGCGCGTACCGCGCTGCGGACTGCCGTCGCGCTGGCGCTGCTATGCGCGTTCTATTTGTTGCCGTGGCTGCACCTGAATGGACAACCCGCGCTGCTGCTGGATCTTTCCGCGCGCCGCTTTCATCTGTTCGGCTTCACCCTGCAACCGGAAAACGCCCTCCCGCTGCTGTGGCTCGTGGCCGCAGCCCTTGCCGCGCTGTGTCTGGTCACCGTGCTGTTCGGCCGCCTGTGGTGCAGCCATGCCTGCCCGCAGACCGTATTGATGCGCGTCTTTCGCTGGCTTGACCGGCTGACCACCTTCGACGGGCCTGCCAGGCGCTTCGGCCCGGCCGTGCGACATGCGCTGTGGGCCGTCATCGCACTGTGGACCGGCATCAGCTTCGTCGGCTATTTCAGCCCCATCGGTGGCATTCTCCACGACCTGCTGCAACTCTCGCTGGGCCCATGGGAGTGCTTCTGGATTGCCTTCTACGCACTGGCCACCTGGGCCAATGTGGTCTACCTGCATGAGCAGGTTTGCACGCACCTGTGCCCGTACAGCCGCGTGCAGCACCTCATCGCCGATACCAGCACACCCACCGTCCAGTACAACGCGCGCCGTGGCGAACCACGCGGCACGCGCGAGCCCGGAAGCATCAGCGTGCTGCACCGCACGCGCGGCCTGCTCGATCCGATCACCGCCAATGATTACGTCTTCCGCGCGTCGCATCCGGCCATTGCTGGTGCCCTGCCCAAGTTCAGCTCCACCCACCTGGGGGATTGCACCGACTGCAACGCCTGCCTCAGCGCGTGCCCCATCGGCCTGGACATTCGCAACGGGCACTCCAGCCGTTGCATTGAATGCGGCGCCTGCGAAGACGCCTGCGATGCGAACATGGCCGGCAACCATTTCCCCGAAGGCCTGATCCAGCGCGTGGCACCAGAGCCGGATGAAGCCGCGCCAAGGCTGCGCCTGAAACCCCTGTTGTTCGCTGCCGTGCTGCTGGCCACGCTGCTGCTGGCTGCGGTCAGCGCGGGCACCGCGCCGTAGGACGCTCGATTTTCCTGCCGCGCCGCTGCTTCCAATACACCAGCAGGAATGCAATGTTACCGGGCGCTCCAACAGGAACTGTTTAGCCCATGGCCGACGCAACGTACCGCCGGGCAATGCCGGATGATGCTGCACGGTGCATCGCCATTCGCGGCCAGACCCGGGAAAACGCCTTCTCGGAAGACGACCTCGCAGCCCTGGGCATCACCACCGCGTCCTGGGGCGCCGGCATCGCCGACGGCAGTTTCCCGGGCTTTGTCGCGTGCGTGGACAACCAGATGGTTGGCTATTGCTTTGGCGACCGCGACAGCGGCGAGATCATCGTGCTCGCCCTGTTGCCTGCATATGAGCGGCAAGGGCTCGGCAAAACCCTGCTGGGGCTGATGACCGGCCACTTTCAACAACAGGGCTTTGATCGCCTGTTCCTGGCCTGCTCCGCCGACCCCAAGGTCCGCTCCTACGGCTTTTACCGGCACCTGGGCTGGCAACCCACCGGAGAGCGGGACGATGCAGGTGATGAAATCCTCGCCTATACGCTTGGGAAGTAGCTACTGCCGGTCGCTTCCGCAGCAGCCACACATCAGGCGGGGCAGCAGTCCCCGCCGGGGTGATCAAACCAGCCGCCCTATTCCACTACGACGCGCAGTTGTTCCAACTTGCCGTTGAACACATGGGGCAACGAGTAGCCGGCGCTTATCGGCGAGGTAAACGCCTGGCCGATGCCCAGTGAGCCGAGGACCGGCGAGCCCAGCCTGTCGAGGCGGGTTTCGGCGACTTTCCGCTCATCCACATACAACGCCAGCGCACCCGCCAAACCGTCGGGATCCCGTCTGAAAGACATACGCAGCAAGGCATCGCCGGGCTGCACCCGCGCCGGCGAAACAAGTTCAGCATGCGCACGGCCGTTGACGTTGTTGCTCAACACCAGGTGCCCGTCGCGCATATGCCAGGCAAATCCGCCCAGCCGGCTGCCATAGGCCATCAGCATGCCTTCGCCGCCTTTTTCCGGCACCTGCACCCGCGCTTCCACCGAAAAGCTGGAGCGCGCAAGCCGCGGCAGGGTTTTGGAAGGCAGGCGTCCAACGGCAGGCCTGAACTCGAACACCTTTCTGTCCCCGGCCACCGTCGGCATGCCGTAGTCGCGCCCTTCCACGTAGTTGGCCAACGGGTAGACATTGTTGCGACGGGCTTCAAGGTCAAAGCGCTGCTTCATCGCCTGCAACCTTTCCGGATGTTCCGCAGCCAGATTCCTGGACTGGCTGAAATCCTCCTCCAGGTTATACAGCTCCCACGGCCCGTTCTCGAAATCCTCCGGATACGGCTTGATCCACGGCGTCATGTGGCGTGCGCTCGCGATCCAGCCATCCTGATACAGCGCGCGGTTGCCCAGCATTTCAAAGTACTGCACGCGTCCATCGGCCTGCGCAGCGGCGTTTGCGAAAACGTCACGGAAGCTCTTTCCATCCAGCGGGCGCTGCGCAACCCCGGCCAGCACGTCCGGCATCGGGGCACCGGCAACATCCAGAATCGTCGCCGCAACATCATCGACATGGGCGAACCGCTCCACGATCGCACCGGGTTGCTGCAGCTTTCCCGGCCAGGAAACGGCCATGGCCACACGCAGGCCACCAAAGTGCGAGGCAACCTGTTTCATCCACTGGAACGGCGTGCTGCCCACCCAGGCCCATGCGGATGAATAGTCATTGAAATGCAGCGGGCCACCCAGCTCATCCAAGTGCTGCAATTGCGGCGCGTAGCCGCCTGCGGCATCCATGTAACCGTGGATGCCCTCCATGCCACTGGCACCGTTGTCGCCGGCGATATAGAAAACCAGCGTATTGCTGGCCGGATCATGCGCCGACACGGCCTCCAGCAGGCGCTGCACTTCATGATCGGTATGCGCCAGATAGGCCGTGAAGACCTCCATCTGCCTGGCGAAGACTTTTCGCTGTTCGGCATTGAGTGACTTCCAGGCCGGGATTTCATCTGGCCGCGGTGTCAGCTGCGCACTTGCCGGAACAATCCCCAGCGATTTCTGCCGCGCGAATATCTCTTCGCGCAGCTGATCCCAGCCCTGGTCAAAACGCCCGCGATATTTCGCAATCCACTCCTGCGGCACATGATGCGGCGCGTGAACCGCACCCGTGGCCAGATACAGAAAATACGGCTTTTGCGGTGCCACCGAACGATGCGTCCCCACCCACGCGATGGCATCGTCCACGAAGTCGCCGGTGAGATGGTATTCACGGCCGGCAACACGCACCGGCTCCACCGGCGTGGTGTTGCGATAGAGACTGGCCGGCTCCCAGTGGTTGTCACCACCGTGATTCATGATGCCGTAGAAGTAGTCAAAGCCCAGCCCGGTGGGCCAACGGTCAAACGGCCCGGCCGGGGAAACCTCCCACTCCGGCGTGTTGTGCCATTTGCCTATCGCCGCGGTGCTGTAGCCGGCATCGGCAAGCACGCGCGCAATGGGCGCCGAATCGGGCTTCCACACCGCATCGTATCCGGGCGTGGCGGTTGCCCAATCGGCTACACGGCCAAAACCCACCGCATGATGATTGCGGCCGGAGAGCAATGACGCGCGCGTTGGCGAACACATGCCGGTGGTGTTGAAGTTGGTGAAGCGCAGCCCGCTGCCGGCCACCCGATCAAAGCCCGGCATTTCGGCCACACCGCCGTAGCCGGCGGGATCGCTGAATCCGACGTCGTCCAGCAGCACCACAATGATGTTGGGCGCCCCATCGGCTGCCTGCGCTGGCCGCCACGTTTCCGCAGCTGCCTGGAACACCGCTCCCAACGCGACCATGCAGATCGCCACGCCAGCCACTCCCCGCTTCCAGCCCATCACGCCCTCTCCCGCGCATTGTTCTGCACAGACTGGCCGATGGCGCGACACGCGAACAACCCAGGCACGCTAGCTTCAGTGCGCAGGTTCGCCACGGTAATGCGCATTGCCCGATCACGCTTCCGCGAAAGCCGCGGCGGCCCCGCGCGGAGTACGGCGAAACCGTTGTGCGTCGCGCGTGAACGGCGGATGCCCCGTGCCGGGCAAAAACAAAAAAGCCGACCAATGGCCGGCTTTTTTCGTTTATCTCCACTTCTCCGTTTCCAGGAAGTGGTGGGCGGTACAGGGTTCGAACCTGTGACCCCTACCATGTCAAGGTAGTGCTCTACCGCTGAGCTAACCGCCCTTCTCAGCAACCAATTGTGCGTTGCGAGGGCGCGTATCTTAACCAAGGAAACCGGGCAGGACAATAGGTTTCTGAAAAAATCTTCACATTGCCCTGCTCAGCCCAGGTTGGCCTCCTTCAGGCGGTGAATCTGGTCGCGCACGCGGGCGGCATCCTCGAACTCCAGGTCGCGCGCATGCTGGTACATCTTCTGCTCCAGCTCCTTGATCCGCGCCACCAGCCGGGCCGGCTCCATCGGCAGATAGTCCGCCTCGGGTTCGGCCACGCGCCGCCCCTTGCCCTTGGCTGCGGACTTGGCCGAGCCTTCTTCGTGCGCCCCTTCAAGAATGTCCACGATCGGCCGCGCAACCGACTTGGGCACGATGCCGTGTTCTTCGTTGTACTCCACCTGCTTCTGCCGGCGGCGGTCCGTCTCATCAATGGCCGCCTGCATCGAGCGGGTCATCTTGTCGGCATAGAGGATCGCCTTGCCGCGCACGTTGCGTGCAGCGCGGCCAATGGTCTGGATCAACGAGCCCGTGGAACGCAGGAAGCCTTCCTTGTCTGCATCAAGGATGGCAACCAGTGACACCTCGGGCATGTCCAGGCCTTCGCGCAGCAGGTTGATGCCGACCAGCACGTCGAACTTGCCCAGGCGCAGGTCACGGATGATTTCCACGCGCTCCACCGTGTCCACGTCCGAGTGCAGGTAGCGCACACGGATGCCGTGCTCGCCCAGGTATTCGGTGAGGTTCTCGGCCATGCGCTTGGTCAGCGTGGTGACCAGCACGCGGTCGCCCATCTTGATGCGCGCATTGCACTCGGACATCAGGTCATCCACCTGGGTGCCAACCGGGCGGATTTCGACCTGCGGATCGATCAGGCCGGTCGGGCGCACCACCAGCTCGGTGATCTCCTCGCCCGATTCACGCAGCTCATACGGACCCGGCGTCGCCGATACATAGATGCTGCGCGGCGAGCGCGCCTCCCATTCCTCGAAACGCAGCGGGCGGTTGTCCAGTGCCGACGGCAGGCGGAAGCCGAACTCCACCAGCGTCTCCTTGCGCGAGCGGTCGCCTTTGTACATCGCACCAATCTGCGGAATGGTCACGTGCGATTCGTCAATGACCAGCAGCGCATCGGCCGGCAGGTAGTCGAACAAGGTCGGCGGCGGCTCGCCCGCCGCCTTGCCGGTGAGATGCCGCGAGTAGTTTTCGATGCCGTTGCAGCACCCCACCTCGGCCATCATCTCCAGATCGAACTGCGTGCGCTGCGCCAACCGCTGCGCCTCGACCAGCTTGTTCTGCGCGTACAGCTGCTCCAGCCGCTCCTTCAGTTCCACCTTGATGGTGTCCACCGCCGCCAACACCCGTTCGCGGGTGGTGGCGTAGTGCGTCTTCGGGTAGATGGTGTAACGCTGCATCCGGCGCAAACTTTCGCCGGTGAGCGGATCAAACATGCTCAGCTGTTCGATCTCGCCGTCGAACAACTCGATGCGCACCGCCTCGCCATCCAGTTCGGCCGGAAACACGTCGATCACTTCACCGCGCACGCGGAAGGTGCCGCGCTGCAGTTCGTATTCGTTGCGCGTGTACTGTAGCTGGGTGAGGTGCTTGATCAGGTCACGCTGGTCGATGCGCTCGCCAGTGGACAGGATCAAGCGCAGTGACAGGTAATCTTCCGGTGCGCCCAAGCCATAGATGGCCGACACCGTGGCCACCACGATCGCATCCGGGCGCGACAGCAGGGTCTTGGTTGCTGCCAGGCGCATCTGCTCGATGTGCTCGTTGATCGAACTGTCCTTCTCGATGAAGGTGTCCGACGAAGGCACATAGGCTTCAGGCTGGTAGTAGTCGTAGTAGCTGACGAAGTACTCCACCGCGTTGTGCGGGAAGAACGCCTTGAACTCGCCGTACAACTGCGCGGCCAGCGTCTTGTTCGGCGCCATCACCAGGGTGGGCCGCTGCACCTGCTGCACCACATTGGCGATGGTGTAGGTCTTGCCCGAGCCGGTGACGCCCAGCAGCGTCTGCTTGGCAATGCCAGCCTCGAAGTTCGCCACCAGCTTGTCGATGGCGGCGGGCTGGTCACCGGCCGGGGAATACGGCGATACGAGCTGAAAGCGATCGGACATGAGGGGAGCTGGCCTGCGTGGACTGCCCAGTATAGCCAGCGCGGGGATGACGACCGGCCACGGCCCAGCCCCACGTTCAGTCACGAAGCCATCCGACACCGCCGCCTCGGCCGGTCCGCAAGCCTAGCTGACTCCCGCCTGACAAGGCCGCACATGTCCCCTCACTTCCAGCCGGTGCCATGGCGCCCATTCCATGCGCAACCGGGCTTCAGCCTGATCGAGCTGCTGGTGTGCGTGGCAGTGCTTGCGCTGCTGGCCGCCGTTGCCACACCGGCCTTCTCGGCGCTGACCGAGCGGCACCGCGCCCTCGCCGCCGAGCACGCGCTGATCCACCACCTCCAACTGGCGCGCATGACGGCCATATCGCACAGGAAACCGGCGGTGCTGTGCCCTTCAACGGATGGCCGGCACTGCAGCGGCAGGAATGACTGGAGCATCGGCTGGCTGGTGTTCGTTGACCGCAACGGCAGGCGGACGCCAGCCAAGCCGGCCGACATCGTCCGCAGCGACAACCATCCCACGTCATCGCAGCTCAGGATGGTCAGCTCGCGCGGCAGGTCGAGCATCCGCTATCTGCCCGACGGGCGCAGTGCCGGCTCCAACCTCACCGTTTCCATCTGCGGCAAGGACGGCGCCCTGCTCACGCAGGTCATCGTCAACAACGCCGGGCGGGTGCGCAGCCAGCGCCCCAAGGCGCCGCGGGCCTGTGTTGAATGAGCCACCATCGGCAGATGAATGCTTGCACGCCCTGCTCAGGGCGATTAGAATGCGCCTCCCCGCCCGAATAGCTCAGCCGGTTAGAGCACTTGACTGTTAATCAGGGGGTCGTTGGTTCGAGTCCAACTTCGGGCGCCAAGCATTCAACAAAAAAGCCTGCGAGCAATCGCAGGCTTTTTTGTTGGCTTGTGTTTGAGGGCTATCGCAGGATCGCTCACCGCCACCACGGCAGAGCTTATCGCCCAGGCGCGAGATCACCACCAATACGCAGCCGCCATGAGCGCGGCATCATGGTCGCAGCGCCACATTGGTGCGCAAACGCGTATCGGCCGGCCGCATGAACACCCACGCATCCATCGCCGCCTGCACGCGCACTGCAGTTCCGCAAATCACACAGCAACCATGCCGATGCATGCGCGCGGCACCACCGATTTGCAGGCAAAGAAAAAGCCGCGATTTCTCGCGGCTTTTCAGTATCTGGCGCCCGAAGTTGGACTCGAACCAACGACCCCCTGATTAACAGTCAAGTGCTCTAACCGGCTGAGCTATTCGGGCGGGGACGCGCATTCTATACGCATGTCACGCGCGATGGTAGGGGTGATTGGCCAACATTGCCGCCGCGCGATACAACTGCTCGGCGACAACCAGCCGAACCAGCATATGCGGCAAAGTCAGCGGCCCAATCGACCATTTTTCATCCGCCGCCGCAGACACTTCCGCCGCATGCCCTTCCGGGCCGCCGATGAGAAAGGCCAGGTCCCGCCCCTGCGAACGCCAGTGTTCCAGGCGCTGCGCCAACTGCTCGGAACTGAGCTGACGGCCAGGTACGTCCAGCGCGACGACATAGGGATTCTTCGGCAACGCGGCGAGCACGCGCCGGCCTTCATCTTCGATGGCCCGCTTCGGATCACGGCCCTTGCCGCGCAGGCCCGGCTCGATTTCCACCAGCTCCAGCGGCAGCCAGTGCGACAAACGTTTCTGGTACTCGGCAAAGCCCTGCGCCACCCAGGACGGCGCACGCTCGCCGGTGGCGATCAATCTGGCTTTCATGGCGCAACCTCCTGGCGGCGTTGAAACGAAGACGGCGCCCTGCGGCGCCGTCGCGAAGCATGCGGCAGGAAACGATCAGCGATCGTTCTGCTCATCTTCGTCCTCGTAGACCGACGGCGGCTGGTCGCCCACCGTCCACAGGCGCTCCAGCGCATACAGCTCACGCACGCGCGGCAGCATCACGTGGACGATCACATCGCCCAGGTCCACCAGCACCCACTCGGCTTCGCGCTCGCCTTCAACGCCCAGCGGCATGACGCCGAGGTTCTTGGCAAAGCGCACAACCTCGTCGCCAATCGACTTGACGTGGCGGGTGGAGGTACCCGAGGCGATGACCATGTAGTCGGCAACACTGGACTTGCCACGCACGTCGAGCTCAACCGCATCCCTGGCCTTGAGCTCTTCCAGCGCGGCATGAACGGATGCCAGCAGGGCCGGAACGGAGGGTGGCGGGCTGGGCAATTGGGTCTTGATGACTTGGGCTTCGGTGGTCAAAGCAGCAGAACTCGATGAATAAGGGGGCGATTATAGAGAACCCGGCCGAAACCGGCATTCACGGCGTTGGTTGGCAGCCATACAAGCTTTGTTCCTGAATGAAATCAGCTACCCCTGACGGCACCCATTGCCGCCAGTTGCCGCCAGCGGCGATCCGCTCGCGCACGGCGGTGGCCGATTCGGCATGCAACGGCTGGTTCAGCCGCCCCACCTGTCCGGCCGCCCCTGAAAGCGCCGCAAGCGACGGCACCCACGCATCACGCAGGCGGGCCACCAGCAGCGGCGGCATGGCGTCGTCCAGCGAACTGCCCGGCCGCTCGGCCACGACAATATGGGCCAGGTCAAGCAGATGTTCCCATTCATGCCAGGTAGGCAGCCCCAGCAGGCTGTCGGCGCCCATCAACAATGCCACCGGGCGCGACATCCCGAACTCGGCACGGATGTCCCGCAGGGTATCCATCGTCCACGAGGGCACGCCGGGCCGCGCGGCGGCGCGCTGCAGTTCGCGAAGATCCACCGTGAGATTGGCTTCGCCCGCTACGGCCAATTCCAGCATGCGCGCGCGCTGCCGGGCATCCGCACCCGGCACCGCGCGGTGCGGGGGATCGGCAGCCGGCATCAACCGCACCGGCACCTGCAGCTCCTGCGCCGCACAGCGGGCAATCGCCAGATGCCCGTTGTGAACCGGGTCGAAGGTGCCGCCATAGAACACCAGCATGCCGGCCTGGGCCAGCTCGGCGGGCGGCGCAGAGCGCAACCGCTCCACTTCAACGCACTCCGCGTGCCAGCAAGCGCACCGCGCGGGCTTCGGACACGGCAACCAGCAGGCGCTCCAGCGCCAGCCACGGATCGCCGTCGGCCCGGCCCTTGGCCATGCGGTCCACCTGCGAGGCCTCGGCCACGAAACGCTCCCAGCGGCGCGGATCGGGATGCCGCTGCAAGGCACGTTTGAACGGTGCCTGGCGCGATTCCCAGATGCCCTTGGCCTTCATCTCGCCGCCCAGGTTGCCGCCAGCGGCCTGCACCCGCGCCAACCCTGCGGTCAGCAGCAGCTCACGAATGACCATCGGCATCAGGGCCGCAACTGCCTCGCCCTCGCCGCGCAGGCCGGCGAGCATGCGCAGCACCGCCTGCGGTTGGCCGGAGAATGCAGCTTCGTTGAGACGGAACACGTCATAGCGCGCGGCGTCGGCCACCAGCGATTCCATCTTTGCCACGTCCAGCGATTGGCCATCGGCCAACAACGCCAGCTTGTCGATCTCCTGCGCGGCGGCCAGAAGATTGCCCTCCACGCGCTCGCTCAGGCGCTGCACGGCCGCCGGATCGGCACGCAGGCCCTTGGCCCGCAGGCGGCGTTCAATCCAGTCACCCAGCTCATGCGGCTTGATTGCCCAGGCCACTGACAGCACGCCCGTCCTGGAAACCGCCTCGGCCCATTTGCCCTGATGCGCCTTGCTCCACTCGCCGGCGGTGATCAGCAGCACCACATCCGACGGCGGGCGGGCGCAGAACTCGCTGATGACCTCGGCGCCCTCCTTGCCCGGCTTGCCGCTGGGCAGGCGCACTTCCACCAGGCGCCGCGCACTGAACAGGCTGGGCGCATTGAAACTGGACGAAAGCTGGCTCCAGTCGAAATCGCGGCCATCGGCATCGAACACCTCGCGCTCGCTGATGCCTTCGGCGCGCGCCTTGGCACGCACTGCGTCGGCCGCTTCGATGACGCGCAGCAACTCCGGGCCGGCAATCAGGTACACCGGCGCCAGCGGCGAAGAACCCGCCTGGGTCACCAATTGTTCTGGACGCAGCTCCATTGCCTACTCCTGCCCCCGCGGAAGCCGGGAAAGCGCCGATGCCTCAGCCGGCATCGCCCTCGCCCTTGGTTGCCGGGACAGCCGGTGCATTCTTCTGTTTTTCGAGATCAGCACGGATCACGCTGTCGATGCGGCGCAGGATGGAAGCCGACATTTCCCGGCGCAGTTCGTCGGCCAGGATCTCGCGCTCGGTGGTGGTGCCAGTGGCATCCAGAGGCGGGGACACATAGTCGCGCGACAGCTCCACCGCCTGCTCCGGCACCATCACGCTGCCGTCCGGCTTGAGGAAGGTGAACACCACCGCGTAGCGCAGGCTGTATTCCTGGGCACGGCCCTGGGCATCGATGGCGATGGGCAGGTCGCCCCAGCGCTCGGAACGGATCTGCAGGCGCGCCAGCGCCGGGTCGTCCTTGCCCTGCCCCGGGGTGCCGTCTTCACCGACCACCGTCGCGCCCGAGGCGCGCAGGCCGCGATTGATCAGTTTGACCAGTTCGCTGTAGCGGGTCTGGGATTCCACTTTGACCGCCGGCATGTCCGCCGGCAGGGTAAGCCGGTTGCGCAGATGGAAACCGCAGCCGGTCAGGGTGGTGGCGAGGATCAGGGCGATCAGGTATCGAGTCATGGGCACAGTCTGTAGGAGCCGGCCGAAGGCGGCAATAGAAGACAGCCCCGGATGATCGCGC
The DNA here is from genome assembly GCF_056759635.1 of Stenotrophomonas sp. STEN056. Lineage (NCBI taxonomy): Bacteria > Pseudomonadati > Pseudomonadota > Gammaproteobacteria > Lysobacterales > Lysobacteraceae > Stenotrophomonas > Stenotrophomonas sp. STEN056. The sequence continues at coordinate 29,439 of NZ_JBRRDL010000017.1, forward strand.
ATTGGAGGTGAGCGGAGATGAAACCGCGTGGCATTGGAAGCACCCTGGCCACGTCAATCAAGGCATGACTGAAGCTTCAACGACAGAGGCTGCCCTCACCCCAACCCCTCTCCCGCTTGCGGGAGAGGGGCCTTGTGCCGCGTCGATTGCTGGCTTTACGCCGCGACGATGTTGACGATCTTGCCCGGGACGATGATGACCTTGCGGATGGTCAGGCCGTCCAGGAACTTGGCCGTGTTCGGCTCGTCCTTGGCCGCCGCTTCGATCAGCTCGCGTGATGCATCGGCCGCCACCTCGATGGTGCCGCGCAACTTGCCGTTGACCTGCACCGCCAGGGTCAGTGCGTCCTTCACCAGTGCCGCTGCATCGGCCTGCGGGAACGGCTGGTCTTCCAGCAGCGTCTCGCCATTGCCCAGCAGTTGCCACATCGCATGACAGGCATGCGGGGTGATCGGATTCAGCAGCAGCACAGTGGCCTGCAAGGCCTCCTGGCGCACCGCACGGCCCTGTTCACTGGCGTCGTCGAACTTGGCCAGTGCATTCAGCAGCTCCATCACCGCCGCAATGGCGGTGTTGAAGGCATGGCGGCGGCCGTAGTCATCACTGACCTTGCCGATGGTTTCGTGGATCTTGCGGCGCACCGCCTTCTGTTCGGCGGTCAGCGCAGCCACATCCATTGCCGGGGCAACACCGCCGTCGGCGTGCTTCTGCACCATCGTCCACAAACGGCGCAGGAAACGCGCCATGCCGTCGACGCCAGCCTCGTTCCATTCCAATGACTGCTCCGGCGGAGCAGCAAACATCGAGAACAGGCGCACGGTGTCGGCGCCGTACTTGGCCACCATCGCCTGCGGATCGACGCCATTGTTCTTCGACTTGGACATCTTTTCGGTGCCGCCGATCACCACCGGCTGGCCATCCGCGCGCAGGGTGGCGCCGGTGATGCGGCCGCGTTCGTCACGCACCACGTCCACGTCGGCCGGGTTGAACCAATCCTTGGAACCATCGCTGTTCTGACGGTAGAAGGTTTCTGCAATCACCATGCCCTGGCACAGCAGGTTCTGCGCCGGCTCGTTGCTGTCCACCATGCGTGCATCGCGCAGCAGCTTGTGGAAAAAACGGAAGTACATCAGGTGCAGGATGGCGTGCTCGATGCCACCGATGTACTGGTCCACCGGCAGCCAGTAATTGCCGCGCTTGTCCACCGCATCACGGGCACCCGGCGAGGTGTAACGGGCGTAGTACCAGCTCGACTCCATGAAGGTATCGAAGGTGTCGGTTTCGCGCTCGGCCGCGCCGCCGCAGTCCGGGCAGGTGGTCTTGCGCCATTCCAGGTCGGCCTTGATCGGCGAACCCGTGCCGGTCAGCTCCACGTTCTCCGGCAGGATCACCGGCAGCTGGTCTTCCGGCACCGGCACCGCACCGCAGGTGTCGCAGTAGATGACCGGAATCGGGCAGCCCCAGTAACGCTGGCGGCTCACGCCCCAGTCGCGCAGGCGGTAATTGACGCGGCGCTGGCCCTGGCCCTTGCGCTCGAAACGCTCGGCCAGTGCCTCGAAGGCACCCTGGAAATCCAGGCCATCGAATTCGGCCGAATTGACCAGCTCGGTTTCGCGGGTCTTGTCGCCGTACCAATCCTGCCAACGGCTCGCATCGTAACTGCGCTCGTCGTCGTTCTTGGGCGACTTCAGTGCGATGACCTGCTTCTTGGGCAGGTTGTACTTGCTGGCGAATTCGAAATCACGCTGATCGTGGCCGGGAACAGCCATCACCGCGCCGGTGCCGTAGCCCATCAGCACGAAGTTGGCCACCCAGATGGGCACCTGCTCGCCGCTGACCGGGTGGATGGCGCGCAGGCCGGTATCCATGCCGCGCTTTTCCTGGGTTTCCAGCTCGGCCTCGGAGACGCCGCCCTGCTTCATTTCAGCCAGCATTGCGGCCAGCTGCGGGTTGTTCCTGGCGGCATGCAGCGCCAGCGGGTGTTCGCCGGCGATGGAGACAAAGCTCACGCCCATCACTGTGTCCGGGCGCGTGGTGAACACGCGCAGCGGGTCCAGTGCGGCGCCGTCCACATCGCGCACGTCGAACTGGATTTCCAGGCCTTCGGAACGGCCGATCCAGTTGCGCTGCATGGTCTTGACCGAATCCGGCCAGCCCGGCAGTTCGTCCAGGCCGTCCAGCAGCTCCTGGGCGTAATCGGTGATGCGCAGGAACCACTGCGGGATCTCACGCTTCTCGACCAGCGCGCCAGAGCGCCAGCCGCGGCCGTCGATGACCTGTTCGTTGGCCAGCACGGTGTTGTCCACCGGGTCCCAGTTCACCACCGAGTTGCGGCGGTAGGCCAGGCCCTTGCGCATCAGGCGGGTGAACATGCGCTGCTCGTGGACGTAGTAGTCCGGCGTGCAGGTGGCGAACTCACGCGACCAGTCGATCGCATAACCCATGGCCTTGAACTGGCCACGCATGTGATCGATGTTGGCGTAGGTCCACTTGGCCGGCGCGGTCTTGTTCTTGATCGCGGCGTTCTCAGCCGGCAGGCCGAACGCATCCCAACCCATCGGCTGCAGCACGTTGTAGCCGGTCATGCGCTTGTAGCGGCTGATGACGTCGCCGATGGTGTAGTTGCGCACATGGCCCATGTGCAGCGCGCCCGAAGGGTACGGAAGCATCGACAGGCAGTAGTACTTGGGCTTGTCCGAGGTTTCGTTCACCTCGAAAGCCTTCGTGGCCTCCCAGAATTTCTGGGCGGCGGATTCAACCTGCTGGGGATCGTAGATATTGGGTTCGACGCTGGACATGGCAACGCTGGGCAACGGCAAAGCCGCAAAGGGTACCGCAGTGCATCATCGCACTCCAATCCAGCCCCTGCCTGTCTGCGACAGAAAGCCCCAGGTTATTGATATCTGTAGGGTTTCGCAGAACAGTCAAATCGCCGGACAGCCACTGTAGTGCGTGTTTCAGCGTGCCGGCGCCAACCGCCACGCCGCCAACAGCCACACCAGCCACCCCAGGAAGGCCAACCGCTGGGCCATCGCCACCGGCATTACCGTCTGGAACAGGAACGCACTGCAGGCACTCCAGATGGCACAGGCCACGGCCAAGGTTGCCAACGGGCGCCACGCCCCGGCCTTGCCCGCCCCGAACCGCAATGCAATGGCCCCCGCACAGAACGCCACCAGCCACAGCAGCCAGGCGCTGGCGTGGAACTGGCTGGCACTGTTCTCGATGTCTTTCACATCCAAGGGCAGCAAACCCATTGCGGCAAAGGCGACCGCAGCCAGCAGCAGCATCTGCGCGGCCACCTGCAGGGTGCGCGGCGTGCTGGCGGGCATGCGCAGGACCAGATCGAACATGGCCAGCCCGGCAAGCAGGCCCGGCAGCACGAAACCCAGCGCGCTGAACAGCTCACCGTCCGGCACACCGCGCGCGCCGAGCAGGGAGATCGGATGGCGCAGTTGGTCATAGCCCTCCAGTCGCGCGCCAAACACCACCACCGCAGCAATCCAGATCACCGCAGCCAATGGCCCCGCCAACGCCAGCACCTTCAGTTTCGACACGCCCTACCCTCTATCGGTTTACGGCCAGGGCACAGACGCCCCGGCCAGCCGGCTGCATTGTGAAGGCTGCCGCGTGCGGCCGCACCATTGCAAAGAATGTTTGCCGTACCCGAAGAAGTCGCGCCTGCACCTGCCGCAATGGGCCGAGCCATCGCCATGTCGCAACGGTGCCATCGAAACCAAGCACGCGGCAACGACCGAGCCACCCTCGGCCTTGAGGAATTCCCCGATAGCCACGTCGTCTGGAAGCCCTATTTTCAGATGTTTCTCAAAGCCGTGCCATGGGGGTTCTTCCTATAGTCATCGCCCGTTTGTGAAACAGCGCTTGGCCCTGCAAGGACGACGGCTGCATGTCAGAAAAGACCCCACCCACGCCCCCCGCACGCGCCAACAACGCTCCCGCAGGGTTCGCCGCCGCTCCGTCATCGGGCATCCCACTGTCCTCCTCCACGGCAATGAAGGCCGCCGACGCCCTGATCGGCGCCGTGGACAATGAAACCGTTGCCAAGGCACACAAGGTGTACACCCTGGCCCAATCCGGTGTCGCGCTATTGCAGGCGGCCGAACATGCCGACACGGGCGAGCTGGCAGCACAAGTGGCACCACTGTCCGCCCTGGCCAGCCCGGCACTGGCGCAGGTCAGCAGTACCGCACTGCAGGTGACTTCCCTGGCAAGTGCCGTCGATGCAGCGCCGACGCTTGCCAGCATCGCGACACCCTCCTTCCTGCCCGCCAGCCTGCCTCCCGATGTGCACCCGCTGGGCGGCCAGGCAATCGGTGACTTCATCCAGCCGCCAGCGTTCTACGCACCGCCGCTCGCCCGGCCACAAATGGCGGACAGCCGCGCGCCGGGCATTCTGGATGACAGAGACCGGCTGCTGCGTCTGCACGCACCGCTTGACGACGACAAGCGCCTGTACATCGCCGCACTGGAAGGCAGCACCGCGCTGTCCAACCCGTATCACTACCGCCTGCAGTTGTTGTCGCGCAGTGCCGATATTGATCTGCAGGAAGTGATGGGCAAAAGCTTCACTGTCGGCATCAAGCTGGCCGATGGCAGCGAGCACCCGATCAACGGCTACATCACCGCCTTTGGCTTCGTGCGCACCGATGGCGGACTGGCGGTGTACACGGCGGAAATGACGCCCTGGTTCTGGTATCTGGGCACCCGCATCACCAGCCGCATTTTCCAGGACATGTCGGTGCTGGATGTGCTGGACAAGATATTCAAAGACTACGGCGGCCTGCCCGACTACCAATTGCGGGTGAGCAGGCGCCCTGCGCCGGAAACCTACATCGTCCAGTACGACGAAAGCGACCTGAATTTCGTCAGCCGTCTGCTGGAGCGACACGGGCTGTTCTATTACTTCGAGCACCGTATCGATGGCCACAGCCTGGTCATCTGCGATGACTCTCCCGATTCGGCCTGCTGCCCGCCACAACGCGATCATGCGCGGGTGCGTTACAACGCCGGTGATCGCGTGGACGCGCAGGACACACTCACCGCGTTGTCGGCGCATCGCAGTTTCCAGCCTAGTGCGGTCGCCTTGAACACGTTCAAGTACAAAGACCCCTACGCCATCCAGTACGTGGAGCAACCCACGCTCGCCGTGCAGGGCGACGTGCCGAAGCTGACGGTCTATCACGGCAACCCGGCCTTCACCCACGCCAACCAGAAGGCCGGGCGCCAGGACGCGCAGCGGCTCATGGAGGCGTACGAATGGCAGGCCAAGTTGTTCGCAGCGCAGTCCGAGTGCCGCGGCATGCAGGCCGGCCATACCTTCCAGTTGCATGGGCACCACTGGTTCGAGTCCGCCGAGGACGCCGAATTCCTGGTGGTGGGCACGCAGATTGATGCGCGCAACAACTTCAACCTGGGCGACGACGCCAACGAAAGTGGCAGCGATGTTTACAGCAACACGCTGACCTTGATCCGCCGAAAGATTCCGTATCGTCCCGTACGTCATCACGCCAAGCCGACCATGAAAGGCCCGCAGACCGCGACCGTCGTGGGCCCGGCGGGACAGGAAATCCACACCGACAACTACGGGCGCATCAAGGTGCAGTTTCCGTGGGACCTGGAAGGCCGCCACAACGAAGCCAGTTCCTGCTGGATCCGCGTGTCGCAGCCCTGGGCAGGACGCGGCTGGGGCACGGTGGCCATTCCGCGCATCGGCCAGGAAGTGCTGATCGACTACATCGAAGGCGACCCCGACCGCCCGGTCAGCACCGGCCGCCTGTTCAACGCACAACAGAAGATGCCCTTCGACGGCCCGGAAAGCGCCAACGTCATGGGCTTCATCAGCAACTCCACGCCAGGCGGCGGCGGCCAGTGCCGCATGACGATTCGCGATACCGCCGGGCAGGAACTGATTGATCTGTTTTCGCAGAAGGACATGAATGTCACGACGCTGAACAACATGGCGACCGTGGTCAAAGGGCCTGAGCAGACCAACGTTGTCAGCCATGGGCTTCAGACCAATACGGTGCAGAAATCCATCGGAATCACATCGGTCAATGAACATATCGCGGTCAAGGCGAAGACCGAAATCAAGCTGACGTCCGAAGCCGCGAATATCGCAGCCAAAGCAAAAACCTCGGTAAAGCTGGAGTCTGAGACGGAGCACATCACGATCACCGGCAAAACACTTGTGCGCTTGGAGGCGGGCGCAAGCAGCCTGGAGTTGCAGGCCGATGGCACGATCCTCCTCAACGGCGTTGTCGTGCAGATTGTCGGCACGTCATCCGTCGACCTGAACCCGTGACGGAACACAACCATGCCTCCCTATCACCTGCATGAAGGTCTGTTGTGCGTGCCCGAAGGTTGGCGCGACCAGTCCATGAACGTTTTCCGGCTCCCCGGAAAGAACAGCAACAAGGATGCGGCGATCATCCTGACGCGTGACCATGAAACACCTTTGGCGACAGCGGCCGAGTACGCCGACGCCCAGCAGGAAGCCGCCAGGAAGAGCTTCCCCGGCTACAGCCAGATTGAGCGGATTGAAACGCAGATCGACGGACAGCCCGCCGCCGTCGTCGATTACCAATGGCGCAACAATGGCAGCGCACTGCTGAGACAACGACAGCTCTACGTCCGCCATCAATCGGTGATGTTGACGCTGACCGCTTCAGCGATGGCAGACGAATTCGCGCGCATCGATGAAATCTGGCCCGGGCTTCTGGAAAGCTTCCAATTGTTCGAGCGCGCAGTGGAAGTTCCTGATCCTGCCGAAACAGCCATCACTGAAGCCCTTCCCCACGTATTCGCGCTATCGGCACGCGACCGGCAGCTGCACGTATTTGCTACGGCACAAGATACCTGCCACCAGATAGATCCGCTGGAAGTCGAAGACGATGGCTGGGTGTTTTTTGCCAGTAGCGGCTTGCCGCTCAAGCCGCACTTCATCAAGCCCAACCGTCGCAACATGCTGCGGATAGAACGCGGCTTCTATGAACTTGTGCCGGACACTGCAGGTGTTTCACTGCCGTTGGCAAAGCGCATGAGCGGCGTGACCATTGCGCAAGGCACGGCCCCCTTTGAAACCCTGGAGCAGATAAATAGCCACCTGCTTGCAGCTGCCCTGCCAACCGACTCTTTGGCATGAGCGGTGCCGAAGCTGCACTGCGTGCTGCGCGTCTGGGTGATGAGGTTGTTCACGGCTTCGGCTTGATGGGCATGGTCGCAGGCGCCTTGATCGGCGCGGCGGCGGCGGCAGCAATTGTCGTGGCGGGCGTTGCCACCGGCGGCTTGGCCATCGCCGTCATTGTGGGTGGCTGCATTGCCGGCGGCGGCCTTGCGGGTGGCTCACTCGCGCGCGGCATCATGAAAGCAGCGGACATTCCCGGGCCGACTACCGCCATCCTCGCCGCGGCCGGACCCAGCCGGGTGAGCGTCAATGGCCGGACAGCATTGCGGGCAGGCATGGATTTTTCGGCCGGTTGCAGCGGCGCGCCGATGAATCACTTTGCGATGCCTGCGCCGGTCCTGATCGCCGAAGGCTCAAAAACCGTCACCATCAATGGCAAGCCGATGGCCCGGCAATCGATGCGGCTGGCCTGCGGCGCAAAGATCAAAGGCGGCAGCAACAACGTCACGGTGGGCGGGCCAACCATCTGCGTGGTCAAGGTCACCGACTACGAGGAAATGTTCGAGACCGGCCTGCAGGTGCTGGGCTTCGCAGCCCTGGGTGGCGCGGCGCTGGGAGCAATTGCTGCCGGAATTGGAGCCACCCTGGTCTTTGGCGGAGTCGTGGCCGGCTCGATGTTTGGCATGGAAGCCCTGCACAGCTGGGGCGAATCGCTTGGCCCGGGCTATGGCGACATCATGGTGGGGGCGGTTGGTTTTGCCACATTGAGCATTGGCGCAAAGGCTGCGAAGACGCCTTCTGGCCGTGGCGCCATCGACACATTAAACCGGACCGAAGTAAATATTAGCCAAAGCAAGCTGGGATCAAATGGCGGCAATATTGGCTTACGCCTGAGAGCTCCGGCAACAAAAGAATCAGAAGCAGCTTTCGGCCGCGCAAGGGATGCCAAAGATGCCCTTCCAAATACAACCACAAATCGATCCAAAACCACAGCCTCCAATGAAAATAAAACCTTAAGCGGCTGGAGAGCTGACAAGCCGGAAGGATTCAAACACATACCGGCAGAACAGGTCAAAGCTCGCGCATCCGAAGTGGGCCATGAGTTGAAACCGCACCCATACGATCGCGACTTCCCCGGACAATACCACGCATCCCATGCAGAAAAGCAGCAATCAATCGCCAGCCCAAACCACCCAATAGGCGTTTCAAAACCTATGTGCTTAGACTGCCAAGGCTATTTTTCAAAGCTGGCGCAGCATAGCGGAAGACAGCAGACGGTTACCGACCCCAATGGCACATGGATATTTCATCCGAATGGCCACATAAGCCCACCCTAGCCCCATTAGGCCCAACATGAATTTGGAAGAATACATTTCTCTCGCAACCAACGCGATTGACACCGATGCTACTGGACACCTCTCGCTAAGCCATAGGAAAAAAATATGGCAACTACTGCTTTCAAGCGAAGCGTTGGCGACCTCGGAGCAACGAGGGCACGAAGTGCGGCTGGCACTGGACGTGCTTTGCGTCAAACGCGCTCTGCCTATCTGGGAACAGGCGTTTCCATACGACAACAGCCCACTCGATATGATCGCCCTTGCCTATCGCGCAATTGACAACGAGGTATCGACTCAAGAGGCCCAAAGATTACGGGATAACTTTTATGTCGAACTTATCGATAATCGAGATTATAGAGAAGATCAAATTCCGGCGATGTTTGTTGCCCATGCCGCCGCCAACACAGTGATAACTGCCATGATAAAGAACATCAAGGACGCCATCCCTGCCGCCGATGATGACCAAGACCTTGATCCTGACGCTTATCTACCTAGCTATCTATGCGCATCCGCCTGTGCAGGAAGCCTAAATGGCCACCAGGAAAACCGGATACTGCAGCGACGCAAATTCTGGAAATGGTACCTTCTTGACGCCATCCCCATAGCAATGAAAGAAGAACGCTAAAACACGCCATCCCTACCCGTGCAATTGATACAAAACCACAACTAGCGAGCAACAGGGATTCATGGGCGTCATAAAATTCAGCTACTGCCAGAAAATTGACCCAGGCCCAAATGGGATCAACCACCCAAAGAAATCCACCTAGCATGCACAAAGAACTCCTTGAACATGCGGCAGAGAAGCAACAAGCGCAACGATCAAGACTTCAGCCTCCTGCAACCATCGAGCAGATAAAATCACTCCAACTAAAAGCAATAGAGCAACTAGGAATAGCGTTACCTTCCGAGTACACAGACTTTCTGAAATTCACCAATGGATATGCTTGGAACGGCGTATTTCTGTACCCATCAGAGAACTCAATTGCAACAGGTGAAACTGCCGTTTTATATGGAATTCTTGAGCAGAACGCCGTCTTCCTAGCCGGCCGAAATAACTCAGCGCTCATACTAATTGGCGAAGACAACCTGGATTATTACCTATACAACACCCAATCCAGACAGTACGAAGCGCGAGACCGTGTCCCACTGGATTACGCGTACGAAACCTTCGGCACGTTCAAGGATCTTGCGGAGTACGCAATCAATAAGAGCCTCGGCCAGACTTGAACTTGCGATCGCATCACTTCAGCAACAAGAAGACCAAATCCAAATTTCAGCATTTATGAGTCAATCGATCTTCCGCCGGCGCGTGATCGATCAAAAACCAGCCATCCCCGCTTTCGCAAAGAAGGGAAATCAATGATTGAAGACCAGCTTGAATTGGATCAACACATACACAGCCGAATTCAACAACTTTCCGCAGATGGCGACACCTTTGCAGAAGCCGCTAAATATGACGAGGCACTCAAGAAGTACAACTCCGCTTGGGAATTGATCCCCCACCCGAGGACAGAATGGGACGCATCCACTTGGATACTAGTAGCAATCGCTGACGCCGCATTCAAAACAGGATATTTCATATCAGCGAGAGAGGCGCTTGACTATGCAATGCTGTGCCCAGCCGCAATAGGCAATCCATTTATTCATCTTCGACGAGGCCAAGTTCTTTTCGAGCAAGGTGAGATGGAAGCAGCGGTTCAAGAGTTGCCACGTGCATACATGAGATGAGGTGATGAAACTTTCTCCGAAGATGACCCCAAATACTTCCGGCTCCTGACCTTGAAAATTGAACTGCAGCCAGAGCACACAGCCAAATGAAGGCAACCGTTCTCACCGACAAATTCATTCGCGCCATCGACTACGCACGCATCGCGCACGCGGCACAGGTACGGAAGGGCTCAAACACGCCCTACATATATCACCCGCTCAGTGTTGCTTGCTTGGTCATCGAATTTGGTGGCAACGAAGACCAAGCCATTGCAGGAGTACTTCACGACGTTGTCGAAGATTGCGGCGGCATGCATGAGCACTTGATTAAAGCCCAGTTCGGCAGTTCCGTCGCGGACATAGTGATGGGCTGTTCTGATAGCACCGCAGAGCAGAAAGCCAGGCCGGATGATGCGAAAGCAATGGGGGACGAATGGCTTGCACGCAAACGCTCCTATCTTGAGCATCTAAGGCAGGCCGCGGCGGAGGTCATTTTGGTATCGGCCAGTGACAAGTTGCACAACGCGCGCGCAATCGTACAAGACCTGGAAAATCCGGCAGTGGGTCTAGCTGTCTTCAAGCGTTTCAAAGGCAGCACTGAAGGAACGCTGCAGTATTACCGATCGCTATCCGAAGTCTTCGAGGTCGCCGACACCGCTCCCGCACTCCAAGTCAGGGCTACCGTTACACGAATGCATGAATTGACCCGCAACCTTGAAGCTGCATCGAAAGCAGCTGAGAACCAGACCACATAGGGTTGCCTCCGGATAGATTCAAATGGCGCGAACGCGCCAATCGAAAGCACCGGAGCTGAAGCAAGTCGACCGTGAGCAATCTTGTTCGACCTTGAACCTCATAAATTCCTACCGATACAAATCAAAAGATGACCTCCCCAGTTCCTCCGAGCACAGCCAAACTCGCGCACGATATTCTGCAGCAGTTGAGTGACCTGCTAATCGAGCAGAATGAGAAGAACTGGAGCAGAGGCTTCTCAGCAGCCCTCAACAAGTTCTATTCTCCCGACGGAAAAATGGATCCTGCGGGCTTTGAAAACGCGGTCTCCATCCACCGGGGCGTGACGAGGGGCAGCAGAGGATTCTCCGAGTACTACATCCACGCTCCTGAAGTAGAGCAGAGGGAAGTAGAGCAGAGGATTGAAGCCAACCGGAAACTCGACGCACTGCGCGACAAGCTATGGGAAATCTTTAGCCCCCGAAATTCATAAGCCGGCCCATCGCTTCGTTACGCGCACTGAAGAGTGAGCACGAATGCCCTGCACTGCAGACACACAACAACGCCCTTAAGAATCCACCACCAAATCCGTCAAGAAAGGAAAGGAGCAAAGCATCAGCCGACGGAGAGATGGGAGCGCCGGCTGCCGCGCCACTTTGCCCCTTCCCTTTCTTCACGGATCGGGCAATTGAAGATCATCGGATGCATCGTTCATGCGGTGGTTTCGCACTGCGTGCATCGTGCAAGGCCAGCCCGACGGCAAATCAGGGAGGGAGTGCCGTCGGGCTGCCTGCACCGTTGCCCTTCAACCACCCATGCCCGATATCTCCACGCGCCGGTTCGGCGCCAGGCACGCCACCAGCGCACTTCCGCTGGAACCTTCGCAGTCAACCAGCGGCCCGGTGCTGCCCCGGCCTTCGGCACGGATGGCGCTGGCGGGAACGCCCTGCTCCACCAGATAGTTGCGCACGCTGGCCGCGCGCCGCTGCGACAGGCCAAGGTTGTAGGCATCACTGCCGATTCGATCGGTATAGCCGACGACCACCAGGTTCACTTCATTCACGCGTGAACCAAGGCTGTGCACCACTTCGCTCAGACGTGCCTTGCCGGCCTCGGCAAGGGTGGCGCTGTCGAAAGCAAACAGCGCATCGGCTGAAATACGCAGCGGCGTTTCCACAACCGGCGGCTGCGGTGGTGGCGCCGGTGCAGGGGCCGGCTGCAACAATGCCGCGCAGCTTTCCGGCTTCCACGATTGCCCCGTACTTACACCACCTTCGCCAAACCGCACCTGGAACTGGCACTTGATTGGCTCGGCGCCCACGCTGCCGCGGAAGTTGAACAGGTAATTCCATTCGCGCACGCCCCACAAACCTTCATTGAAGTGTGGTGTTCCCAACAGTGACTGCAGTTGTTGCTTGCTCATGCCTGGCGCGTATTGGCGCAGGTTATCCAGGTTCACATAGGTGCCGCCGGCCGGATAGGCACGCGCCGGATCGGGAAAGCTGTCATCGCGCAGTTGCCCTTTGCTGCTGCAGGCCGCCAATGTCACCACCAGTGCAAGCACAGACCATTTCGTGTTCATAGCATCCCCCGTGCGCGTTGGCGCAGCTGTAGGGTGCCGGCACCCACGGTGCCGGCACGTTGCCTGTCATCACCACTGGAAGCCGGCACCAATCGTCACACCGCCGTCGCCACGCGTGTTGGCCGAGCCACTGAGCTTGTAGATCCAGCGGCCACCATCGGTCACGCCGGACACGCCCACTGCCATGCTCGATTCACCGTGGAAGGTGCTGGCCGCCATCGACGCCATGCGCTTGCCAGGTTCCGTCGGCTGCGGCAGGCCTGCCATCGCCATCGCAGAGGCAACACCCGCCGAAGCCCGGTCGTCGATGCGCTTCATGTCGCGGCTGACGTCATTGAAGCGTTGATCGGTGTAGTTCTTCGACCAGTCCATTGCGTCCCCCAGGCCCTTGTTGAGTTGTGCAACGTTGACCGCATCGGTCGGCGCCACGCCGGTGCCCACGTTGTGGATCACCGTGCTGGTGCCGGGACGCCCCATCGTCACGCTGCCGTAGTTGGTGCTGCCATCGGTGTTCTGGTCATAACGCACCGTGCCCTGCTGCGATGCCTGCAGCTGGCGCACGTTGACCGCATCGGTGGCTTCACTGCCATCGGCTACGTTGGTGATCTGGCGCTCCGCACCTGCGGCACCCACCGACACGGTGTTGGCACGGCTTGCCAACGAACCGGCCCCCAGGGCGACGCTGCCCGCTGCCGAAGCGTTGGCGCCGTCACCGATGGCCACCGCCTGGTTGCCGCTGGCCGTGGCTGCCGGACCGGCGGCCACACTGTCCTGCCCCGTTGCGGACGCAGCCGCCTTGGTCGAGTTCACGGCGAAGTATTCGCTGCCCGCGCCGCCGTTCTGGATGTTGTCGATGCGATTGTTGACGTTGACGATGGAGCCATCCATCGCCGCCAGGGCATCGGTAACGTTGCCCAGCGTCTGCTGGCTGGTGCTGCCGGTGTTGGTGATGGAAGTGACGGTGAAGCTGGCCGCGCTCCACTGCCCGGTGCTGCTGTTGTACTGCAGGGTGCCACCGATGGCCGATGCCACCGCATCGTTGGTGGCGGCCAACTGCCCGCCGTTGATTGCGTCCAGGCTGCCGCTGGTTACGCTGCCATTGGCAACATTGCCCAGCGCAACCGCCGCGCCACTGCCATCGCCGTCCAGGTGTACGGCATTGGTCGGATTGCCTGCACCGTCGGCGGTGTAACGCACCGCCAGCGGGTCACTGCCGCCCGGGCCGGTACGCGGCAGGTTCTTCAGGTTGAGCAGCGAATCACTGATGGACGTGAACGCGCTGCCGATATCGCCGAACTGCTGCAACGACGATCCACCCTGGGCATTGATGCTGTTGATCTGGTAACCCGGCGCAGCCAGCACGCCGCCATTGAAGGTCGCGCCGCCACCCAGGTACGTCGCCATTGAGTTGCCCAGACCAAACAACTGCCCGCCGTTGACCGCCTCCATGCTGCCCGCCGCCACCGCACCGGCAGCGAGATTTGCCAGTACCGTGCCATTGGCGGCCTGTCCGCTGCCCAGCGTCACCTTGCCGTAGTTGATGACGCCACTGGCGTCCTCGTCATAGACCACTGCTGCCAAGCCCAGGTCATCGATCTGATCGATTGCACCGCGCAGCTGCTTGACGTTGACCGCATCGGTGTCCTGGCTGCCGTCGGCCACATGGCTGATCTGACGTTCGGCACCTGCGGCGCCGACGGAGACGGTGTTTGCCCGGTCAGCCAGTGTGCCGGCACCCAAGGCAACACTGCCGGCTGCCGATGCGCTTGCACCGTCACCGATAGCCACTGCCTGGTCACCGCCGGCTGTCGCTGCCGGACCCGCTGCCATGCTGTTCTGCCCGGTTGCCGAGGCCGCTGCCTTGGCCGAGTTCACCGCGAAGTACTCGCTGCCTGCCCCGCCATTCTGGATGTTGTCGATGCGCGTGTTGACGTTGACGATGGAGTCATCCATTGCGGCAAACGCGTCGGTGACATTACCCAGCGTCTGCTGGCTGGTGCTGCCGCTGCTGGTGATGGAGGTGATGGTGAAGCTGGGCGCGCTCCACTGGCCGGTGCTGCCGTTGAACTGCATCGTGCCGCCGATGGCCGAAGCCAAGGCGCTGTTGGTGGCAAACAACTGCCCGCCGTTGACCGCCTCCATGCTGCCCGCCGCCACCGCACCGGCAGCGAGATTCGCCAGTACCGTGCCATTGGCGGCCTGTCCGCTGCCCAGCGTCACCTTGCCGTAGTTGACGACACCGTTGGCATCTTCGTCATAGACCACTGCTGCCAAGCCCAGGTCATCGATCTGATCGATTGCACCGCGCAGCTGCTTGACGTTGACCGCATCGGTGTCCTGGCTGCCGGCGGCCACATGCGTGATCTGCCGCTCGCGGCCAGCCGAGCCCACCGCCACTTCGCCGATCGAGGTCTGTGCTGTGGTCAGGCCAAATGCGGTGTAGCCATCCTGGCCACCACGCGCCGCGTTGGATTTGAAGCCGATTGCAACGCTGTTGGCTTTGTCCGAGGTTGCCCCGGCGCCCAGCAGGGTCTGCGCATTGGCCGTGCCCTTGGCGCTGTCGCCAACCACCACCGAGTGGCCTTGCCGCGCATCGTAATCGGCGGTGGGAACGCCGGTCATGACGCCATTGGCATCAACGAACACCTGGTCCGCGGTCTGCGCCGCCAAGCGATGTTCCGCGTTGCTGCCGATCACCACCTCCTTGGAACCGTTGGCGTAGGCGCCGTCGCCGATCAGCACCTGGTAGTCCTGCGCCGCCGGTACCGCCCAGCATTTGACCTGCGCCACGCCCAGTAGATCCAGGCAGTCCGAGGCCCAGTTCGGTGCACCGTCGGGCAACACCAGGCCCAGCAGGCCGCCCGGGTCACCGTTGTTGATGTTGGTGATGTAGCTGTCGGAGGTGACGCCGCCGATCAGGGTCAGGTGCGAATTGCCGCCGGTGGTCAAACCACCCAGGCCATCCAGCACGCCGCCCACCGGGCTCAGGTTCACCACCGGCAACGCACCCAGCAACTCCAGCGAGGAGTAGGTCTGCATCACGTTGGTGCTGTTGACCTTCAGGCTGCCGTTCTGGATGTAGCCATTGCCACCAAGCAGGGAAGTCAGCGGCGAATCCACCAGTTGGTTGACCGAGCCCACCAGGCCACCGTTGCCGACAATCAGCCCCGAAGGGCCCGGCGCTGCCGGTGCCGCATTGGGGGTGACCGGATTGCCGGTAAGCCCACCGATCACGTTCGACAAACCGCCGGTCACACCGCCGACCACGCCGCTCAGCGTATCGGTCACGCCGCTCACGCCGGAACCGGAGCCGGTCACGCCGCCCAGCGTGTTGCCGGTGGCGCCCAGCAATGTCGAGGCCGTGTCGTCCACGGTGCCCAGCAGGTTCTGCAGCGTCCTGGAGACATCGCCATTGGCGAGCGCTCCGGTGGTGTCCTTCAGGCCGCCGGTCAGTGTGCCCACGGTATTGGAAAGCCCGTTACCCAGTGTGCTTGAGCCGGTCGCGCCGCCCACCACCGCTCCCAGCAGGCCGCCGACACCGTCCAGGACAGGCGTCACGCCATTGACCAGACCATCAACAATGCCGCCCAGGCCTGTGCCCTTGGTGACCTTGCCGGCCAGTCCCTCCACCGCTCCCACTGTGCCGGTGACGGTTTCGCGCACGGGGTTGGCGCCATCCTGCACGCCCGGCAACAGCACGTTACCCAGCCCGCCGACACCTTCACCCGTGTGCTGGGTGACGGCGGCAACCGTGGCTGTCGCATGTGACGTCAGGGTCTGCACGGCGTCCACCGGCTTGCCATTGAGCAGTTCGCCGCTCAGTTCCTTGACCGCGCCCACCGTGGGCGCCAGTACGCCATGCAACGGACTGCCCCCCTCTTGCTTGCCCGGCAACAGCGCATGGGTCACGCCTGCCAGGCCGGCCCCGGCATGCTGGGCGACATGGGCAACGGTGTTGCCGGTGTGCGAGGTCAGTGTCGTGGCAGCGGCCAGCGGCTTGCCGGTGAGTACCTCGCCGGTCAACTCCCTGACCGCACCTGCCGTGGAAGCCAGGGTGCCGTGCAATGGAATGCCACCTTCCTCCTTACCGGGCAGCAGTACATTGCCCAGCCCCAGCAGCCCATCGCCGCCCTTTGCCATCGGCCCCACCGTCGCCGTCACGCGGGCGTTGGCCGAGGCTGCCAACGGCTTCACCGCCAGTGCCGCGTCAGCCACGACAGACACGGCAGCAACCGATGCGGCCGGCGTGTGTGGGCGCAACGCCGGAAGCGCCGCACGGACGCCCACGCGTGCACGTGCCACCGGGGCTGCCGCAGTAGCCTGCGGCCGGGTTGCCAAGGCCGCCGACGCATCCACCTGCAGCAGGGCCGGCACCTGCACCGTTGCATTGAGCGACACGCGCGCATCGGCCGCCGGCAATACGGCGGTGACGATCTGCTGCGCATCACTGGCGCTGTACTTTGCGACGAGGTCCTGCAGGTCGGCCAGCTTGGCGTCGGTAGCCGCTGCCGGCCCGGCCATGGCCAGGGCGATCGCGCCACCCAATCCAGCAAGGCGCCAGCTTGCAGCCGGCGACAACATTGACGGGCCAGAACGCTTGCCTTGTGCGCTTGCCAGTTCGGAACCAACAACAAATGCATTCAACGTGCGGTTCCAGACCAATCGATAGATGCGGTTCATGTGGAGCCTCCGGTTCGATCCATCCGGGCGCGGACGGGTCTTGGTTCGTGAGGCCAGTACACCTTCCACGCAAACGAAAAATTGCCCGCATCCGGCACACCCATAGGGCGATTTGGCAAAACGCTGCGCGTTACCGGCAAGCCGATGCACGTATTCGGCAAGCGCCGTCATTGAGTGACGCGCATCACTCCTGCAACTGACGCAAGGGGAATCAGGCCGGGGAGTAGCTGCTGCCGCGCATCAGGGTTTCGCTGGGGAGTTCACCAAACACGCGGCGATAGTTGTCGGCAAAGCGCGACAGATCCCAAAGCCCGCAGCTCAATGCGATGGACTTGACCGACTTGCGCCCGGCATCGGCGCTGGAAAGGCTGCGGCAGGCTTCGCACAGCCGCAGCATCGACAAATAGCGCACCGGGGAGATTCCCACCAGTTCCTCGAATGCATAGCGCAGCGCACGCTCACTGACGCCTGCCGCATCGCACAGTTCCTGCATGTAGATGTGCCGCCGCAGGTTGGCGTACATCATGTCTTCGGCGCGACGGAAGATCACATAACGCACGCGCCGGCTACGCGTGCAGTTCATCCGTTCGACCGGGCCGTTGGCAACCAGCTCCTTCACATGCGCATCCAGCATCGCCTCGATTTCACCCGTGGTGACTTCGCCCTGGGCAATGCGCTCATGCAGGCCCTGGTAGTACGCCTGCAACGGAATATGCGGGCGGCCGCTGACCAGTGGCACGCCGGCAGGTTCTTCGCCAAGGCTGCCCAGGCGCTGGGCCGCGGCACGCTCCTGGAAACGTTTGAGTGGAACAAGCACAAAGGTGGCCCGGCTGCCGGCCCCCAGCGCAAACTCGGTGACGCCCTCGGGCATCACCGAGATGATGTTGCCCGAGGTCAGCGGCACGCCATGGCACCAGCTGCTTTCCGCATCGGCCGACTGCAACCAGCCCAGCAGGCACCAGTCCAGCGGCAGCACAAACCGGCCGCGCGCACGCGCACCTATTTCAAAGGTGCATAACAGCGCCTGTTCGTGGACGAAAGAAGAGATGGCCGCTGCAGGGGGCTGGTCGTCGAGCAGCACCAGTTCGACATGGCACACCCGCAGGGTGTTGCCCAACGCAGCCAGATCAAACGACCTCAATCCTCGACCGTCAGCAACCGCATCCATGTGAACGTCCTTGCGGCCCCGTAAGAGGCCGGCTTCAGAAGCCCGAATAGCCACTGCAGGCAGAAACCCCAAACCCGCAATCCCCTGGCAACGCAGAAATCCCTACAAAACCCCTACATAACCGGCCAGCGAATACGTACTCAAACTGCCTCGCAGCCGATATTGACAAAAAGAACGTTGGGCGCGATCAAGGCGCCCCGCACAAATAGCGATACGCATCACATATCTGAAAAATAGTTGTTTTTTGCCGAATTCGCGCATCTTCCTTCACACACACATTGCAATGATGTCCTCGGGCATTTCTTGTATGCCGACAGGGGCAACACTGAAACAGCAGCAGGGGAAAGCGCCGATGCGCAAACTCCCCGGCAGCTATCTACGCGCCGGTCGGCACCAGGCAATCCCAATGACCACCATCGGGCAGGAATGCCCAGTTTTGCCCGGCTGTCTGTCGGAGCATCTCCGGCACCGGGTCATCAGGGAGAACACCATGAACGCTCGGATCCGCAAGTTCTTCAAAGAAGAAGACGGTGTCACCGCACTTGAGTACGGGCTGCTGGCGGCAGTGGTTGCCGGCATCATCCTTTTCTTCGCACGCGACGGATTGACTGCTGTCTTTCAGACGATCCTCACCAAGCTCGAAAACGTGGTGACCAACAGCGACGCTCCGGCCGCCGGGTAACGGGTGGCCTCACGCCATGACCCTCACCACGCTTACCGCACTCCTGCTGGGCCTGCAGGTCGCCATCAGCGACCTGACGGCCCGGCGTGTCAGCAACCTCGTGCTGCTGGCGGTGTTGTGCATGGCGCTGTTGATGCAGGTGTTTGCCAACAGTGCAGCGCCCTCTGCCACGGATTCTCTGCTGGGTGGCGTCATCGGCCTGTTGGTGCTGCTTCCGTTCCATCTCATCGGCTGGATGGGTGCCGGTGATGTGAAATTGTTCTCGACCATCGGCTTTCTGCTGGGTGTCAAAGCGCTGCTGCCCATCTGGGTCTGCGCAAGTCTGGCCGCCGGGGGCCACGCGTTCCTCGTCGTCGCGTGGCCCTTGGCAATGCGCCATATGCCCGCGCCCCTGCTCAAAGCCGGCACCGGCCGCCAGGGCGCTGGCAGGCTGCACGACTGGCAACTGAATTTACGCGCGGCGCGGCAAGGCCGCACCGGCATTCCGTATGCGGCCTACCTGGGCCTGGCCATGATTGGCTACGTACTGCAGCGAGGTGGTTATGTCTGAGCGCAAGCCCGTGCAACGACGCCACGCGCGTGGCGTTATCACCCTCGAATTTGCCTTCCTGATGATGTTCGGCGTGCTGCCGCTGCTGCTGGTCACCTTTACCGGCGTGATGGTATTTGCCGCACAGCAATCACTGGCACTGGCAGCCGGCGAAGGCGCGCGCGCGGCGCTGCGTTACGGGGACATGCCCGAACGCCGCAGCAATGCCTGCATGGCCGCGGCGCGCTCGATGCAATGGCTGCTCAACTTCTCCGGGGCCACGCCCAGCTGCAGTGCAGCCGACGCCCCGCCGATCACGGTTTCGCAACCGTATGCCTGCACCGCCGACGGCAGCGTGCAGTGCATCCGGGTGATTGCTTCCTACAACCATGATGCCCACCCCTTCCTGCCCGGCACCGGGCGCTTGCTGGGCTGGACCATGGGCAAGTCACTCAGCAGTACCGCTGTCGTGCAGTTGGACCTGGGTAGTCGCTGATCCCGCAATCTCCAAGGAGGAGGAGTCACTCCATGCCAAAGGCAATCCGCATCGCCGCCATCCTTTTGCTGGTGCTTGCCGTGGTCCTGGCGATGCTGGCATTTGGCATCGGTCGCAAGGCCACCGCCACGCCGGAACCCAGCGTCCGCGCCGAACCTGCTGCCGGACTGCCCAAGCGCATGGTCGTGGTGGCCATCAAGGCGCTGCCGGCAGGGCAGCCGATCACGGCGCAGGATCTGTCCACCACCGAGCTGCAGGTCGGCGCCCATGAGGGCTTCCCCGCCATCACCGATGTGGTCGGGCGGATTCCCGGCAACGACATCGCGGCCGGCGCAATGCTCGCCCCCTCACAGTTGTTGCAGGGCATTGCCGCTGGCATCAAGCCCGGCGAGCGCGCCGTGGCCATTCCGGTGGACGAACTGGCCGGCGTCAGCAACCGCATTGCACCGGGTGACTATGTGGACGTGTTCATGAGCCTGCAGGCTCCGTCCGAGGCGGGCACGCAACGCAACAATCCGCAGGCGCGCCTGCTGCTTTCACGGCTGCGGGTGCTTGGCTACGGTGCCGACGATGTTGGCACGCAGCAGTCCGCAGCACCGGCCGACGACAAGGCCGTGCAACCTGCCCCCGGCAGCCGTGCCGAAACCATTGCCTCGCGCAGCAACAGCACCGCTGCCAACAACAGCACCGCACCGGCGCGCAGCGCCATCCTCGCCGTACCCGTGCAGGATGCCGGCGCACTGCTGCTGGCCGCACACAGCGGCAAGCTGTTCCTGGCCCTGCGCAATCCCGGCGATACCGCGCTGGCCGATGCCTCCATTTTCGTCAGCCCCTCGCCGGTGCTGCCGCTGCGCCGCGACCTGGAGCCCAGCGCCATCGAAGCTGCCGCACGCCCCGAAAACCAGGCCTATGCCGGCATCAGCCTGGACGCGCTTGCCGGTGAATCCGGCAGCACAAAGGCCACCTCGGCAGCGCCTGCCGCAGCCACGCCGGCAAGGGCACGCCCGACGCGCCCGGCGGGGCGCCAGGGCATCGAGATCATCCGGGGCACGACCCCGTCCAATCGTTTGTCTTCGCCATGACCGGAGGCCATCACTTGCAGCCACGTCCACGCAGAAGCGTTTCTTTCCTCACCGTGCTGGCGCTGGCCGGCGCAGGCGTGATGCCGTTGTCCATCCTCCAGCCGGCGCATGCCGAGGTGCCTGCAAACACCGTCCTGCTCGAACTCAACGAACAGCGGCCCTGGAATCTGCCCGCCGGGGTGGAACGCATTGCCATCGCCGACCCATTGATCGCCGACATCACCCGCATTGGCCGCAACAACGAAGCCCTGCTGGTTGGCAAGGCACCGGGAAGCACCACGCTGCTGCTGTGGCTGCACAAGCAGGCCACGCCCACCCGCATCCGCGTGGAGGTGCGCAATGCAATCCAGGGCGGGCTGCTCGACGGCGGTGGCAGTGCCGTCACCGTACAGGCTGGCCAGGCACTGCTGTCCGGCAGTTCGGCCTCCCTGCTGGAGCACGAAGCCAGCCGCAAGGCCGCCGCGTCGGCGGTAGGTGACAAGGGCGCGATCAATGACGCATCCACCATCGAACACGGCGGCGTGGTGCAGGTGGAAGTGAAGGTGGTGGAGTTCAACAAAAAGGTGCTGCGGCAGATTGGCATCAACTTCAGCAACACCAACGGCGGCTTCAGCTACGGCATGACCTCGCCCACCGGCAGCAGCAACGGCGGTGCACTGTCCTCGGCGTTCAAGTTGATTGCCGGCTCCGTTCCCGGCAAATGGAATGCCAACATCGACATCCTGCAGAGCAACGGCATGGCGCGCGTGTTGGCCGAGCCCACCCTGGTTGCACTGTCCGGGCAGAGCGCCAGCTTCCTCGCCGGTGGCGAGCTGCCCATCCTCGAACCGCAGGGCCTGGGCACGACCACGGTGAACTTCAAACCGTTCGGCATTGGCCTGACCGTGACACCCACGGTGTTGTCGGCCGACCGCATCTCGCTGAAGGTGGCACCGGAAGCCAGCGACCTGGACTACAGCCGCGGCATCAGCCTGGACGGCACCCAGGTGCCGGCGATTTCCACGCGCCGTGCCGACACCACGGTTGAACTGGGCGATGGCGAAAGCTTTGTCATCGGCGGGCTGGTCAGCAGCCAGTTGTCCTCGGTGGTCAACAAGATTCCCCTGCTTGGTGACCTACCGATCATCGGCTCGTTCTTCCGCAACCTTTCCTACCAACGCGAGGACAAGGAACTGGTGATCGTGGTGACACCGCGATTGGTACGGCCGCTGGCGCGTGGCAGCGAGATTCCGCTGCCCGGCCAACGCGAAGCACAACCCAACCTGCCGGTCTGGGGCTCCTGGCTGCTGCATCCCGCAAGCCCGGATCAACTGCCCGGCTTCTCACGCTGAAGCTCTCCTCATGTCCTCGGTGATGCCCTTGCCCCTGAACCACAGCGCGACCCACCTGCACTTGGTGCTCTATGCGCCGGACAACCGGCACATCGCGCGCCTGGGCAGCGTGTTGGCCGGGCATGTCGAACTGCGCTGGGTGGACAGCCGCGAAACCCCACCGCGGCAACTGTTGGACAGCGCGCCTGAAACAGCCGTGATCCTGCTCGACTACTGCGGTGGCAACGCTGCGTACTCCACCGACATCGCGCGCCAGCTGATTGCGCAGCAGCCCTACCGCGCAATGATCGGCATCGGCACCACCGGCCCGGAGCAGGCCACGCACCTGCTGGCGGCGGTACGTTCGGGCGTGCGTGACTTCATTGACATCGACAACACCACCGCGCAGATGCTGGAGGTGTTCGAGCGCGTGGGCAGCACGCCGGCAGCAGCCAAACCCAGCAGCGCTGCCGTTGCCGAAGCCAGGCCCAGCGGCCGGCTGGTCTTGCTGCTGGGCGTGCGCGCAGGCATCGGCACCAGCACCCTGGCCACACATCTGGGTGCGATGCTGGCCGCCGAAACGCCGGCCAGCGGCGACAGCAACACGCCCGCCAACGCGCTGCTGCTTGATGTCGGCCAGCCCTCGGCGGATGCAGCCCTGTACCTGGGCATGGAAAGCCACTTCAGCTACGAAGAAGCACTGAGCAATGTTGATCGGCTGGACCGCACCTTTGCCGCCTCCGCCTTTGCCCACCATTCCAGCGGTTTGTCGCTGCTGGGAAACACCAGCGGCACCCTGCTGAAGAAGCACGAACCGGCCGCGCTGCTTGAGCGGCTGCGCAGGGTATTCCCAATCACCCTGTGCGACGCCGGCGGCCTACCCATGCAGCTGGTGCCCACCAGCCTGCTGCAGAACGCCACCGACATCTGGCTGGTGGCCGACCAGGCCATCGGTTCGCTGGTGTCGCTGGACCAGGCCGTGCGCGAACTGGAACAGCGTGGCCAGCGTGATGCGCGGCTGAAACTCATCGTCAACCGCTTCGATGCCAATGGCGGGCTGAGTGACCTGCAGATCGCCCAGCGTTTCGACCTACCGTTGCTGGCCACCCTGCCCGACCGCGCGCGCGTGCTGCGCTCCAACGCAGGGCTGGGGCATCTGCTTACCGAATCGGCACCTCGCGATCCCTACATCAAGGCCCTGCTGCCGTTGCTGCAGGCCCTGGACAGCAAACACGGCGCCGCGCAGGCCGCCAGCTCGCCCCTCTCCCGTCTCGCCAACCTGCTGGGCAAATGACAATGGAAGACAAAGTCACTCCGTTACCCGCACGCCCCATGGTTCCGCCGCTGCCCATCGAGGCGGCCGCCAGCGTGCCGTTCGAGCAGACCGAGCAGTTCCAGAGCGTGCTGTCGGCTGCGCACGAATACCTGCTCAACCATGTGGAAGACCAGCGGGTTGATATCGATGCATGGTCACCGGAGACCACGGCCAAATACGTGCAAAGCCAGACCGCCGCGTTCGTCAAGGAATGGAAAATTCCGGTCAATGCGCAGGAAATGGAAGCGGTCTCCAAGGCGCTGCACAAGGAACTGACCGGCTTCGGCCCGCTGGACGATCTACTGCACGACCCGGAGATCGAGGACATCCTCATCAACGGTTACAAGGACGTGCACATCTCCAGTGGCGGTGTACTGCGCCGTGCCACCCAGCGCTTCAGCGACGACCGTCACCTGCTGCGCATCCTGCGCCGCATCATCGCCCCGCTTGGCCGCCGCCTGGACGACTCCAACCCCATGGTCGATGCGCGCCTGCCCAACGGCGGCCGCCTCAACGCCATCATCTCGCCACTGGCCGTCGATGGCCCGATGGTGTCGATCCGCAAATTCCGCAAGGACCCGTTCACCCCCGACGAACTGCTCGCGCGTGGTGCCTTCGACAAGCCCATGTATGCCCTGCTGCATGCACTGGTGCGCGGCCGCTGCAACATCCTCATTTCCGGCGGCACCAGTTCCGGCAAGACCTCGCTGTTGAATGCGCTGGCCACGTTCGTACCGCACAACGAGCGGGTCATCACCGTGGAAGATACCGCCGAGCTGGCCCTCAACCATCCGCACGTGGTCCGCCTGGAAAGCCGGCTGGGCGGTTTTGACGGCGCCGGCGCGGTCAGCATCCGCGACCTGGTCCGCAACAGCCTGCGCATGCGCCCGGACCGCATCGTGGTCGGCGAAGTGCGTGGCGCCGAAGTGCTGGAGATGCTGCAGGCCATGAACACCGGCCACGACGGCTCCATGGCCACCATCCACGCCAACTCACCGCGCGACTGCCTCTATCGGCTGGAAATGCTGGCCGGCTTTGCCGGCTTCAACGGCAGCGAGGAAAGCCTGCGCCGGCAGATTGCCAGCGCCATCAATTTCATCGTGCAGATCTCGCGCCTGGGCAGCGGCCGCCGCGTCATCACCTCGATCACCGAGATCACCGGCGTCAGCGACAACATCATCACCAGCCAGGAGTTGTTCAAGCACGAACCCTGGATCGACCAGGACGGCCGCGAGCGTGACCGCTGGGTCGGGCTTGGCTTCCACCCGCACTGCTACAAGCTTGAGCCGTTCCGCCAGGAGCTGCGCGAAGCCAACATGGGGAGCTTTGCATGATGCTTCCGCTGCTGCTTGGCAGTTCCGCCCTGCTGCTCATCGCCGTGGCGATGGGCCTGTGGTGGGGCGTGGCCACGCATGTGCAGCAGCGCGCGGCTGCCGAGCACGCCGAAACCCGCCTGTCCCGCCCCGAAGCACAACGCAACGCCGAAAATCCTTTGGCGGTACGCAAACCCAGCCGGCGCTGGGCTGAACTGCTGCGGCGCGCCGGCTTGCCCGAAACCGCACGCACACTCGTGCTGCTGGCCATCCCCGGCCTGCTTGCCGGCATTGCCGCGGGAATACGCATGAACTCATTCGGGTTTGCCGTGTTCGTGCTGGCCTTGTACCTGCTGGGTGTCGGCCTGTGGCTGTACCGGCGCATGGAGAAGATCCAGCAACGGCTGGTGGCGCAGATGCCCGACTTCCTGGAAAACATGGTGCGCATGGCCGGTATCGGCAACAGCCTGTCGATGGCATTCCAGAGCGCCACGCAGAACGTCACCCCGCCGCTGCGCCCCATCCTCGACTCGGCCTTGAACTACACCCGCGCCGGCATGGATCTGGACCGCGCCCTGCAGCAGGCCGCGCAGGCCTACCGGCTGCGGCCACTGGAAATGCTGGCGGTGATCCTCGGCACCAGCATCCGCATCGGCGGGCGCAGCGACCAGATCCTGCAGCGCATGAGCGACTTCATGCGTGACCTGGAGGAAGTCCAGCGTGAGCTCCAGGCCACCACCTCGGAAACCCGCATGTCGGCCTGGGTACTGGGCCTGCTGCCGGTGATGGCCGCCTTGATGATGGCCCTGCTGAGTCCAGACTTCTTCCAGCCCATGTTCCATGACCCGCTGGGCAAGAAGATCCTGCTGATGGCCGTGGCGATGGAAGCCCTCGGCGCGGTCCTGCTGTATCGCCTGGCCAAATCGCTATGAGCACACCCACCGCCCCAACGGCCAGACCCGGGAGCATGTCATGAACCTGCTGCTGTCGCTGTCCCTCCTGCTGTTGGTGGCCGCCCTGGTGCTGGGCGCTGCCGGCCTGCTCTACCAGGGCCGGCGTTCGCAGCAGGCCAACGCCGCGCTGCAGACCGCCCTGGACAGCGCAAAACACCTCGCCCCGGAAACCACCGCACCGCGCAGCTGGTGGCAGCAGCGGCTGGCCGACCTGAGCGCCATCGGCCAGCACTTTGAAGGCAGCCGCGTGCAGAAGGCCCTGCTGGCACCGGAGGATCGCCTGCTGCTGGAACAGATCGGCAGGAACCACACCACCGGCACCGCCGTGTTCCTCGCGCTGCGGGTGATTCTGGCCTTGGCACTGCCCGTGCTTGGTCTGCTGCTGTTGCGTCCGCAGGGTGGGCAAGCCTTCATCGTGCTGATGGTGGGTTTCGCGCTCGGCATCCTGCTGCCCAAGCTGGTGCTGCGCACCTGGGCCACCCGCCTGCGCCGAAAAGTGGATGACGAACTGCCGCTGCTGATCGACCTGCTGCGGCTGCTGCAGGGCGTGGGTTTCAGCATCGACCAGAGCCTGCAGATGGTGGGCGAGAAGCTGCATGTCGCGGTGCCGGTACTGGGCAGGGAACTGCAGCTGGCCAACACCGCCTACACCCGTGGCCGCAGCCGCGAACAATCACTGCGGCGCCTGTCCGAATCATTCGGCAATGACGACCTGCGCAGCCTGATGCAGATGATCCTGCAGGTGCACCTGCATGGCGGCGCGGTGCAGGAGCCGCTCAAGCAGTTCGGCATGCGCCTGCGCGAGCAGCGGCGCATGAATATGAAGGAAAAGGTCGGAAAACTCTCGGTGAAGATGACCGTGGTGATGATGGTCACGCTGTTGCCCGCATTGATGCTGGTACTCGGTGGCCCGGCCATCATCTCGCTGGTAAACGCAGTCAGGGGAATGTGATGCGCTTGAAGAATCACCTGTTGCTTGTGCTGTTGCCCGCACTGCTTGTCGGCTGCGGTGGCCAGCGTGCGGTCTACAAGGTACCGCCGGTCGAACCGACGCTGGTGGAAACACCGCAGAACGACCGTGGCATGTACCTGGACCTGATCCGCAAGATGCAAAACCAAGGGGCCTACTACGCCTCGCTCGCGCATATCGATGCCTTCCGTCAGCGCTTTGGCGACATCGCCGAGCTGCGCATCCTGCAGGCCGATGCCCTGCGCGAAACCGGCGAACATGCCGCTGCCGCGCAGTTGTACCGCACGCTGACCAAGGGCACGCAGTCGGCGCAGGCTTGGCATGGCCTTGGCCTGATCGCGGCAACGGCCAATGATCACGATGCCGCGCAGCTGGCCCTGCGCAACGCGGTCCAGATCGACCCGCTCAACGTCAGTTATCTGGGGGACCTGGGCTTCGCACTGCTGCAGTCCGGCCAGGTGGAACCGGCGCGCGTGCCCCTGGCCAAGGCCGCCGAACTGGCCCCGGACAATGCCCGCGCCATCGCCAACCTGGCGTTGTGGGCGCTGCTCGATGGCCAGCCAGGCATGGCGGACGCAATGATCCAGCGCGCGAACCTGCCGCAGTCCACGCGCCAGGAAATCCTGCGGCTGGCATCCACCTTGCGCCGGCCTGCCGCTGCCCACGTCGCCCCCCGCGCAACGCCTGACGCGCTGGCAGCCCAACAAGGTCATTCAACCCCCTCGCTGCGGCCGGCGCCGCCGCGCTCCATGCTGGACCGCTTCAATCCAACGCCAACGCAACCGGAGACCGTGCAATGAGCAAGCAGCCCCTGATCGCCGCCCTGTTGCTTGCCGGCCTGCTCGCCGCCTCCAGCGCCAGCGCGCAACACACCCCGTTGATCGAACGCATGGCGGACACGCCCTCGGCGACGGCATCGGCGACTCCCACCGCATCCGCCCATCCCGTTGTGACCGGCACCGACAGCCCATCGCTCACGACCGCGCCACCGCGCCCACAGATCGGTGACACCACCCGCGCCTTGCTGCGCATGCAGGCCGATGGCAGCAACGCCGGCAAGGCGCTGCCGATGCTTGGCGAGACCGCCAGCCGCAGCTACCAGCGTTACCTCAACAGTTTCGATCACCCGATCCCCGAATATTTCGAGGCCACCCTGCCCACGTCCAAGCAAGGCGGCAGCAGCCGCTGAGGCCCGTCATGAAACACCCGCCCACGCAGTTCAGCAGTGCTCGTCGGCTTCTTTCCCCACACGGCCCGGCAGGTCGCCAGCGCGGTGGCATGGCGGTGATGATGATGCTGTTGCTGGTGGGCCTGGTGGTCATCCTGGGAGTGGTTGAAGTCGGCTATCTGTACTGGGCCAAGCGCGACGTGCAGAAGACTGCCGATCTGGCCGCGCTGGCCGGCGCCCAGCGCCTGGAGCTGTGCACCACCGACTACACGGACAATCTGGCAGCGCGCAGCAATGCCACGGATGACAACGGCTTCGCCGGCGCGCTGGCCATCCGCTGTGGCTACTGGGGCGCCGAGCTGCCCCGCAACGCGCGCTTTGTCACCACCAGCGCCAGTCGTCCGCTGAACGCGGTGCAGGTCACCGCTTCGCGCAACTCCATTCCATTCTTCGGCCAGGTCGGCACGATGCCGGTGATCAGTGCCACGGCCGTTGCGCGCCGTACCGAACCGCTGGCCGCTTTCAGCGTCGGCTCGCGCCTGCTCGACATCAACGGCGATGCACCACTGCAGGGCCTGCTGCGCCTGGTCGGCATCGACCTCAACCAAACCCAGATCGGCAGCTACAAAGGCCTGGCCAACGTCAAGATCACACCACGGGGCCTGCTTGAAGCCCTGGATATTCCGATTGAAATCGACATGACCGCCGGTGACTTCAACGCCCTGTTGGCGGACAGCCGGATCAGCATCGCCAAACTGCTGGATGTCATGGCCAGGCTCGCCGGCCAGCAAGGCGTGGCTGACCTCAACCTGGGCCTGCTGGAACAGAAACTGCTGGGCGTGGGGCTGGACAATGTCCTGGTGCAACTGGGTTCCACCGCTGACAGCAGCGGCCTGTTCGCGATGATCGGGGGCGGCAACCAGGCCGCCGCTGGCGCGCTGGATGTCGAACTCAATGCACTGGACGTACTCGGCACCAGCATTTCCATCGCCAACTCCGAGCACGCCGTGGCCGTTGATCAACTGAAGCTGCCACTGCTCCGCGCCAAGGCCAGCATCGTCGAACCGGCCTCCATCGCCATCGGCCCGGTTGGCAGCACGGCCTACAACAGCCAGGTCAGGCTGTTTCTGGATATCGATTCAAACTACCTGCCGCTGGGGCTGGGCCAGGTACTGGATTTCCTCGGCACCCGCGTCAAATTGCCAACCTACATCGACGTGATCGATGGCTATGGCCAATTGTCCGACATCAACTGCAGCGCACAACCGGCAACAGCCACCGTCGACGTACAAAGCCCCATTGCCAACATCTGCATCGGCAAAGCCACCAGGCCGTGGGATTCAACCAGCGAATTGTGCGCCACCGGCCTGGGCAACGAACAACTGGTCACCCTGCTGGGCCGCAATGTCCTCACCCACAAGGTGGTCCTGCCCGTGCTGCCCAATCACGACCAGCTCGTGCTCAGCCAAGGCCAGACCGGCACCGTGAAACCCAATGATCTGCAAATCGGCACGCTGCTGTCCGACCTCGTCGGCGAGCTGTTGAAGGCCCTGCAGTCGCTGCTTGCACCGCAGGGCAGCAACACCGACACCGCCAAGGACGTGGCGCGCCAGTACCTGGAAGCCACCAAGCTCAACGGCTTCTATCAACCCGACGCCGTCGTGACCGCACTGCGCGATGGCACCGCCAGCCTGCCGGCACTGGGCAACTGGGACACCCAGATCCCCACCTGCGACTACTGGCTGCTGGGCTGCACGCCCAAGAAAGTAAACGGCAACGTGTGGACAGGCTTTCTCTACGAAACCAACGTCAGCGACCCCAGCATCATCGGCGGCCTGCTCGACGTGCTGGGCATCACCTCCTGCAAGGGCCTGCTGGCGGGCCTGCTGGCTTACAACACCTGTGTGGAGAACGCTCTGGCCAAGTACCTGCAGACCAAGCCGGGCGGCATCAGCGGCAACGGCAACTACAACCCGGTCAACGGCAACGGCACTTGTTCGGGCGTGCTGTGCAGCCTGCTCAAGCCGGTGATCGACAACACCCTGCGGCCGTTGCTCGACAGCGTCGGCAAGTTGCTTTCGATGGTTCTCCCCGACGTGCTGGGCCTGCAGCTGGGCCGTAGCGATGTGCACATGCAGTCGATCCAATGTGGCCACAGCCAGTTGGTGGAATGAACCCGGCAACGGCATGCCAGATCCTTGCGGCACAGCGCTTTGCGCCGCCTGAGCGCGTGCTATGCTCGGCGCCGACCCGTACGCAGTCAGCATCTGCGACGGCCATCGCAATTCGGGGGAATTACGAGGATCTATGAGAAGGATCGAGAGATTGCCGGCACGGTTCGCATGGGCATTGCTGGTTGCCGGCATGGTGGCCGCCCCCCATGCCCTGGCCGGGCGCTGGCAGCGCGGTGAAGCCGAACCGCCCGCCGCGCCCGCGAACAGCGAAGACACCGCCGTCGGCAACACCGTTGCCGAACTGCAGCGGCTGATGAACAACCGCGAGCTGACCGAACTGCGCACCACCTACAACGGCAACTACGGCGCCAGCCTGCTGTTCCATGCCGACTCGATGAACTACTACGTGGCGCTGTTCCACGAAAAAGAGTTCTGGCGGGTGATCCGTACCGATTCGGTGGAAAGCGCCGAAGCGCTCTACCTGACGTTTGCCGAGCAGACCAAGCAACTGGCCCAGGTCTACCTGGATACCATTCGCCTGCAGGCCGGCAAGGCCTACAGCGAAAAGCTGGTGGCCTTGAACGAGCGCCGCCTGCGGGGCCTGCAGCAGGAAGTGGAGCAGCAGCGCCAGCAGTCGATGCAGGTCAGCAACGCCCTGCAGGAGCGCAAGCAGCAGGCCGTGGCACTGAGTTCGGACCTGCGTGCCACCAACTCCCAGCTGGAAGCGCTGGACAAGCAGATCAAGGCCCTGCAGGCACAGCAGGTCAACCCGGAGCTGTCACTGCCACCGGCGCCGTCCGTGGCCCCGGCCGCCGCGGCCCCGTTGCCGCAACCGGAGCCCACCGCGCAGCCGTGATCCCGCACCGCCGCCTGCTCCCGGACAGCCCGCCCCTGGCGGGCTGTCTGCGTATTGGGCTATTGCCACGGCGCGCGTGCGGCGCGTGCCCGCGCATCGGTACGGCGGCCATCGCCCCTGCCCGTACAGGCAAAGGTTGAGAAGCCGGCCAACCGTCACCATAGAGGGGGTTCCTGTCAGCCACGAATTCCGTCATGAGCGAACTTCCCCACGTTTTCGACGCCACCACCGAAACCTTCGAGGCCGAGGTACTGCAGAAGTCGATGCAGACGCCGGTGCTGGTCGATTTCTGGGCCACCTGGTGCGGGCCATGCAAGAGCCTGGGCCCACTCCTGGAAAAGCTGGCCGGTGAGTACAACGGTGCCTTTGAACTGGCCAAGGTCGACGTGGACAAGGAGCAGCAGGTCGCTGCCGCCTTCCAGATCCGCTCGGTGCCCACGGTGTTCCTGATCAAGGACGGCCAGATCGTGGACGGCTTCCCCGGTGCCATGCCTGAGGGCCAGCTGCGCGAATTCCTTACCCAGCACGGCGTACTGCCGCTGGAGGCCGCGGCCGCCACCGACGCGCCCGAAGCCCTGCCACTGGACCCGCAGGCCGAGGTTGCCGCATTGCGCGAGGCCATCAGCGCAGCCCCTGAAAAGGACGAACTCAAGCTCGACCTGGCCCTGGCCCTGCTCAAGACCGGCGCCGTGGAAGAGGCCGGCCCCCTGCTTGATGCGCTGCCGGCCAACCTGGCTACCGATGACCGTGCGGTGCGTGCCCGCGCGCGCCTGGATTTCAGCAATGCCCTGAAGGGCGCACCGGCCGCCGATGTGCTGGCCAGCCGTATCCAGGCAGATGGCAGCGACCTTGAGGCCCGCTACCAGTTCGGCATCCACCAGTTGCTGGGCGGCCAGGACGAAGCCGCGCTGGAGCAGTTCATCGAGATGCTGCGCATTGACCGCGGTTTCCGCGACGGCCTGCCGCGCAAGGCGCTGATCGACGCCTTCCGTGTCATCGAAGACGAAGACCTTGTAGGCCGTTTCCGTCGCCGCATGTCCTCCCTGCTGTTCTGAACGCACACGTTCAGGTACGCGAAACTCCACCTGAATGATAATGCGGCGCAGATCAAATCCATGATCGCGCCGCAGCGGTGTTGCGGTATCCGGGGGGATGGAGATAAACGGTCTGGAAGCCGCGCTCCGGGTGCCCGTACCTGAGGACGAGATTTCCGTGACCTTGCAGATTCCGCGATTCCTGCGCTTTGGCGCGTTGCTGAAAGTGCTGCTTGCCAGCCTGTTGCTGCTCAGTATTCCGCCCGTCCTGGCCCAGGACTGGAGCTACCGCGTCCGTCCCGGTGACAACCTGTGGGACCTTGGCGCACGTTATCTCAAGCCATCTGTACCCTGGCAGCGGCTGAAACAGCACAACGCGGTTTCCGACCCCTACCGCCTGCCCCCCGGCCAGACCCTGCGTTTTCCGATTGCCTGGCTGCGGGTCGAACCCGCGCCCGCGCGCGTGGTGGCCGTACGTGGTCCGGCGCAGGTAACAACCGGCACCGGGCTCGCCTCACAAGCCGTCAGCGAAGGCATGCAGTTGCCGATCGGCAGCGAAGTGCAGACCGGCGACAACGCCAGTGTGACGCTGGCGTTCGCTGATGACTCGCACCTGCTGCTGCGCGAAAACTCGCAGATCCTGCTGGACCAGCTGAGCAGCTACGGCAGCACCGGCATGGTCGACACCCGTATCCGGTTGCAACGTGGCCGCAGCAGCAACCGGGTAACCCCGGCACGCGGCCCGGCGTCCCGCTACATGATCAGCGCACCCACCGCGACCAGCAGCGTGCGCGGCACGGTATTCCGGGTCAGCGCGGGCGATGCCGGCGCCGCCGGTTCCACCGAAGTGACCGAAGGCCGGGTACAGGTGGTCAACCGCCGTGGCCAACGCCTGGTCGAGTCTGGCTACGCCAGCACCAGCGCCTCCGGAAACATCGCACCGGCAGCCGTCCAGCCATTGCTGCCGGCGCCGCGGATCGAGCCTGCGCAGCTGCGGCTAACGCCGCTGCCGCTGCTGGCAGCCTGGGCCCCGGTCACCGGCGCTGCCGGCTATCGCGTTGAAGTGGTGCGGGCCGATGCACCGGAAGTGCTGCTGTTCGCGCGCAACCTTGCCGAGCCCAAGATACAGATCAACGACCTGCCACCCGGCCAGCTGCAGTTGCTGGTGCGTGCCGTCAGTGCCGAGGGCGTGGAAGGCCTGGACGCCGAGCAGGTCTTTGTCGTCCCCGAGGGCCTGCCTGCACCACTGACACTCGCGCCCCTGCATGGCCAGACCGTTCACCAGCCGCAGCCACGCTTTGAATGGGCGATGGTCGAAGGCGCAACCGGCACCGTGCTGCAGCTTGCCCGCGAGCCGCTGTTCCTGCAGCCGCTGCTGGAGCACCAGGCACGCGGCCACCGCGTGCGTGCGCCCAGCGCACTTGCTCCCGGCGAATACTTCTGGCGCGTTGCATCGCTGGACGCGCAGGGGCAGCCCGGCCGTTATGGGCAGGCACTGCCACTGCGGGTGAGCGATGAACCCGTGGACCCCCAGCTGCAGTCCGACAAGGGCGGCAAAGGTGAGTTCACCCTGCGCTGGCAGGCCGGCGAGGACGGCCAGCGCTATCGGGTGCAGATCGATCGTCGCAAGGACTTCTCACAGCCCCTGCTCGACCGTGAAGTGGAAACACCGGAGGTTTCACTCAAGCAGCCCTGGCGTGGCGGCAACTTGTATGTACGGGTGCAGACGCTTGACGACGATGGCTATGCCGGGGCGTTTTCACCCGTGCAGCAGATCCACCTGCCCTGCAAGCTTTGCTATGGCGCCGGAGGCGGCGCCCTATTGCTGCTGCTTGCGCTATGAGAACACTGCGGCTGCGCTGGCACCAACACCTGCTGCTGGCCGCTGCGCTGGGCCTGCTGGCGGGCTGGGTCAGCCATGCCCGGATGTTCTGGCAACAGGATGAAAGTGCCTACGACCAGTTGGTCGGCAACTGGGGTTACGAAGCCGACCCCAGCCTGTTGATCGTCGCCATCGATGACCACAGCCTGCAGCAACTGGGGCAATGGCCGTGGCCGCGCAGCACCCACGCGCGGTTGCTTGAACGCCTGCAGCAGGCCGGCGCCCAGCGCGTCGCACTGGACCTGATGTTCATCGAGCCGGATCGCAAGGACAGTCGCCAGGATGCGGTGCTGGCCCAGGCCATCGAACGCAGCGGCAATGTGTTGTTGCCGGTACTGGCCGTGGCCCCCAGCGATGAAGCCGTGCCCGAGGAATTGATGCCGGTGCCCGCCATCGCCACGGCCGCCGCAGGGCTGGCGCACACCGACATCGAAATCGAAGGCGACGGCATCGCGCGCGGCCTGTACCTGAAGGCCGGCATCGGGTCTGCCTATTGGCCTGCGCTGGGCATGGCCCTGGCAGGCCCGGTCGATCCCGTGCCCGGGTTGGCCAGCCCGCAGGACACCGCACTGACGCCCTACCAATGGCATCGCGACAACTACGTCCGCCTGCGCTATGCCGGCCCTCCGGGGACGTTCCCGCAGGTGTCCTACAGCGACGTCCTGGAGGGACGCATCGCACCGGGGCTGCTGCATGGCCGCCGAGTGATCGTGGGCATGACCGCCAGCGGCGTGGCGCCGCGCCTGCTCACGCCCACCTCGCACGAGCGCTGGATGAGTGGCAGCGAGTACCAGGCCAATGTCGCCTCGATGCTGCTGCGGCAGCACGCCATCCTACCGCTGCCACCGCTGGCGCAGCATGCCTTCGTGGCCCTGCTGGTGATGCTCTGTGCCCTGGCAACCACCTCGCGGCTGCCGCCCTGGCTGGTGGCGGTGCTGGCGATACCGGCGCCGCTGCTGCTCAGTCTGATCCTGGTGCGCGGCCTGGAGCTGTGGTTCGCACCGATGGCCGCCATGGCCAGCATCATCGTGCTGCTGCTGGCCTGGGGGCTGTGGCGCATCCGCTACTGGCGCCGCCAGGCCAACCGCGACCCGCTCACCGGGCTGGCCAACCGCATGCGCTTTGAGGAAATGCTGCAGCTCGAAACCGACGCAGCACGGCGCAGCGGCCGCCCGTTGAGCCTGTTGCTGGTGGATGTGGACCACTTCAAGTCCTACAACGACACCTATGGCCATTACGTGGGTGACCGGGTTCTGCGGCAGGTGGCCGGCACCATCGACGGCCTGGCCCGCCGCCCGCGTGACCTGGCGGCCCGTTTCGGC
Source organism: Stenotrophomonas sp. STEN056 (assembly GCF_056759635.1). Classification (NCBI taxonomy): domain Bacteria; kingdom Pseudomonadati; phylum Pseudomonadota; class Gammaproteobacteria; order Lysobacterales; family Lysobacteraceae; genus Stenotrophomonas; species Stenotrophomonas sp. STEN056. The sequence continues at coordinate 64,875 of NZ_JBRRDL010000017.1, forward strand.
GGCGATGAATTTGCGGTGATCCTGCCGGACACGCCGCAGGCCGGTGCGGTGCAGTTGATCGAAAGCCTGCTGGCACGCACGCGCCAGCAGGGCATCACCGTGGAAAAGGGGCGACTGGCCCGGGTCAGCCTCACCATCGGGGTCTATACGGTGGTGCCCTCCGCGCAGGACACCCCGGCCCGCCTGTTCGAGGCAGCCGACGCTGCGCTGTACCGCGCCAAGGAAGCTGGCCGCGACACCTATCGCGCCGAGCCACTGCCCGGCTGACACCCCGCAAACCATACGCATGCGAATGCTAGACTGGCCACCCTTCGTCAGCCTGCTCCGCGATGAAAGCCAGCCTGTTCCGTTTTGGTATCAACCTGTGGCCGCCGTTTCTGTTTGCCGGCATCCATGTCACCGACATCAGCCCCGACTACCGCCATGTGCGGGTCGAACTGCGGCAGCGGCCATGGAACGTGAATTATGTGCGCACGCACTTTGGCGGCAGCCTGTTTGCCATGACCGACCCGTTCTGGATGCTGTGCCTGCTGCAGAACATGGGCAGCCGCTACTTCGTCTGGGACCGCGCCGGCGCCATCGAATTCCTCAAGCCCGGGCGCGGCGTGGTGTGGACCGAGTTCAAGCTCGACGACGCCATCCTCGACGAGGTCAAGGCCGCCACCGCTGGCGGCCAGAAGTACCTGCACTGGTTCGAGAACGACATCCTCGACGCGCAGGGTGAAGTGGTTGCGCGGGTGCGCAAGCAGGTCTACGTGCGACTGAAGCCCGACGCTCGCGCGCAGGGCTGATTCAACCCGCCGGATCAAGGTGCGATTGATCCTGCCGGATCGATCAAGGCTCCACTGCGGTGCCCGGCAAAGGCACCGCGAAGTCCATGCCGTTATCTCTGGCGTGGTAGGACGCAATCTGCAGGCTGGTGCCCTCCTCGCCCAAACGCAACGGCCGCTCGCCGTCACGCAAGCGGGCGGGCATCTGCGCCAAGGCAGCCTCCACATCAACCTGGGGATTGGCCCGCATCCACAGCAACGCCTCGGCCAACCGCAACCGTGCACCAGCGTCCTGCAGGGACAGGCCATAACCGTCATAGGACGGTGCGGCAATCGCCGCCACGATGCAGCCCATCGCATTGGCTGCGCATTCCAGCCGCCAGACGCTGGCAGGCGTGTGTGTCCAGCGCGCCGGGACATCCGCCGCCAACGCTTCCATTGTGTCCTGCGTGCAGGCACCGGCCATGGGCAGGGCGAGCAGCGCTTCGGTTTTGGGTTTGTCCAACACCAACCACGCCAACGATGCCGGCGTAACCGCAAGGCTGCTGCTGACCATTGCAAATTCACCCTGCATTGCAGGGCACAGGCTCAGCGCCTGCGCAGCCGGTGTGACGAACACGCCGTCGCAGTGTGCAGGCAGCGGCTGATCGAGCGGCAACTCCGCCAGCACCGATGCCAACAGCTGCACGTTGCCGCCGATCATTGCCGCACCAAGATTGGCCGGCACCAGACCGTCGCTATGCGACATCAACACTTTGCCCGTGCGTACGTCGCTACAGATGCCGGCCAGCGCCTCATCGCTACGGCCCTGCACATGAGCCAGTGCATGCGCCGACAGCGAACGCTGCAACAGCATGAAGCTGGGCATGGGCAGGCGTGCATCCGCCGCAAAGCGACCGCGGTAATGGCTGTCGGCGGACAAGGCGTTGATCCGCGCCAGCAACGCCTGCTGATCGGCCAGCGCAGCTTCCACCCCGACCGGATCGGCGCGAACCTGCGCCAGACAATCAGTCTGTCGCCAGCGGCAGGGCAGGCTCGCATCGGCCACCTCGCGGTAGCGCCCCCGCGCGGAACTGGCCGTGGCTGCCGCCGTGAACGGCGCATCGCCGGACTGCCCGGCCAGGCGCTGCATCCGCGTTTCGTCTTCAGCAAGGATCGCCGCGCGCGCGTCAGCAGGCACACCCTCAAAGCCGAGGAGCCAGATGCCATCGAATGCGTTGCCGCCGGCCGGTGGCTCGGCAGGCGCGGGACGCAACAGCGCCAAAGCTTCCTGCTGCGCTTTGGGCAGCGGCATCAACCGTGATACCGACCACACCGCAACCACCAGCAGCACCACCGCGGCCAGAACCGCCAGCACCCAGCGCATGACTTTCAACACAGCGCTCTTCCCCTGCATCCGTCCCTGAACAGGATCGAGCTTATCTGCCCACGCGCTGCCGCTACAATCGCGCCATGTCGCCCGATGCCGTGTCCCCCTCCCCCCGCCCCTCCCTGCAACGTCTTTTCCTGACCGGCCTGCTTACGGTGTTGCCGATCTGGTTGACCTGGGTCGTCGTCAAATTCGTGTTCGTACTGCTTTCGGGCATCAGCAGCCCGCTGGTGGTGCCGTTGTCCGAAAGCATCGCCGCCTCGTTCCCGAACTCCCTGGGCTGGGTCAAGGTGGAGTGGATGCAGAACCTCATCGCGCTGCTGGCCACCCTGCTGGTGATCCTGGCGGTGGGCGTTCTCAGCCGCCGGGTGATCGGCCAGCGCCTGCTGCGCTGGTTTGGCGCGGTCATCCGCCGGATTCCGCTGGCCAGCATCATCTACGACAGCGCAAAGAAGCTGCTGGACATCCTGCAGACCCAGCCTGGCAGCACCCAGCGCGTGGTGCTGATCGACTTCCCGCACCGGGACATGAAATCGGTGGGCCTGGTCACCCGCGTCATCCGCGAGACCGGCACCGGCCGCGAGCTGGCCGCTGTCTATGTGCCAACCACGCCCAACCCCACCTCCGGCTACCTGGAAATCGTGCCGGTGGAACTGCTCACGCCCACCGACTGGACCGTGGACCAGGCGATGAGCTTCATCATCTCCGGCGGCGCGGTCGCACCGGAGTCCGTACCGTTCACCCGCACGGTGGACCGCTGAATCCCGTATCCATTCGGCACTGAATTGCACTGATATCCGGTGGAGTAACCGCCGATTGCGGCACGGCCAAATCCCGGCACGGCACAGACGAAGCAGGACAACAGATGGCGCATGGCCTGACCTGCTTCGGGCCTGCGGACGTGTCCTGCGTCCCCGTCCCGGCGTGCCATGCCCTGTGGCCACACACGTTCAGTGCCATGCCGGGCGACGGCAGTTAACAGCTTCATAACGTCATCCCCAACGGCAAGCACTACTTCAGTGGGAGGCCGCTGGTCGGAACGCGCGTTATCGGGCAAGCTCCCGGGCTTGTGTGTACCCGGAACAGCTGATGTCCTCCAGCCCGCTTCGCCTCCTGGCGTTTGCCATCGCTTCGATCATGATCCTGCCTGTTGCTGCACCTGCGCAGGCGGCAAAGAAAAAGGCCCAGCGCCCTGCTGCGTCGCAGAGCCGGGCCACCCAGCCCAGGCCGTGCACGGCACCGCGTCCGGCTCCCCGTCGCGCCACCCCTGCACCCTTGCCGGTGCAGCAGGACAAGGCCGCCCAGCTCAACCGCATCTACGACGAATACTGGGACGCCTCGATGCGGTTGAACCCGCTGCAGGCCACGTTCCAGGGCGACCCGCGTTTCAACGATCAACTGCCGAACTTCCTGTCCCCGGCATCGCGCCAGCAGTCACATGATTTCATGGTCGAGTGGCTGGGCAAGGTGGAGAAAGTGGGTTCTGAAGGCCTGCAGGGCCAGGACCTGCTCAGTTACGAAATTTTCCTGCGCGATGCGCAGGTGTCGCTGGCCGGCGAGCAGTACCCCACCTGGATGATGCCGATCAACCAGTACAACAACCTGTCCAGCATCATTGCCGTGCTGGGCTCCGGTGCCGGTGCGCAGCCGTTCCGCACGGTCAAGGATTACGAAAACTGGTCACGCCGCTCGCTCGGCGTACCCGCGCTGTTCGACCAGGCCATCGTCAACATGCGCGAGGGCATGGCCGCCGGCGTGGTCCAGCCGCGTGCGCTGATGGAAAAGGTATTGCCGCAGCTGGATGCGGTGATCAAGCCGACCGCCGAGGAAAGCCTGTTCTGGGGCCCCATCCGCAACATGCCCGAGGATTTCTCCGCCGAGGACAAGGCGCGGTTGACCGCCGAATACAAGCGCATGATCGAATACCGGATCATTCCGGCCTATCGCGCCCTGCGCGGCTTCATCGCCACCGAATACATGCCGGCCGCACGCAGCACCGATGGCATGGGCGCACTGCCCAATGGCCAGGCGTGGTATGCGTACAACGTCGCCAGCAGCACCACGCCGGCACGAACGCCGGCCGAGATCCACTCCCTCGGCGAGCAGGAAGTAAAAGACCTGCAGGCCCGCATCACCGCGCTGATGAAGGCATCAAAGATCCGCGGATCGATGCAGAAGACCTTCAACACGATGCGCAATGACCGCCAGTTCGTGTTCAAGGATGCCAATGCACTGTTGGCCCGTTACCGCGAAACCAGCCAGCGCGTGGATGCCGTGCTGCCAGGCATGTTCAACCAACGGCCCAAGGCCGCACTGGAAATCAAGCCGGTCGAACCGGAGCGCGCACTCACGGCCAGCGCCGCCAGCTACCAACCCGGCAGCGGCGATGGCCAGCAACCCGGCGTGCTCTACGTCAACACCAGCGACCTGCCCTCACGCAAGCGCTGGTCGGTGACGCTGCAATACCTGCACGAAGGCATTCCCGGCCACCATTTCCAACTGGGGGCGCAACAGGAACTGGCAGGCCTGCCCCGCTTCCGCCGCCTGGGCGGCGATGTTGCCTATGTCGAAGGCTGGGGCCTGTATGCCGAATCACTGGGCGAGGAACTCGGCCTCTACAACGACCCTTACGACCACCTGGGCTACCTGCAGACCACCTTGCTGCGCACCGTGCGCCTGGTCGCGGACACCGGCTTGAATGCCGCCGGCTGGAGCCGCCAGCAGGCCACTGAGTACATGGCCGACAACGCCGACATCTCCGCCGCCGATGCCGCTGCCGAAGTCGAACGCTTCATGGCATTGCCGGGCCAGACCCTGGCCCTGCGTGTGGGCGAGATCAAGATCAAACTGCTGCGTGACAAGGCCAAGGCCGAGCTGGGCGAACGTTTCGATGTGCGTGAGTTCCACCACGAGATATTGAAGGACGGCTCCATGCCGCTGGATATTCTGGAAGCCAAGATCGACCGCTGGATCGCCAGCAAGAAAGCCTGACAACCACCCCAGGAGCCGCCATGTACCGATGGATGTACCGACTCGCCCCGTTGTGCCTGTTCGCGTTCTCCACCGCCATGGCGGCCCCCGCCGTGCCCGCACCCGACCCGGGCGTTGATGCACTGATGCAGGCCTATGACGGCCAGGTGCCCGGCGCTTCGGTGCTGGTGCTCAAGGACGGCCAGCCTGCATTCCGCCGCAGCTACGGCTTGGCCGTGGTTGAAGATGGCACCCGCGCCACGCCCGCCAGCAACTACCGGCTGGCGTCGGTGAGCAAACAGTTCACCGCCGCCGCCATCCTGCTGCTGGCCGAAGACGGCACGCTGTCCATCGACGACCCCGTGAAAAAATGGCTGCCCAGCCTGCCCGCCGCGGCCGACCCCATCACCCTGCGGCAGCTGCTCAGCCACACCAGCGGCCTGCTCGATTACGAAGACCTGATGAACCCGGCCGACACCCGCCAGGTACACGATATCGACGTGCTGCGGCTGCTGGAAAAGGAAGACCGCACCTATTTCACGCCCGGCAGTGACTACCGCTACAGCAACAGCGGCTACGCGCTGCTGGCCCTAGTGGTGGGCAAGGCGTCGGGCAGCGATTTCGCCAGCTTCCTGCGCCAGCGCATCTTCCTGCCACTGGGCATGAACAATACCTATGCACATCAAGATGGCGTGGACGATGTGCCGAACCGGGTCTACGGCTACAGCGAAATCGATGGCCGCTGGCAACGTACCGATCAAAGCACCACCAGCGCCGTACTCGGCGACGGCGGCATCTATTCCTCCATTGACGATCTTGGCCGTTGGGACGCCGCGCTCTATGACGAGCGCCTGTTGCGTCGCAGCTCGCTGCAGCTGGCTTTCAGCCCGGCCACAACCACCGATGAGCCGGATGTGCCGCATTACGGCTTTGGCTGGCGCATCAATGGTGACGCGCTGTGGCACAGCGGCGAGAGCATCGGCTTTCGCAACGTGATCGTGCGTTATCCCGAGCAGAAGCTGACGGTGATCGTGCTGACCAACCGCAACGCGCCGGAACCGTATTCCCTGGCAATCGACATCGCCCGCCGCTGGCTGGACGCCGCGCAATGAAGGTGTTGTCCGGCATCCATCATGTCGCGCTGATCACCGCTGACTACGCGCGCTCGCGTGATTTCTACACGCGCATTCTTGGGCTGGAAGTGATTGCCGAAAACTTCCGCGCGCCGCGTCAATCCTGGAAGCTGGACCTGCGCCTGCCCGACGGCAGCCAACTGGAACTGTTCTCCTTCCCGGCGCCACCACCGCGCCCAAGCCGACCCGAAGCCTGCGGTCTGCGTCACCTGGCGTTCCGCGTGGACGCATTAGATGAAACGGTCGCCCATCTGCAGCATGAAGGCGTGGCCTGCGAACCCATTCGCGTGGATGAATTCACAGGCCGGCGCTTCACCTTCTTCGCCGACCCGGACGGATTGCCGCTGGAGCTGTACGAAGACGGCTGAGGCTTGGGCTTTGGCTGCTGATTCAGCCCCTCTCCCGCCTGCGGGAGAGGGGTTGGGGTGAGGGCAGCTTTGCTTCTGGCTCGTGCCTTTCGCTTTTAAAAGCCATTGAAGCAACGACGCAAGCGCCCTCATCCGCCCTTCGGGCACCTTCTCCCGTAAACGGGAGAAGGGAACAGCTCAGCTGCGCATGCTTCTGACATCTCCTGTACTTCCCGCACCCGCCCCTCAGCCAATCCGCACCACCCCAGTCACATCCTCCCCAACCGCACGTCCTATGACCTAGTGACTTCCGGCGCATTGCCCACCCCGGCCGTGGCCTGAATGATGCTTCCATCATCCAAGGAGAGGTTGGCCCATGCTGCATATCCGTGGTTTGTCAAAAACCTACGCCAATGGCGTACACGCGTTGAAGAATGTGGATTTGGACATTCCACGCGGCATGTTCGGCCTGCTCGGCCCCAATGGCGCGGGCAAATCCTCGCTGATGCGCACCCTGGCCACGTTGCAGGAGGCCGACGCTGGCAGCGCCACGCTTACCCTCGCCGACGGCGCCAGCATCGATGTACTCAAGGACAAGGATGCACTGCGCCGCCGGCTGGGCTACCTGCCGCAGGACTTCGGCGTGTACCCGAAGGTGAGCGCACTGGATCTGCTCGATCACTTCGCCGTGCTCAAGGGCCTCACCGCGCGCAGGCAGCGCAAGGAAGTGGTGGAAGGCCTGCTGCAACAGGTGAACCTGTGGGACGCGCGCAAGCGCAAGCTCGGCACCTACTCCGGCGGCATGCGCCAGCGCTTCGGCATTGCCCAGGCGCTGCTGGGCAATCCGCAGCTGGTGATCGTCGATGAACCCACCGCCGGTCTGGACCCGGAAGAACGCAACCGCTTCCTCAACCTGCTGGCCGAAATCGGCGAGAACGTGGCGGTGATCCTGTCCACGCACATCGTCGAGGATGTCACCGACCTGTGCCCCAGCATGGCCATCATGAACAAGGGGCAGGTGTTGTTGACCGGCCGCCCCGCCGACGCCATCGACGCGCTGCAGGCGCAGGTATGGCGCAAGCAGGTGACCAAGGCTGCGTTGCCGGAGTACGAATCACGCTTCACCGTGCTGTCCACGCGCCTGATGGGCGGCCACCCGGTGATCCATGTGTTCAGCCCGTCGTGCCCGGAACAAGGCTTCGATCCGGTGGAGCCAGGTCTTGAGGACGTCTACTTCCAGCGCCTGCGTCTGCAGGCGCAGGCGGCCTGACGGAGAGAGCCCATGACATTGACCTTCCTGCGCTTCGAGCTGCGCGAGCAGCTCCGTTCTCCGCTGCTGTGGCTGTTGGCGGTGCTGTTCGCCCTGCTGGCCTTCGGCGCGGCTTCCAGTGACGCCGTCCAGATCGGCGGCGGCATCGGCAACGTGCATCGCAATGCGCCGTCGGTGATCGCCACCTTCATGACCTCCTTCACCCTGCTCGGGTTGCTGGTGGTCACCTTGTTCGTCAGCAATGCACTGTTGCGCGACTTCGAGCTGGGCACGGCCGAGCTGGTGTTCTCCAGCCCGGTCAAACGCCGCGACTACCTGCTGGGCCGCCTCGGCGCGGCGCTGCTGGCCAGCCTGTTGATGTACGTCATCATCGCCATCGGCCTGTTCGTCGCCCAGTTCATGCCGTGGATTGACGACGCCCGGCTTGGTCCTGTGTCACTGCAGCCGTACCTGTGGTCGTTCGTGTTCATGGTGCTGCCCAACGTACTGTTCACCACCGCGCTGTTGGCGGTGCTGGCGGTAACCACCCGCAACATCCTGTGGGTGTACATCGGCGTCATCGTGTTCTTCGTGCTGTACGGCGTCAGCCGCGCGATATTGGCCGACATCGACAACCAGCGCCTGTCCTCGCTGCTCGACCCGCTGGGCATGCGTGCGATGTCACAGGCCATGCGTTATTGGTCGGCCGAAGAGCGCAATACCGGCCTGCCCGCCTTCACCGGCTACCTGCTGGAAAACCGCGTGCTGTGGCTGGCGGTGACCGGCGCGTTGTTCGCCGCCACCTTCACCCTGTTCCGCACCGAGCGCAGCGGCACCGGCGGCAAGCGGGGCAAGAAGGTTGCCAACGTCGCCATCAGCGACAGCGCACGCCCGAGCGTGGTGGCGCCCCGGCTCACCCCGGCTTTCAACGCCGCCACCGGCTGGAAACAGCTGCTGCGCCAGGTGGCTTTCGATGCGCTGGGTGTATTCCGCAGCGCGCCGTTCCTGGTGCTGCTGGTGCTGGGCATGGCCAACTTCATTCCCAGCGCGTTGTTCCGCAAGACCATGTACGGCACGCCCAGCTGGCCGGTGACCTCGCAGATGCTGGAGGCCCTGCAGCAGAGCTACAGCTTCCTGCTGATCATCATCGTGCTGTTCTACGCCGGCGAACTGGTATGGCGTGAGCGCAGCGCGCGCATCGATGGCATCAGCAATGCCATGCCGGTGCCGAACTGGGTGCCGTTGCTGGGCAAGTTCCTCACCCTGGTAGCGGTGGTGGCCACCTTCCAGGCGGTCGGCGGGCTCACCGCCATCGTCATCCAGTTGAGCAAGGGCTACACGCAGATCGAACCACTGCTGTACCTGAAAACACTGTCGCTGGACTCAGGCGCCTACATCCTGATGGGCGGCATGGCCCTGGTGCTGCAGGTACTGAGCAACAACAAGTTCCTTGGCTATGCGCTGCTGATCCTGATGCTGATCGGGCAGTCGGTGCTGGGCATGCTCGACTACACCCAGAACCTCTACAACTTCGGCAGCTGGCCGAATGCGCCGTATTCGGACATGAATGGTTACGGCCATTTCCTGACTGGGCAGTTCGCCTTCCAGGGCTACTGGGCGCTGTTCCTGCTGGTGCTGTTGCTGGTATGTGCCGCCTTGTGGGTACGCGGCGTGGATTCGGGCTGGCGCCAGCGCCTGCGTCTTGCGCGTCATCGTTTGAGCGGCAAGCTCGGCGCGGCACTGGCGGTTTCGCTGGCGGCGTTCGTGGCCTGTGCCGGCTGGTTGTACTGGAGTACCAACATCCGCAACGAGTTCGTCTCGCCGGATCAGTCGCTGGATCGCCAGGCCCGCTATGAGCGCGAGTACCGCAAGTACAAGGATCTGCCACAGCCACGCATCATCGCCATCGACAACACCGTCGACCTGCATCCGGAAGAGCAGTCGGTACGCATCGATGGCCACTACCGGGTGCGCAACACCCACGCCGCCGCCATTCCGACCGTCCACGTCGCAATGGGTGATGACCGCACCCTGACCCACATCGAGATGGGCGGTGCCAGGCTGACCACGCACGACGAGGCACTGGGCTACCGCATCTATACGCTGGATGCGCCGATGCAGCCGGGCGAGGAACGCGACATCCGCTTCACCGTGGACATCCACCCCAACGGCATCACCGCCGACCAGGCGCAAAGCCAGATCGTCGACAACGGCAGCTTCTTCAACAGCCGTGTGTTGCCGGCATTCGGCTATGACACGGGTGCGGAAATCAGCGACCGCAACGAGCGCCGCAAGCGCGATCTCGGCGAACCCACCCGCATGCCCAAGCTGGAAGATGAAGCCGCGCGCGCCAACACCTACATCTCCAACGATTCGGACTGGCTGGATTTCCGCACCACCATCTGCACGGCACCGGACCAGATCGCGTTGTCGCCGGGTTACCTGCAGAAGGAATTTGAACGTGACGGCCGCCGCTGTTTCAGCTACGCGATGGACCGGCCGATGCTCAACTTCTACGCCTACCTGTCGGCACGCTGGGCGGTGAAGAAGGCGGCCTACAAGGACATCCCGATCGAGATCTACTACGACCCCAAGCATCCGTACAACGTGGACCGGATGATCGAGGGCGTGCAGAAATCACTGGCCTATTTTGAAGCCGCCTTCAGCCCGTACCAGCACCGCCAGGTGCGCATCATCGAGTTCCCGGGCTACCGATCATTCGCGCAGAGCTTTGCCAACACCATCCCGTACTCGGAATCCATCGGCTTCATCGCCGACCTGCGTGACAAGGAAGACATCGACTACGTGTTCTATGTCACCGCACATGAGATCGCACACCAATGGTGGGCGCATCAGGTGATCGGTGCCAATGTGCAGGGCGCGACCGTGCTGTCCGAATCGCTCTCGCAGTACGCGGCACTGATGGTGATGGAAAAGGAATACGGCCGCAGCCACATGCGTCAGTTCCTGAAGGATGAACTGGACGGCTATCTGTCCGGACGCGGCGGTGAGGATGTGGAGGAATTGCCGCTGTATCGCGTGGAGAACCAGCAGTACATCCATTACCAGAAGGCATCGTTGGTGTTCTATCGCCTGCGTGAGGAAATGGGCGAAGAAGCACTGAACCGCGCGTTGAGCCGCTTCATCCAGGCCAAGGCATTCCAGCAACCGCCGTACACCACCTCGGCCGAACTGCTGGAGTTCATCCGTGCCGAAGCCAAGCCCGAACAACAGGCCCTGATCACCGACCTGTTCGAGAAGATCAGCTTCTACGACAACCGCGTGGTCGAAGCGACCGCGAAGAAGCGCAGCGACGGGCGCTACGACGTCACCCTGCAACTGCATGCCGACAAGCGCTACGCCGACGGCATGGGCAAGGAGACCGCCGGCACGCTGGACGACTGGATCGAAGTGGGCGTGTTTGCCAAGGGCCCTTCCGGCAAAGAGCACGATGAAAAGGTGCTGTACCTGCAGCGCCATCACATCACCGCAAGTTCGCCCACGCTGACGGTAACGGTGGACCAGCTTCCCGGCGAAGCCGGCTTCGACCCGTACAACAAGCTGATCGACCGCGTCTCGGCCGACAACCGCAAGCGGGTGACGCTGCAGTAACGGGAACAGCGCCGCGCAAGGATTGAGCCCAGCGCTTGCTCAAAGCTCTTGCTCAAAGCTCTTGCTTAAAGCCCTTGCTTAAAGCCCCTCTCCCGCCTGCGGGAGAGGGGTTGGGGTGAGGGCAGCTCTTGCTCTTGCTCTTGCTACCGCTTCAACACAAGCAACACGCCCGAAGAAGCCCAAAGCCCCCTCATCCGCCCCTTCGGGGCCCCATCTCCCGCAAGCGGGAGAAGGGAGCCGCCGGGCAGGGCTGCAACCTCCAGGCCCGAACTGCCTTGAATCTGCTGCACCGCGGATTCCGTACGGCGTCGAATGGGGTTACATTCGACACCGTACCGGCGCCGCCGGATGCTGAAGCACGCCCTGGGAGGGGATTCAATGCGCACCACGATCAAGACCCTGTTGCTGGCCCTGCCGCTGATGGCCGCCGGCTTTTCCGCCAGCGCCTCGGACAGCGCCGCCGGCCGCTGGAAGACCATCGACGACGAAACCGGCCGGGTGAAATCCATCGTCGAAATCACCCAGGCCGCCAACGGCAACCTCACCGGCCGCGTGCTGCAGGTGCTGCAATCCGCGCAAGGCCCGAATCCGGTCTGCGACAAGTGCGACGGCGCCAACCGGGGCAAGCCCATCGAGGGCATGACCATCCTCTGGAACCTGCGCCCCGACGGCACCAACAAGTGGGCCAACGGCACCATCCTGGACCCGGCAAAGGGCAAGACCTACAGCTCCAAGGTCGCCCTGATCGAAAACGGCGGCAAGCTGGAAGTCTCCGGCTGCATCGCCTTCATCTGCCGCTCGCAAACCTGGCTGCGCGACCAGTAAACCGCTTTAAAACCCCTCTCCCCGCCTGCGGGGTGAGAGGAGCAGCTTGCGAACCACGGGTTCGCTGCTCATCGAACGCCCTTGCGCCAGCGCAAGGGCCGGGACGCGGAGCGGGGGTTGGGGTGAGGGGCTTTTATAGCTAGACAAGGTCAAAAGCTCCCCTCATCCGCCCCTTCGGGGCACCTTCCCCCAAGAAGGGGGCTGCAGTCCCGCATGCGGGAGAAGCGAGGATCTCCAGCTTTACTACTTGACCTGCAAGCTCCAGCCAATGTCCCAGCCCCGGCACTCCCGGGGCTGCTTGTTTTCCGCCGTGCGATAATCCCGCGTTCCCTCGCTGCAAATGATGGCCATGACCCGCAACGCCCTAGTCACCAATGCCCTGCCCTACGCCAACGGCCCGCTGCACCTCGGCCATCTGGTGGGTTACATCCAGGCCGACATCTGGGTGCGCGCGCGGCGAATGATGGGCGAAAAGGTCTGGTACGTCTGCGCCGACGACACCCACGGCACGCCGATCATGCTGGCTGCCGAGAAGGCCGGGGTGACCCCGGAAGCCTTCATCGCCAACATCCAGGCCGGCCACGAACGCGACTTTGCCGCGTTCGGCGTGGATTTTGACCATTACGACTCGACCAACTCGGCCACCAACCGCGAGCTGACCGAGTCCCTGTACAACAAGCTCGACGCCGCCGGCCACATCAGCCGCCGCTCGATCGCGCAGTTCTACGACCCGGCCAAGGGCATGTTCCTGCCGGACCGCTACATCAAGGGCACCTGCCCCAAGTGCAAGTCGCCCGACCAGTACGGCGACAACTGCGAGGTCTGCGGCGCCACCTACGGCCCGACCGACCTGATCGACCCCAAATCGGTCGTCTCCGGCGCGACCCCGGAAATGCGCGATTCGGAGCACTACTTCTTCGAGGTCGGCCGCTTCCAGGACTTCCTGCGCCAGTGGCTGGCCGGCGACGTCGCCGTGCCCGGTGTGAAGGCCAAGCTGGCCGAGTGGCTGGATGCCGAAGGCGGCCTGCGCGCTTGGGACATCTCGCGTGATGCGCCCTACTTCGGCTTCGAGATCCCCGGCGCGCCCGGCAAGTATTTCTACGTATGGCTGGACGCGCCGATCGGCTACCTGTCCAGCTTCAAGAACCTGTGCGCCAGGACCGGCGACGATTTCCAGGCCGTACTGGCCGCCGACAGCAGCACCGAGCTGCACCATTTCATCGGCAAGGACATCGTCAATTTCCACGGCCTGTTCTGGCCGTCGGTGCTGCATGGCACCGGCCTGCGCGCGCCGACCCGGCTGCATGTCAACGGCTACCTGACCGTGGACGGCGCCAAGATGAGCAAGTCGCGCGGCACCTTCGTCATGGCCCGCACCTACCTGGATGCCGGGCTGGCGCCGGAAGCACTGCGTTACTACTTCGCGGCCAAGTCCTCCGGCGGCGTCGACGACCTGGACCTGAACCTGAGCGACTTCACCGCGCGCGTGAACGCCGACTTGGTGGGCAAGTTCGTCAACCTGGCCAGCCGTTGCGCCGGCTTCATCGCCAAGCGCTTCGACGGCAAGCTGGCCGACACGCTGCCGGACCCCGCCCAGTACGACCGCTTTGTCGCTGCACTGGCCCCGGTCCGCGAGGCCTACGAGCGCAACGATCCGGCCGCCGCCATCCGCCTGACCATGGCCCTGGCCGACGAAGCCAACAAGTACATCGATGACACCAAGCCGTGGGTGATTGCCAAGCAGGATGGCGCCGATGCCGAACTGCAGGCGGTCTGCACCCAGGGCCTGAACCTGTTCCGCGTGCTGGTGGCCGCGCTCAAGCCGGTATTGCCGGCCACCGCGCAGCAGGCCGAGGGCTTCCTCAACGCCCCGGTGCAGGGCTGGAACGACATCGCCCAGCCGCTCACCGCACACACCATCGCCGCCTATGTGGCGCTGTTCACCCGTATTGACCCGAAGATGATTGACGCAATGACCGACGCCTCCAAGGACACCCTGACTGCCACACCTGCCGCCGCCGAAGCCAAGCCGGCCAAGGCCGAGAAGCCCGCCAAGGTCGAAGTGAAGACCGAAGCCAAGGCCGAAGGTGAGGCTTCCGCGTATATCGGCATTGATGATTTCGCCAAGCTCGACCTGCGCATCGGCAAGGTGATCGAATGCGGTTTCGTCGAAGGCTCGGACAAGCTGCTGCGCTTCCTGCTGGATGCCGGCGACCTCGGCCAGCGCCAGATCTTCTCCGGCATCCGTGGCAGCTATGCCGAGCCGGACACCCTGGTCGGCCGCAACGTGGTGTTCATCGCCAACCTGGCCCCGCGCAAGATGCGCTTCGGTCTGAGCGAAGGCATGATCCTGTCGGCCGGTTTCGACGGCGGCGCACTGGCCCTGCTGGATGCCGACGCGGGCGCATTGCCGGGGATGCCGGTGCGCTGAAGAAGCAGGGATTGGGGAGTCGGGATTGGAGATTGGCTGGAGCCCTGGCTACCGACCTCACAATTGCCTTCCCATTTCGCTTGAGGCAGGGAACAGAAGATCCGGACGCGGGATGCGACCGGAGCCATGAAGTCCGCGTTTGCTGTTGCCAATCCCCAATCCCCAATCGCAAATCCCCGCCCCATGCACCTGGCCCTCTTCGACTTCGACCACACCATCACCGTCTGTGACACCTACAGCCGGTTTCTGCGTCGTGTGGCCACGCCGGAGCAGCGCGCGCAGGGGTGGTGGCGGGTTGGCCCATGGGTGTTGGCGTATCGGCTGAAGTTGATCTCGGCCGAGCGTGTGCGTCGCCGTGTCACCGCCCAGGTCTTCACCGGCCGCCATGCCGGTGAGATCACCCAACTGGCCCGCGACTATGCGCGCCAGCACCTGCCCGGCATGGTGCGGCCGGAGATGCTGGAGCAGATCCAGTGGCACAAGGCGCAAGGTCACACGGTCGCAGTGGTGTCGGCGTCCATCGACCTGTACCTGCAGCACTGGTGCGAACAGATGGGCCTGCAGATGATCTGCAACCGCCTCGAAGTGCAGGACAACCGCTTTACCGGGCGTTATGCCGGCGGCGATTGCGGGCCCCGCAAGGTGGCGCATATCCGTCAGCGCTTCGACCTGGGCACGTACCAGCGCATCCACGCCTACGGCGACAGCGGCGAAGACAAACCCATGCTGGCGCTGGCACACGAGCGCTGGTACCGCGGCAAATGCCTGACCTGAGCTCCCCTCCGGAAAACGGGGTTGGGGTGAGGGCCAACAGCAGGACTCTCCAATGACAACCGAACCCTCAACCGCCGCCGCACGCCACCTCGCTCCGCAGGGAGAAGGCATTGCCGTGCTGATCGAACGCCTGGACCGCCTGCTGCCGCAGACCCAGTGCGGGCAATGTGGCTTTGATGGCTGCCGTCCGTATGCCGAGGCGATGGCGCGTAGCGAAGCCGGCGTGGATCACTGCCCGCCCGGCGGCGATGCCGGCGCACGCGCGTTGGCGCATGTATTGAACGTGGCAGCGCTGCCGTTCGACCGCAGCCGTGGCGAACACAAGCCGCCTCAAGTGGCGGTCATCGTTGAAGCCGACTGCATTGGCTGCACCAAGTGCATCCAGGCCTGCCCGGTGGATGCCATCGTCGGCGGCGCCAAGTACATGCACACCGTGCTGGCCGACCTGTGCACCGGCTGCGAGTTGTGTATCCCGCCGTGCCCGGTGGATTGCATCGAGCTCCAGCCGCTTTAACCCGCAGGAGCGGCCTCGGCCGCGAAGGCACCGATCACCCCCATTACAGCCCCCCCGGGCAACGCTCGCACCGGCTTCGCGCTGCTACGGCAACGGTGGCACGGTGTACTGCCGCCCATGCTGGCGACAATCGGCGATCAACGCTTCGGCATCGGCACGCACATAGGCCCGCGTTCCCAGTGGAAAGCGGTCGTCCTCAACCAGATCGGTCTGCAGGTCGGTCACGGGCGAAAATGACGCGGTGATGGCCTGTTCTTCATCCGAGGTAGCCAGCGCATCGCCGCCCCACCAACGGATCAGCCATTGCGCGTTGTCCCAGATCAGCGCGGTTTCCAGCAGGCCGCTTCCCAGGCGATAGCCCACCGCGCAGAACGTATTGGGGACGCTGCGATCCCCATGGCGCCGCACCATGTTGCGCAGCTCGGCCTCGATCAGCGTGAACTGCGGATGATCTGTCGGCTCGATGCGCTCCAGCGGCACCCGCGCGTAAATCATCCGCGTCAGCGGCGCATCCAGAGCCGCTGCTGCATTGCCCGGCAACGCCGCGCATACAACCCACAACAGGCAACGCTTCATTCCCTTTCCCTGTCACCCGCAAAGTGGCATCACTGCCGGGTTTGCCCCGGGCGCCGCAGCATCCGGGGCGGCTCACAGTTGCCGCTTACGGCACCGCAGCGGTGATCACGATCTCGATCTTCCACGCCGGGTTGGCCAGCTTGGCCTGCACGGTGGCGCGTGCCGGGGTGGCATCCTTCGGAACCCACTTGTCCCAGGCCTCGTTCATGCCGGGGAAGTCGGCGATATCAGCGAGGAAAATCTCCGCGCGCAGGATGTGGGTCTTGTCGGTGGGCGCCAGACGCAGCAAGTCGTCGATGGCCTGCAACACCTGCTCGGTCTGGCCGACGATATCGGCACTGGTGTCTTCCGGAACCTGCCCGGCCAGGTAGGCCACGCCGTGGTGGATGGTCATTTCCGACATGCGCGGGCCGGTATCGAAGCGTTCGATCATGGGGGCGTTTCCCTCGGTTGGATGTGCTTGCCATTGTGACCCGAACCGGAAGTTTCGGCTGGATCTTTCTGCAGCTTTCGCCATGCGGCAATCGCCACCATCAGCAGCCAGCCCACCACCAGCGCGATCACCAGCTTCTGGCCAAGCCCGCGCGGGCTCGCACGCCACAGCACATGCAGCCACAGGCCGGCGAAGGTCAGCCACGCCCACCACCAGCTCCAGCGATGGAGCCAGGACCAACGCCGATCCCGACCGAAGCACCAGGCCTGCAGCAGCATTGCCACCGTCACGCACAGGAACGCAGTCTGCGCCGACAGACCGTGCACCAGCGGTGCCAACAGCGGGGCCCGCTCCGGCAACCAGCTGTCGCCAATGGCCACGCCCGCAAGCCCCAGTGCGGCCACCGTGAACAGCGCCGGTGGCAGCGCGCGCCGTGCCGATCCGCGCGCCTGCGCATGCAGTGCCCAGGCAAGCGCGGCAATGGCCAGCGCCAGCACGCAGTACGCCACCCGCAACAGCAAGCCGTGCGGTCCGTGCAGGTACAGGCTCAGGGTCGCCCTGGCCCATTCCAGGTCAGTACGTGCGAACTGCAGCCAGGTGGCGCAGGCCGCGAACAGCAGCAAGGCCAGCATCACCAGCAACAGGCAGGCCTGTTGCCGTCGCAGCAAGGTATCTGGCGGGATGGGCATGCGTGTTCTGCACCGGGCCGGGGAAGCGACAAGTCTAGAGCTCCGCGCAGGCAGCGGTGGCTGAAGCGGCGGACAATGCACATGCACCGGCTTTGCGCCGCCATCACGCCGTGGCGATAGTCTTGTCTGCCCGCGCCACTCCGGCGCTTCCCTGCCCCGCAGCACATGAGTGCATCCCCCGTTGCATCGGACCACAAGCGCGCGGGTTGGCAGCGGCTGGCGGCCATCGCAATCACGCTGGTGATCATGGGCCTGGCCCTGCACGCGCTGGCCGGAGAGTTCGACGACCAGGGCTATCACCAGATCCGCACCGCGCTGAAAGGGCTGTCATGGGCGCAGGTGACCATGGCGACGCTGCTGGGTATGGCCAGCTACGCCTGCCTGATTGGTTTCGACGCCATTGGCCTGCGCCGCGCGCAACGGCGCCTGCCCGCCAGCCGCATCGGCATCACCGCGTTCCTGGCCCATGCCGCAGGGCAGACACTGGGATTTGCCGCACTGACCGGCGGCGCCATCCGTCTGCGCAGCTACGGCCGCGCGGGGCTCAGCCTGGCCGAGATTGGCCAGGTGGTACTGATGTCCACCCTGGGTTTCATCTTCGGCGCATGGCTGCTGTTGGGCCTGGCCCTGTGGCTGGAACCCGATGCCGCCGCGCGTGCCCTGCCGGTCAGCATTCCGGCCGTGCGTGCGCTGGGCATCGGCCTGTTGTTGCTGTTCGTGGTGATGCTGGCGGCGGTCGGCACGCACGGCCGCAGTATCGGTTGGCGCACGCACCGCATCTGGATTCCCAACCGGCGCACGGTGCTGGAAATCACCGCATTGAGCGTGGTCGAACTGGGCCTGGCTTCGGCCGCGTTCCATGTACTGCTGCCGGCGCAGGCGGAAGTGGGCTTCATTGGGTTTGTCGGGCTGTATCTGGTGGCCGTGGTCGCCGGTTTGATCTCCACCGTGCCGGCCGGCCTGGGCGTCTTCGAGTGGAGCCTGCTCAAGCTGCTGCCACAGGTTGCGCCGGCGGCCATCCTTGCCGCAGCGGTAGCCTACCGCGTCACCTATTACCTGCTGCCGTTGCTGCTGTCAGCACTGCTCGCTGCGGTGGCCAGCGTGCGCCGCCCGCTGCGAAGTGGTGCAGGCGCTGCCTGGAGTGCATTGCGGCCGTGGCTGCCACAGATCATCGCGCTGGCGGTGTTCGCGGTGGGTGCGCTGCTGGTGATCGACGGCACCTTGCCGGTGCCACGGCACCGCATCCTGACCGCGCCGTTGCCGTTGATGGAAACCTCGCACCTGCTCGGCAGCCTCGGCGGCGTCGCCCTGTTGTTGATCGGCCAGGGCCTGCAGCGGCGCAGCCATGCGGCGTGGTTGATCGCGCTGGTGTTGTGCGTGGCCTTGCCGGTACCGGCATGGCTGCGTGGCGGCCACACCCTGGTTGCACTGACATTGCCCGTGGTCGCCATTGCCCTGTGGGCGGCGCGCCGCGAGTTCTACCGCGAAGGTGCGCTGCTCGATGAAGCCTGGTCCTGGCCGTGGCTGCGCAATGTCGCCTTGGTGCTGGTGGCTACGGTGTGGCTGCTGTTCTTTGTCTACAGCCACGTCGAATACCAGAACGAGCTGTGGTGGCAGTTCGCCACCTCCGGCAACGCACCGCGCGCCCTGCGAGCGCTGTTGCTGGTCAGTGTGGTGGTGATCGTGTTCGGGCTGGCGCGCCTGCTGCACAGCACCCGCAGCCCCTTGCCTGCGCCAAGCGGCGCAACACTGGAGCTGCTGCGCCCGGTGCTGGCGCAGGCACACGACACCCAGGCCTGTCTGTCGATGACCGGCGACAAGGCCATCCTGCGCAGCGAACACGGCGATGGCTTCGTGATGATGCAGCGCTATGGCGGTTCACTGGTGTCGATGGGCGATCCGGTCGGGCCGCCTGCAGTTGCCCGTGACCTGATCTGGAAATTCCGCGAGGAAGCCGACCGCCTCGGCCTGCGCCCGGTGTTCTACCAGACCAGCGAAACTTACTGGCAGACCTATCTCGACCTCGGCCTGACCCTGGTCAAACTGGGCGAGGAAGCGATGGTGCCGCTGCAGGACTTCAGCCTCACCGGCAGCACCCGCGCCGACCTGCGGCAGGCGTGGAATCGCGGCAAGCGCTCGGCCCTGAACTTCCGCCTGGTGGATGCGGCAGAGGTGCCGCCACTGTTGCCGCAATTGCGTGCCATCTCCGACAGTTGGCTGGAAGAAAAATCCGGCGAAGAGAAAGGGTTTTCGCTGGGCAGCTTCGACGACGCCTACCTGTGCCGCTTCCCGGTCGCGCTGGTCGAGTGCGAAGGCCGCATCGTCGCCTTTGCCAATGTCTGGCAGGCACCAGCCGGGCATGAGTTGTCGGTGGACCTGATGCGCCACCTGCCCGACGCGCCCAAGGGCACGATGGATTTCTTGTTCATCGAGCTGTTTCTGTGGGGCGCTGGCAATGGCTATACGCGCTTCTCGCTGGGCATGGCGCCGCTGACCGGACTGGCCGAACACCGCCTGGCCGGCCGCTGGAACCGCTTTGCCACGCTGCTTGCGCGCCACGGCGAGCGTTTCTACGGCTTCGGCGGACTGAGGCGCTTCAAGTCCAAGTTTTCCCCGGACTGGCGCCCGCGTTACCTCGCCGCTCCCGGCGGCATGCACCTGCCGGCCGCGCTGCTGGATGTCACCCGGCTGATTTCGCTGGATCCGCGCAGATAGCACGCGGATGTAGGAGCGGCTTCACCCGCGAAGAAGCGCGGTTGAAGCCGCTCCACGGCCTGACATCAAGCAATGTGCAATTGCCGTTGTTGCCGTTACTGCAGCACTCACCAGCTTCGCGGCTGAAGCCGCTCCTACGCGGGATTGCCTACGGCGTGGCGGTTTTCAACCGCTGCAGAATCGTCCGCGCCAAGGTGGCGTAGTCGCCCTGGAAATGATGGTCGCCGGGCAGCTTCACCACCTGCGCGCTGCCCGTTGGCAATTGCGGACACAGCGCGCCATCGTCGTCCTCGCCGTAGATGCACAACGTGCGTTGCGGCGACAGCTTCGCCACTTCGGGTGCGATCGGCAGGCCATCGTCACCGCCGCCGCCGATCCAGTTGCTGACGTGGAATTCATAGTCGGCGTTGCTGCCGGCCGACATCAGCGCAGCCATGCGCAGCATCGACGCTGTGCTCGGCGGCAGCTTGTTGATGGCCGCGGGCAATACATCGGCGCCCTGCGAGAAACCCACCAGCAGCAACTTCGGCCGCTGCCATTGGCGCGCGTAATGCTGCGCGATGCGATCCAGGTCCGCCGCAAACCCCGCCGGCGTGCGTTCGCTCCAGAAGTACCGCAGCGAATCCACGCCGACCACGGAAACACCGGCCTGCGCCAGCGCACCGGCAACCTCCTTGTCCAGCCCGGCCCAACCGCCATCACCGGACACGAAAATCGCAAACGTATCGCCCTGCCCGCTTGCCGGCACTTCCACCAGCGGCAGGCCGTCCAGCTCCTGCGGCACCGGCGGCAGGCTGATGCCCTGCTGCGCACCCAGCACGCGCGCGGCCGCGATTTCACCCGGCAATGCACTGCCGCTACGCGTGCGTTGGAACTGGCGCGCCAACGGCACCGCGCCCACGAAGGCATCCACCGTTGCAGCAGAACAGGCATGGCCGCCAGCGGCCGCCGCCAACCATGGAAAACGCAGCGGTTGCGGCAGCAGCGCGTGGCCATTGATGGCCGCGCCGCAGGTCATCTTGGCCGCACTCCATTGCGGGCAGAAGCCGTCGGTCAACAGGCCCGCGAACACCTGCGGTGCGGCCTGGCTGGCCACCACGTAGGCCAGCGCGGCACCTTCGCCATCACCGCCCAGAATCGGCAGGCGATAGGTCGGCACGCGGTAATAGGCCTGCACGTAGCGCGAAAGATTCTCCACGTCGCCGGCAGAAAACCCGCAGCTTCCTTTCTCCCTGGCCAGCACCTGCTGCAGATGCGCGGTGTCGATATCCACCACCAGCGCACCATCGTCGCGCAGCGCCTGCAGCCGTGCCTGACGCTGCGCCGGGTTGCCGTTGCCGGCAAACCACAACACAACGCGCTGCGGCGGCCCCTTGGGCAACTGCACGGGTACGTTCTCAAAACGGCCGTGACTGACCGTGTCAGCGGCCAGCGCCGGCTGCACGGCCAATGCCAGCATCATGCCCAGCAACGCACGCACCATGGGGGAGTCTCAGCAATCGGGAAGCTGAAGCCTACGCCTGCCGACGCAGAAGAAAAGTCAGGACGGCCAGGTCAGTCCTGCGCGTCGGGGTGGCGCAGCTTCCACGCCGCCAGCGCCTGCCGGTACTGGGCCAGCTCGTCCGAATACAGATCCAGCACGCACAGCGGGCAACCGCTGCCGCAACACTCGTTGGGGCCGGGCGCCTCGGGCGGCTGTGGGCGGGGATCAGGATCGACGGCAGGATTCGGGTTCATTGCAACGGCCAGGCAGGCCGGCTTGGCAGCTCGGTACGGCGCATTCTAGCCAATCACCGCTACTCAGCTTGTCACGCGCCGCAGATTGGCCCGCGCAGTCGCGTCATAGCGTTCATGGAAGTAGTCGCTGAAGAAGATGCGCGGCTGCGCCAGCACGCCTTTGAGGAAACGGCGCCGGTTGATGCGGAACAGGAAGCCCGGCACCTTGCCGCGATATTCCTCGGCAATGCCGCGGTCATAGGCATCAAACACCGCCGGCGGCGCACCGAGAATGGCCATGTCGCTGTCCAGGAACAGCGCCGCGTCGGCGTCCAACGCCTCCGCGTGCAGTTGCCCATGGCGGGCGGTGAGTTCGATCAGTTCGGCTACCCGTGCCGCGTCCACGCCAGCCTCCGGCAACCAACGCTCGATCGCGGCAACCGCCATCTGTGCCGAGCGGGTTTCATTATCACTGCGGCCGGCTTCGTAGATGGCGTCGTGGTACAGCACTGCCAGCACAACCTCACGCGGCTGCTTCCAGCCTGGGCCATCGGCCACTTCCTGGTAGTGGCGCAACAGCGCCTTTACATGCGCGAAGCTGTGATACGCGCGCGGCGGCTGGGCATAGGCCGCTTCAAGCGCAGCCAGCTGTGGTGCCGGCAAGGACAGCGGCAGCGGGAGGGTTTCCATGCACGCATCCTGCCTGACAGCGTGGACGCGGGTAAACGCCCAGCGTAGGAGTCAACTGTCTTGCACAGTCTCCATAGAGCCGACCCGCCAAGGCGCGTTGTCACGCTTCATCGCGTTGAGCCGGGTCAGGTATTTGCGCATGCAGGCGGTAACGG
>NZ_JBRRDL010000018.1:0-82122 GCF_056759635.1 Stenotrophomonas sp. STEN056
ATGCTCGGCAGAGGCTGTACCGGTAGTGCCCCATGCCGAGCATGGCTCGGCACTACAGGTTGCAATGCCCGGTCGCCGAGCATCGCCAGGCCCTACACGTGACCTGCATTCCCCGCAGTCCGCCCGCGCTCCGGCATAATCGGCAGCATGAGCGTCCTGCGTTTTGACAATGTCAGCAAACAGTATTCCGGCGGCCATCAGGCGCTGGTGGATGTCAGCTTCGAGGTCGCGGCCGGCGAGATGTTGTTCGTCACCGGCCACTCGGGGGCGGGCAAGAGCACGCTGCTGAAACTGATCCACCTGAGCGAGCGCCCCACGCGCGGCGCGGTCATGTTCGGTGAGCGCAATCTGCTCAAGGTGCGTGGTGGCAAGGTCGCCCTGCATCGCCGCGAGGTTGGCGCCGTCTATCAGGATCACCGCCTGCTGGTGGACCGCAGCATCGGCGAGAACGTCGCGTTGCCGCTGATCCTGCGGGGTGATCGCCGTGCCGAGACCGGCAAGCGGGTGCGCTCGGTACTGGAGCGTGTCGGCCTGGGGCATCGCGAGAAAGCCCTGCCCACCGAACTGTCAGCCGGTGAACAGCAGCGCGTGGGCATCGCTCGCGCCATCATTGCCGAGCCCAGGCTGCTGGTGGCCGACGAGCCCACAGGCAACCTTGATCCCACGCTGGCAGCGGAAATCATGTCGTTGTTCGCCGAGCTGCCTTCGCGCGGGACCAGCGTGCTGGTGGTCAGCCACGACCTGGCGTTGATCAAGCAGATGCGCAAACGCGTGCTGATCCTGGATCACGGCAAGCTGGCCGATGACATCTCGCCGGACGAACTGGCGGAGTGAGCGAACCCGATGAGTAAACCTGCAAACACCGAAGCGGCCGCGCCGTCGCGCGTGGGCACCTGGATCAACCATCACCTGCACAGCGTGGTCTTCAGCCTGGGCCGCGCGCTGCGCAAGCCGTGGGCGACCGTGCTGACCGTGGCGGTGATGGCGCTGGCGCTGGCCTTGCCGCTGGGCCTGTCGATCGCGCTGGACAACCTCAAGCACTTCGCCGGCAGCGTGCAGCAGTCGCGCGACATCAATCTGTTCCTGAAGCCCGAGCTGGATGCCGCCGCCGCGCAGGACATCGCCAAAACCCTGCGTGCCCGCGTTGATGTGGCCGAGGTGCTGTTGCGCACGCCGGACGAAGGCCTGGCCGAGCTGCGCCAGAGCGCCCAGCTGGGCGAAGCCATCGACGCACTCGGCGACAACCCGCTGCCGACGCTGCTGATCGTCACCCCGGCCGACGGCAACGATGCCGCGCTGGCCAAATCGCTGGAAGCGTTGCCGCAGGCCGACCTGGTGCAGCACGACGCGCTGTGGCGGCAACGGCTGGATGGCTGGTTGGCGTTCGGCGCACGGCTGGTGCAGGTGCTGTCGGTGCTGCTTGGCCTTGGCGCGGCGCTGGTGGTCGGCAACACCGTGCGCCTGGACATCCAGGCCCGTCGCGAAGAGATCGGCGTGCTGCAGCTGCTGGGCGCCAGCGACGGTTTCATCCGCCGTCCCTTCATCTATCTGGGCGCGTGGTACGGCCTGGCCGCCGGCGCATTGGCGCTGGGCTTGATCGGCCTCTGCGGGCTGGCCTTGCGGCCGCCGCTGGCCACGCTGTCGCAGAGTTATGGCAGCCCGTTCGTATTGCACGGGCTGGACCTGTTCCATTCTTCGATGGTGCTGGTCGCCACGACAATCCTGGGTTGGTTGGGGGCATGGCTGGTGACCGGCCATTTCCTCCGGCAGACTCGCCCGACCGAAACCTGAGGCCGGCATGTCCACGCAAGAGCTCAAGCATCTGATCAGCGACGCACCGCGGGTAATGGTGGTCGATGGCTCCAAACTGGTGCGTCGCCTTATCAATGACGTACTCAAGCGCGAACTGCCCGACGTGGAAGTGGTCGGCTGCGCCAGCATCGCCGAAGCCCGTGAAGCGCTGGCCGCCGGCCCGGTGCACCTGGTCACCACCTCGCTGGCGCTGCCCGACGGTGATGGCCTGGCGCTGGCGCGCAGCGTGCGTGAAGCGGCCGGGCAGGCGTACGTGCCGGTGATTGTGGTTTCCGGCGATGCCCAGCAGCACCTGGAGCAGCGCCGCTTCACCGAATACGTCACCGACTATTTCGACAAGGCGCTGGGCCATGAAGCCTTGGCCGCCTTCATTCGCGGCTATGTGCAGCCTGAGCCGATGGCTGATGCCACGGTGTTGTATGTCGAGGACAGCCGCGTGGTCGCCGAAGCCACCAAGCGCATGCTGGAGCGGCACAACCTGCACGTGGTGCACGTGCTGACGGCCGAGGATGCCTTCTCGCTGCTCACCGCCGAGTCGCTGGGCCGTACCACGCGCGAGGTGGATCTGGTGCTGACCGACGTGACGCTCAAGGGCGAGCTGAGCGGGCGCGATGTGGTCGAGCGCATCCGCATCGATTTCGGCTACGGCAAGCGCCGCCTGCCGGTGCTGGTGATGACCGGCGACGGCAACCCGCACAATCAGTCGGCGTTGCTGCAGGCCGGTGCCAATGACCTGGTGCAGAAACCCATCGAAGAACGCCTGCTGGTGACCAAGGTGTTGTTCCAGCTGCGGCTGGCGCGCCTGGCACAGCCGGCCGTCACCCTGTGATGGCCGAGGAGGCACCGCAGATCCAGCTGGAACCCAGCTGGAAAGCGCGTATCGGCGATTGGCTGCTGCGCCCGGAGATGCGTGAGTTGTCGGCGTTCCTGCGCCAGCGCAAGGCGGCCGGCGCGCATGTGTTCCCGCCGGGCCCGCAGATCTTCGCCGCGTTCGACGCCACCCCGTTCGAGCAGGCCAAGGTGGTCATTCTTGGCCAGGACCCGTACCACGGCTACGGCCAGGCGCATGGGCTGAGTTTTTCGGTGCCGCCGGGCGTGCCGGTGCCGCCGTCGCTGCTCAATATCTATAAGGAGATCGAGGCCGACCTGGGGATTCCGCGCCCGGACCATGGTTGCCTGATCCCTTGGGCGCAACAGGGCGTACTGCTGCTCAATGCGGTGCTGACCGTGGAAGAAAGCAAGGCCGGTGCCCATCAGGGCCGTGGCTGGGAAGGCTTCACCGACCATGTGGTGGATGTGCTCAACCGCGAGCGCGAAGGCCTGGTGTTCCTGCTGTGGGGCGCTTATGCCCAGCAGAAGGGCAAGGTCATCGACACCCGCCGTCACCGCGTGCTGAAGGCGCCGCATCCCTCGCCGTTGTCGGCACACCGGGGCTTCCTGGGCTGCCGTCATTTCTCCCAGGCCAATGACTACCTGCAGCGCCGCGGGCAAACGCCCATCGACTGGCGCCTGCCGGCACGGGCGGCATTGGACAGCGCCGGCTGAATCGGGTTGATCGCTGTCATATGCGTGGGCGACAAGGTTTGCTAGGTTAAACGCCTTGGTTGAGCGGCTCCGTTTTTGTCGCCCATTCATGTTTTAAAGTGCGTTTTTCGACAAAAACAGAACGCTGGAACTTTTTCTGTACTGGCCAGTCCAATAGCCCGGACTGCTAAGATGAGATCCTATGAACCTGAACACCTCTACTGCCCTTGTGGCAAACAATCTCCCGATTCCCAGCGCGCTTGGCTCGCTGGACGCCTATATCGGTGCCGTGCACCAGATCCCGGTGCTGTCGGTCGATGAGGAGCAGGAGCTGGCGCGTCGATTCCGCGATGAACTGGATCTGGACGCCGCCCGTGAACTGGTGCATTCGCACCTGCGCTTCGTCGTGCATGTGGCCCGCGGCTACAACGGCTACGGCCTGCAACTGGGCGACCTGATCCAGGAAGGCAACATCGGCCTGATGAAGGCGGTGAAGCGCTTCGACCCGGAAATGGGCGTGCGCCTGGTGTCCTTCGCGGTGCATTGGATCCGCGCCGAGATGCATGAGTTCATCCTCAAGAACTGGCGCATCGTCAAGGTCGCCACGACCAAGGCGCAGCGCAAGCTGTTCTTCAACCTGCGCAAGTCCAAGACCCGCCTGGGCTGGATGAACGCCGCCGAGGTCAGCGCCGTTGCCAAGGACCTGAACGTCTCCGA
The DNA here is from genome assembly GCF_056759635.1 of Stenotrophomonas sp. STEN056. NCBI lineage: Bacteria > Pseudomonadati > Pseudomonadota > Gammaproteobacteria > Lysobacterales > Lysobacteraceae > Stenotrophomonas > Stenotrophomonas sp. STEN056. The sequence goes on from NZ_JBRRDL010000018.1 coordinate 4,054, forward strand.
GCGTGAAGTGATGGAGATGGAGTCACGTCTGTCCGGCCGCGATATCGGCTTTGACGCGCCGTCGGACGAAGACGACGATCATGCGCCGCCGTCACCGGCTGCCTACCTGGTGGCGCGCGATGAAGACCCGTCGCAGGCCTATGAGCGCGAGGACAGCGAAGACAACCAGTTGAGCCTGCTGCGTGAAGGCCTGGCCAAGCTTGACCAGCGTTCGCGCGACATCATCGCCCGCCGTTGGCTGGATGCCGACAGCAAGGTGACGCTGCAGGAGCTGGCCGATGAGTACGGTGTGTCGGCCGAGCGCATCCGCCAGATCGAGGCCAATGCGCTGAAGAAGATGAAGGCGTTGTTCGCCGCCTGATGAAGGCGCGACAGCGGCAATAAATGAAAGGCCCGGGGAAACCCGGGCCTTTTTGTTGTTGAAAGGGCGAGGGCCGGAGCAGGGGATTCGCATCCTCCTTCTTTCCCGCGAAAAATTGGCCGAAGCACGTATGTGAATGCAGGCGATGACTGCAGGCGGGCCCGACCCTCACCCCAACCCCCGCTCCGCGCCCCGGCCCTTGCGTTAACGCAAGGGCGTTCGACGGACAGTGAACCAGTGGTTCAAAACCTGTCCGCCTCACCCCGCACGCGGGAGAGGGGCTCTCAGCTGAGACTCGACGCTAATCAGATCCCGGTGGGTGAGGGGCTCAACGGGGGAACTCCCGGTTCCTGCGCCACGATTGGGTTAGATTTTGCCCCTGCATCCACCAGCGGAGACGACGATGAAAGGACATTGCCTGTGCGGCGCGGTTGAAGTGGTAGCCAATGCATCCCGTGAGATCGGGCTGTGTCACTGCAGCATGTGCCGTCGTTGGACCGGCGGGCCGTTCTTTGCGGTGCATTGCGATGACAAGGTGCAGTTCACCGGCAGTACGCTGAAGACGTTCCGCTCTTCGGAATGGGCCGAGCGTGCGTTCTGCGATACCTGCGGCAGCACGCTCTATTACCGGCTGGTGCCTGATGGCGAGTACTTCGTGTCGGCGGGGTTGTTCCAGGAAAGTGCGTTCGAGCTGGCCAGCCAGATATTCATCGACGAAAAGCCGGCGTTCTACACGCTCGCCAATGAAACGCCGATGCTGACCGGCAAGCAGGTGTTCGAGCAGTTTGCCGCCGGCGGGAACTGAGCCGCGCCGACGGCATTGCGGTCATTGCACGGCTGTCACTGGGTTGATTCGGGAGCAACCGGCCGGCGCGACTCGTAAGGGCTGCCGAGGATGATGCGCGCGCTGCGCTGGTAGCTCCAGTACGCCACGCCCCAGTTGAGCAGCACCACCAGCCGGTTGCGGAAGCCGATCAGGAAGAACACGTGCGCGGCCAGCCAGAACCACCAGGCCAGCAGGCCGGACAGCTGCAGCTTGCCCATGTGGACGATGGCGGCCATGCGGCCGATGGTGGCCAGGTTGCCCTGGTCGCGATAGCGGAACGGCGGTGGCACGGGTTTGTTGTGCAGGCGCGCGCGGATGTGTTCGGCGATGTAGCTGCCCATCTGCTTGGCGGCCGGTGCCACGCCGGGAACCGGGCGGCCGTCTTCCTGCATCAGCGCGGCGAGATCGCCGGCGACGAAGATCTCCGGGTGGCCGGGAATGGTGAGATCCGGTTGCACCTGCACGCGGCCGGCGCGGTCCAGCGGCACGTCCAGGGTGCGGCCCAGCGGTGAGGCGGCGACACCGGCCGCCCAGACCACGGTGCGCGTGGGCACGAAGGTATCGCCCAGTTGGAAGCCCTGCGCGTCGATGTTGTTCACCGGCGTGCCGGTGAGTACTTCCACGCCCAGCTTTTCCAACTGCTGGCGGGCCTTGAGCGAGAGCGCTTCGGGGAACGAGGACAGCACGCGCGGGCCGGCCTCGACCAGCCTTACCTTGGCCGAGGCTGGATCAATGTGGCGGAACTCATTCTTCAAGGTGTGGCGGGCGATCTCGGCCAGGGTGCCGGCCAGCTCCACGCCGGTGGGGCCGCCGCCGACCACGGCAAAGCTGAGCCAGGCGGCTTTCTTGTCCGGGTCGGATTCGGCCTCGGCGCGCTCGAATGCCAGCAGCAGCTTGCGGCGCAGGAGCAGGGCATCGTCCAGGGTTTTCAGGCCGGGCGCATCCTTGGCCCATTCGTCGTGGCCGAAATACGCGTGGGTGGCACCGCTGGCGACCAGCAGCAGGTCGTAGTCCACCGATGTGGCATCGCCCAGCAGCACCCGGCGCTGCTGCTTGTCGATGGCGACCACTTCACCCAGCCGGACATCGACATTGCCCTGTTTGCGGAGGATGTGCCGCAGCGGGGCGGCGATATCCGGCGATGACAGCCCGGCCGTGGCGACCTGGTACAGCAGGGGCTGGAACAGGTGGTGGTTGCGACGGTCGATCAAGGTGATGCGCAGCGGGGCACCGGCGAGGGCGCGGGTGGCCCACAAGCCGGCAAAACCGCCGCCGACGATGACCAGGTGGGGAACTGGGTCGTGTGGCATGGACTCTCCTTGGGGGCCGACGAGGCGGCCAATGGCAACAACGGGCGCTGGAGATGATTGCATGTGACATGGCGTGAACACGAATTGGCGATACTGGTGTTCAGCCATTTGCCATGGAGCACCACGTGTCCGAGCCCGAGAAGCGAATTGCCCTGTTGATTGATGCCGACAACGCGCCGGCGTCGAAGATCGACGAGATCCTGGTGGAAGTGGCCGGCTATGGCGTGGCCAATGTGCGCCGCGCCTATGGCGACTGGAAGAATCCACGCCTGAAGGGATGGGAAAGCGTGCTGCACGAATTCGCGATCCGGCCCATCCAGCAGTTCGCCTATTCCAAGGGCAAGAACGCCTCCGACATGGCGATGGTGGTGGATGCGATGGACCTGTTGTACGCGCGCAACCTGGACGGCTTTGCCATTGTCTCCAGCGATGCGGATTTCACCCCGCTGGTGATGCGGCTGTTGACCGACGGTCTGAAGGTGTACGGGTTTGGCGAGCAGAAAACGCCGCTGGCATTCGTCAACGCATGCTCGAAGTTCATCTACCTGGAAGCATTGGGGAATACCGAGCCGGACCTGCCGGAGGCGGCTGCATTGCCGGCAGCGACGCCTGCCGCCGTGCCTGCTGTGGTGGCTGGCGCGGAAAGTGCAGCAGCTTCGCCAGCAGCGGAGCCGATCAAGCCGCGTTCGGGCAATGACCTGCGGGGCGACGCGCGCCTGGTCAACCTGTTGCGTGGTGCGGTGGAAGCCGCTGCCGATGAGCAGGGCTGGGCGATGCTCAGTGCGGTGGGCAACCAGATTGCCAACCGTGCATCGTTCGACTCGCGTAACTACGGCTATCGCAAACTGAGTGACCTGATCACCGCCATTGGCCTGTTCGAGTTGAAGAAGGTGGGCAAGGTGCAGCACGTGCGTGCGTTGCCACGCAAGGGTGCGCGCAGCGAGCGCCAGTAGACTGTGTGAACGATTGATCCAGGAGCAGGACTGATGCTGAAAATCTGGGGACGCCATAACTCCAGCAACGTGCGCAAGGTGTTGTGGTGCGCGGAGGAAATTGGGCTGCCGTATGAGTCGATTGAAGTGGGCGGTGCGTTTGGCGGCACGCAGACGCCGCAATATCGCGCGATGAACCCGAACGGGCTGGTGCCGGTGATCGAGGATCACGGCCTGCCGTTGTGGGAGTCCAACGCGATCGTGCGTTACCTCAGCGCACGTTACGCGCTGGGTACGCTGTATCCGGAAGAGGTGGTGCAACGCGCACAGAGCGAGAAGTGGATGGATTGGACCGCTTCGACGTTTGCCGTGGCATTCCGTGATGTGTTCTGGGGCACCGTGCGTACCGCGCCGGCCGACCGCGATGAAGTACGCATTGCCGCTTCCCTGCAACGTTGTGGCGAACTGTTGGCGCTGGCCGATGCCGCGTTGGAGCAGCAGCCCTGGTTGTCGGGCGAGGCGTTTGCGATGGGTGATATTCCGCTGGGCGCGTTTGCCTATGCGTGGTTTGAAATGCCGATCCAGCGGCCGGAATTGCCGCATCTTGCCGCGTGGTATGCGCGGCTGAAGCAGCGGCCGGCGTACCGCAAGGGTGTGATGACCGCGCTGACGTGAGAGGGCGTGGGGCGAGCTTGGTAGTTTGCTTGGGACTTTGCTTGAAGCTCCTCTCCCGCTTGCGGGGTGAGGCGGACAGGTTTTGAACCACTGGTTCAGTGTCCGTCGAACGCCCTTGCGTTAACGCAAGGGCCGGGGCGCGGAGCGGGGGTTGGGGTGAGGGTAGCTTTGGCTTTGGCTAAAGAGCACTCGCAATAGCAGCAACGACAACAGCAACGACAACAGCGCCCCTCATCCGCCCTTCGGGCACCTTCTCCCGCAGGCGGGAGAAGGGACAATCAAATGCGGGTGTCAGCTGAAGCCTGTAGCCCACAGCCCAAAGCAAAAAGCCCAAAGCAAAAATCTAACAGCCAACAGCAAACAGCAACGGCGCCCCCCATCCGTCCCCCGCAGGCTGGGGAGGGGATTGGGTCTGCTTGTTGTTGGGTTGTTCGCCAAAAGAAACGGCAGCCGCCTGATACCAGCGCGACTGCCGTGGAGGATTGCCCCGTGCGTTCAGCGCGGGGCGGTGAGGCTTAGAACTTCCAGGTCAGGCCCATGTACAACTGGCGACCGGAATACACGTTGGACAGCAGACGCGCCTTGGTGTCGTTGCCCAGGTGCACGCGCTGCTCGGACTTGGTAGCGTTCAGCACCGAAGCGCTCAGGGTCAGGTCCTCGCGGATGTTGAAGGCCGCGTTGAGATCCAGCTGGTCGTAGGGTTCGGTGTAGGCGGTGAAGCCATTGTTCAGGCCGCCGACAATCTCGCCACGACGGTTGTACGAAGCACGCGCCAGGAACCTGCTGTTCTCGTAGAACACGGTGAAATTGGCCTGGTTCTTGGCACTGCCGACCAGCGGTGATTCGCCGATCTTCTCACCGTCGATTTCAACCGACGCCATGTTGGTGTCGTTGTAGGTGTAGTTGGCCTGGAAGCCCAGGCCGAAATCGAAGGTGTACTGGCCGTAGACTTCCACGCCCTGCGACACGCCATCGCGGCCGTTGGCGTCGGTCGAGTAGTTCTGCACGGTGACCGTCTGGCCGCCGACGTCCATCTGCAGGTCACGCACCACCGGCACGATGAAGTTCTTCACGTCCTTGCGGAACACGCCAACACCGGCCACGGCACCCGGCTGGAAGTACCACTCCAGGCTCAGGTCGTACTGCAGCGCCTCGAACGGATCCAGGCCCTTGTTGCTGCCCGAGCCGTACCAGCCCGGATTGGGCGCGCCGCCGGCAACACGACGGTCATTGCTGTACTCCTCGGAGTAGTAGCTCAGGCCGCCCGGGTAGGCGATGTCGGTGTAGCTGGGGCGTGCGATGACCTTGGAGGCGGCACCGCGCAGGACCAGGTTGTCGGTGATGTCCCAGGCGATGTTGAAGCTGGGCAGGACGTCGGTATAGGTCTTGTCCAGCGAGGCCAGCTCGTAGCTCTTTTCGCGAGCCAATGCGTCGGGCAGACGCACGAAGCCACCATCGCAGGTGTGGCCGACCAGGGCGGCGGCGGCCGGGTCGGTGCAGAGCATTGGCGCGCCGCTGGCGTTGTCGGCGAAGTAGTCGTTGAAGCGCTCGACCGAATCGCTCGATTCCGCATGCTGCTTGGTACGTGCCACGCGGATGCCCACGTTGCCGCGCAGGCGCTCGGTGCGGAAGTTGGCCTGGATGTAGCCGGAGTTGACCTTCTCTTCGACGTTGTAGACGAAGTCGCTCTCGCGGCGGTTGTGCATGCCGCCGTAGCGATCATTCAAGTAGCGGATGTAGGCCGGGTAGTCGATGCCCGGGAACACGTTGGCATTGAAGCCACCGGCGATGTTGCCCACGGGCTTGGACAGGAAGAAGCCGGGCTGGGCGACGCTGGCGTTGGGGTCGCAACCGGCCTGGTAACGGTTGTCGTCATAGTTGGCCGGATCGGTACCCGGGCACACCCAGTAGGTGTTGCCGGTGTTGCGATGGATCTTGCTGTCGCTGTACTTGGCGCCGAACTGGATCGAATCCAGCCAGCCAGCTTCAAACAGCTTGGTGAAATCGGCCTGGAAGTGGTTCTGCTCGGCGGTGGTCTGGGTCCAGGACGAATCGGTCGAGCCGGTATCGATTTCGGCGATGCCTGCCTTCAGCTTTTCCTGCAGGTCCGGCGAGAACGTGACCGACGGCGTGCCGGTGATGTCCCACGCGGTGTACAGGTTGCCGGCTTCCCAGTCGCTGCCGACCTTGCGGCGCGGCTTGGCGGCGGTGCGGAAGCTCATCGACGGGCCACCTTCGGACCAGGTGCGGCCACCGTTGAACGAGGCCTTCCACAGCGGGCTGATGTCCCAGTCCACGCTCAGGTCGGCGGTCTGCGACAGTGCCTTTTCGCGGCTGTAGGTGCCGGTCATCTGCGGGGTCGGGATGGTGCAGTCGTCCGGGCCCCAGCCGCCGCCCGGCAAGCCGGCGGCGCTGGCCTGGTCTTCGTCACAGATATAGGTCTTGCCGGCCAGCTTTTCGTATTCGGCGCCGGTGACGATGGTGCCGCTGTGGTCCATGGTGAAGCCGTTGAGCAGGCGTCCCGGTTCCCAGTTGCCGTCGCCGGCCACGCGCGCCAGGTTCCATTCCGGAACCTTCAGCATGTTCTGCGTGTAATTGCCTTCCAGCTCGAAGCGGAAGTAGTTGGCGGTCATGGTGACGTTGTCGACCGGCTTGAACTGGAAGGTCAGCTGGCCGCCGCTGCGTTCGCGCTTTTCATCCTTCACCGCGAAGTTCACCGAGGTGGGCATGAAGAAGCCGGAGTAGTGGCCACCGTTCTGGTCGTAGATGCCCGAGGCACCCCAGAACTTGTTGACGCCCGGCAGCGAATTGCCGTGGACATCCACCGGCCGGTGGCTGGGAGTGCCGGCCTGGTTCCAGACGTAGTCGTTGATGATGTTGCCGTTGGCGTCCACGCGGTCGCTGTACCACTGCCAGTCCTCAGTGCTGGTTTCCATGGTGCGGCTGTTGCGGTTCTGCCGGGTTGCGCCAACCAGCAGGCCGAAGCGCTCGTCCTTGCTGTGCCAGGAGTACATCGCCGAGGCCTGCGGATCGATGCCACTGCTGGTATCGGAGGCGGTGTACTCGATCGAGGCGAAACCGGAGTTGGCTTCCATGTCCAGCGGGCGACGCGTGCGCAGAATGACTGTGCCGCCGATGCCGCCTTCGTCGATGCGCGCTTCCGGCGTCTTGTACAGCTCGGCGCTGGACAGCATGTTGGCCGGCAGCAGCGTGTAGTTGAACGAGCGTGTGGCTTCGTTGTTGGTTTCCGAGGAGGCGACGTAGTTGCCGTTCAACTGGGTGAGGGTGAGGTCGGGGGCGAGGCCGCGCACGCTCACCGACTTACCTTCACCACCGCTGCGGGTGATGATCACACCGGGCACGCGCTGCAGCGCGTCGGCCACGTTCTTGTCGGGGAACTTGCCCACGTCTTCGGCGGTGATTACTTCCACCACGGCGTTGGCATCGCGCTTCTGCTCAAGGCTTTTCTCGATGGCATAGCGGTAGCCGGTGACATTGACGCTGTCCAGCGTGGTGGCGCTGGGCGACGGCGTTGCGGTGCTGGCTTGTTGTGCGAAAGCGCTAGCCGGCAGCATCGCTGCGGACAGTGCAACGGCGATGGCGGCGTACAGCGTGTCGCGGCCATGCATGCGTGCGTTCTGTTTCATTCCCCTCTCCTGGATTGAATACGTGGCTGGTACGGAAACTTGAATCGATCTAATTTTTGAAGCCGACTTCAGTGGGCGCAGGGTGCCTGACAGGTGACCTTCCGGTCACGACCAAGCCCCTTTGTCTTCCATTATTCCCGGCAATCGCGATCTTCCAGTTTGGATCGATCTAAACGATTGGCGGGGAATTTTTAACACAGCCGGGGGCGCTGACGCATGCTGCTACGCAATATGGCCAGGTTTGTGGCGGGTGTGCGGCCGTCGGTGGTGGCTTGGGCCAGGCCGTAAGGCGCAGGTTTTGCCCCCCTCCCTTGTGCAACGCGCAGGGGAGGGCCGGGGAGGGGAGCTTTCGCTTGTGCTTGGCGTTGAGTATCCGGGCCAGGGGAAACGGCACCCCTCCCCGGCCCTCCCCTTCACCTTTGGTGAAAGGGAGGGGGCGGATCTGCGCTGTAGGAGCCGCGTGTAGTGCCGAGCCGTGCTCGGCAGGGGCGTTACCAAAAAAGCTTCCGCGCGGCATGGCTCCGCCCCATCGCTGCGGCTTCTTCGGCTTGAAATTCGCCTTTCGGCGGCCCCGATGCTGCGCCGCAGAATGCATCTGCGGAAAAACCCATGCTTTACTTAAATCGATCTAAATTCCCGGGGAGGGGAGTCCGGGGCGCCGCCAGAGGCGCCTTGCAGGCTTTCTGATCAAGGAGATGGCGTTGTGATGCGCTGCATTTGCAAGCAGATCGACGCTGTTGACTACCTGTACGGGGAATGCGTGTTGTTTTTCTGATCCCGGCGTTCTCTCCCCATCCCGATGGGATGGGCCGGGATCAGCGGCCCGGCTTCGGCCGGGCCACCCTTTTGCCCTCATCGACATCGACCCACAGGATCCAGCACATGAGCCGCATGCCGTCCGCTACCGCCCATCCCCCCGCGCGCCGCCCGTTGGCGGGCCTGGCCTGCCTGCTGGCGCTGTCATTCGCGCCGCTGCTGCAGGCTGCGCCGGCCGGGTTGGAACGCGAGGTCAACACCTTCATTGGCAGCAAGGACGACGGCAACACCTTCCCGGGTGCGTCGGCACCGTTCGGGCTGATCCAGGTCAGCCCCATCGGCAGCCACTACGCCGGCTGGCGCTATGACGACGAGAAGATCCGGGGCTTCGGGCATTCCTTCATTTCCGGCGCCGGCTGCTGGGAGCAGGGCGGCCAGGTCTCGGTGTTGCCGGTGACCGGCAGCATTGGCCCGGGCGGTGATTTCGACACGGCCAATGCCAAGCATTTCGACCACAAGAATTACGCCTCCAGCTACAGCCACGACGGTGAAGTGGGGCAGGCCGGTTACTACAAGGTGCGCCTGACCAACTACGGCGGCATCGACGTGGAAACCACCGCGCGCACCCGCGCGGCCAGCGAGCGTTACACCTTCAGTGCCAGCAGCGGCCAGGGCCACGTGCTGGTCAACGTCGGCCAGGCCAACGAGCGGCATTCGGTGATCGGCAGCGTGGTTGACGTGGTCGGCGACCGCGCGGTGGAAGGCAAGCTGGTGACCAAGAGCTTCTGCGGCGGCCACCAGTACACCACCTGGTTCCGCATCGAGTTCGACCGTCCGTTCAAGGCGCATGGCACCTGGGGTGAAGCCGGCGGCCTGCCCAATGCGCGTCACAGCATGGAAGGCGAAGCCAAGCCCAACGGTGCATGGCTGAGTTTTGACCTGGCCGATGGCCGCGCGGTAACCGCCACCAGCGCCATCTCGCACGTCGATGCCGAAGGTGCGCGCAACAACCTGCGCGCCGATGGCATGCAGGGCAATGCGCTGCTGGGCTTTGATCGCATGCGCACGCTGGCGCAACAGGCCTGGCGCAAGGAGCTGGACGCGGTGCAGGTGCAGGGCGGCAATGCCGACGACCGCACCGTGCTGTACACCGCGCTGTACCACGCGTTGTTGCAGCCGATGACCGGCAGTGATGCCGATGGTCGTTACCGTGGCTATGACGATGCCATCCATCGCGCTGATGGCTGGACGTACTACGAATATTTCTCGCTGTGGGACACCTACCGCACGCAGAACCAATGGCTGGCGATGACCCGCCCGGACGTGGCGCGCGATATCGGCCGCAGCGTGCTGGCCATCGACGAACAGGGTGGCTGGCTGCCGCGCTGGGGCTATGCGAATTTTGAAACCAACATCATGACCGGCGACCCGGTGACGCCGTTCCTGGTGGACCTGTGGCGCTTTGGTGCATTGACCGGCCGTGAAGCCGATGCGTGGAATGCGCTGCGTCGCAATGCGTTCTCGATGCCGCCGATGAACTCGCGCTTTGCCGGCCGCTCGGGCAATGCCAGTTACCTGGCCAACGGTTATGTCGCCTACGACCGCGCTTTCCCCTCCAAGGGCATGGACGTGGACCCGCACCATGGTGGCTCGGCCACGCTGGAATACGCACTGGCCGACTGCGCGCTGGCACAGATGGCCGATGGCCTGGGTCACGCCGATGACGCAAAGGTGCTGCGCGAACGCGGCGGCAACTGGCACAAGCTGTGGGATGTGGACGTGCGCGATGCCGAGACCGGCTTCAGCGGTTTCCCGCGCCCGCGCGATGAGCATGGCAAGTGGTACACGCCGGCCGATGGCCATTACAGCCCGCGCTCGCAGCACGGCTTCCACGAAGGCACCGGCTGGCAGTACCAGTGGCTGGCGCAGCAGGACGTACCGGGCTTGGTCGCGGCGATGCATGGCCGTGAAAAGGCCGGCGAACGTCTGGATGCATTCTTCGCCTACGAGGACCTGCTCAAGGCACCGCTCACCGCTGCACGCAAGGAATGGGTGGTTGGCCCGTACAGCTATTACAACCAGTACCGCTACAACCCGAACAACGAGCCGGACCTGCACGCGCCGTGGATGTACACGCTGATCGGCCAGCCGTGGAAGACCGCCACCGTGGTGCGCGCCGCGCAACAGCTGTTCACCAATGCGCCCAACGGCGTAACCGGCAATGACGACCTGGGCACGATGTCGGCCTGGTACCTGTTCAGTGCGCTGGGCCTGTACCCCGCGGTGCCGGGCAGCGGTGAGCTGCTGCTGCACGCCCCGCGTTTCGCCCGCGCCGACATCAAGCTGGGCAATGGCCGCACGTTGACGTTGCAGGCGCCCGGTGCCGATGGCCGCAGCCTGCAGTACATCCAGGGCGTGCAGTTCAACGGCAAGCCGCAGCAGAAGGTATGGCTGGACTGGGAGCAGCTGCGCCAGGGCGGCACGCTGCGTTTCGCGCTGGGTGCGCAGGCGCCGGAGCAGGGCTGGGGCACCGCGGTGTCGGACCTGCCGGTGTCGTACTGCGCCACCCCGGGCAGTGCGCTGCAGTGAGCAACAGGCGCGCCACGCCTGCTACGACACCGCCGGGCGCCGATGCGCGCCCCGGTGATCCATTAGGCTTGGCGCATCCAGACAGACCAGCGGAAGCGATGAACGAGAAATCTCCAGGCGCCGGCAAGGGCGTGCGCAGGGCCGGCAAGCAGGCCGTCACCGTCACCGATATCGCGCAGGCGGTGGGCGTGTCGCGGGCGACCGTGTCGCTGGTGCTGCGTGGCAGCCCCCTGGTCAACGTCGACACGCGGGCCAGGGTCGAGGCCGAGCTGCGCCGCCAGCGGTATGTCTACAACCGCACCGCGGCCAACCTGCGGCGTCGTACGTCGTCCTCGATTGCGCTGGTGATCAATGACCTTTCCAACCCGTTCTTCGCCGAGTTTGCCTCCGGTGTGGACGAGGCGCTGGGCAGCAAGGGCTATGTGACCCTGCTGGGCAGCACCGGCGAATCGCCCGAACGCCAGCAGGCGGTGTTGTCCACGTTGATGGAGCACACGCCCACCGGCTTCATTCTTTCCCCGGCCGAAGGCAGTGACGCGCAGGCGTTGACCCAGGTGCTCGGCGCGCATGCCAACGTGCTGCTGTTCAACCGCGAACTGGTGGGCGCGGAATGGGATTTCCTCACCCTGGACAACCAGCACGGCGCCTACATGGCCACGCGGCACCTGATCGAGCGTGGCCACCGTGACATCGCGTTCTTCGGCGGACATACGGCGTCCAGCTCCTGCGCGCAACGCCGCCTGGGCTACCAGCAGGCGATGAGTGAGGCGGGCTTGCCGCTGCATGCGGACTGGCTGATCGAATCGGCGCCCAATCGCCTGGAAGCGGCCGCACGTACGGGTGAGTTGTTCAGCACCACGCAACGCCCCAGCGCAGCGGTCTGCTACAACGACACCGTCGCGCTCGGCCTGATGCTGGGCCTGACCTCGCGCGGCATCCGCCCGGGCGGCGATTTTGCCGTCACCGGCTTCGACGATATCTCCGAAGCGGCCGTCGCGGTGCCGCCGTTGACCACCTTGACCGCTGACCCGCGCGAGCGTGGCCGCCAGGCCGCTGCATTGCTGCTGCAGCGTTTGGAAAACCCCGATGCCGCACCGATGCGCACTGTCGCGCCGGTGCAGCTGCGTATCCGTGAAAGCAGCGCTGCACGGCCTGCCTGATTTCCTTTCCTTTTCACACCACACCGCACTGAGGCGCAACGCGCATGGCGATACCATCAACCCCGCTGAAAACGACCGGCTCGTCCGCCTCGGTGGTCAACCCCCGGATGGCCCTGGCGGTGGCCACCACCATCTTCTTCATGTGGGGCTTTTTGACCAGCCTCAACGATGTGCTGATTCCGCACCTGAAGGCCGTGTTCGAGCTGAACTACACCCGCGCGATGCTGGTGCAGTTCACCTTCTTCGGCGCGTACTTCCTGATGTCGCTGCCGGCCGGTCGGCTGGTGGCACGGCTCGGTTACAAGAATGGCATCGTCGCCGGGCTGGTGATCGCCGGTATCGGCGCGCTGGGCTTCTGGCCTGCGTCGACCCTGCGCGTGTACGAAGGCTTCCTCGCCTCGTTGTTCGTGTTGGCCACCGGCATCACCGTGTTGCAGGTCGCCGCCAATCCCTACGTCGCCTTGCTTGGGCCGGAGCAGACTGCGTCCAGCCGACTGACCTTGGCGCAGGCGCTGAACTCGCTGGGCACTACCTTGGCGCCGTTGTTTGGTGGTTTGCTGATCCTCGGTACCACGGTCAAGAGCAGCGAGCAGATCAATGCACTGCCGGCGGCCGAGCAGTTGGCGTACCGCGCTGCTGAAGCGCAGTCGGTGCAGGGCCCGTATGTTGGCCTGGCCATCGCGCTGGTGTTGCTGGCGGTGTTTGTTTATCTGTTCCGTCTGCCGCCGTTGTCCGAAGCCACCGAGCAGGCGGACACGGGCCACCACACCTTGATGGATGCACTGCGTCAACCGCATGTGCTGTTCGGCGTGCTGGCGATCTTCTTCTATGTGGGCGCGGAAGTGTCCATCGGCAGCTTCCTGGTCAACTATCTGTCGATGCCGGAAATCGGCGGGCTGACCGAGCAGCAGGCCACCCACTATGTCTCGTTGTACTGGGGCGGGGCGATGGTTGGCCGCTTCGCAGGCTCGGCACTGCTGGTGCGCTTTTCGCCGCGTAGATTGCTGGCTGGGTTTGCTGTGGCGAACGTGGTGTTGCTGACCTTGACGCTGATGTCATCCGGGCAGACCGCGCTGTACTGCATCGTCGCCACCGGCCTGTTCAACTCGATCATGTTCCCGACCATCTTCGCGCTGGGCATCGAGCGCCTCGGGCCGCTGACCAACAAGGCCTCCAGCCTGCTGATCATGGCCATCGTCGGCGGTGCCTTGATCCCGCTGTTGCAGGGCGTGCTGGCGGACAGCATCGGCCTGCATCACTCCTTCATCGTGCCGCTGCTGTGCTACGGCTACGTCATTTTCTACGGACTGGTGGGCTCGCGCCCCCGTACCGGCAACGGCCAGGGGGGCTGAGGCCAGATGGGCAAGATTGTTTGTTTCGGCGAAATTTTGATCGATCTACTAGCGCAGCCGCCGGCCACGCCGGATACGCCACGCGCGTTCCTGCAGTACGCAGGCGGTGCGCCGGCCAACGTCGCCGTGGCCGCCGCACGGTTGGGTGCAAGCAGCCATTTCGCCGGCATGCTGGGCCGTGACATGTTTGGTGACTTCCTGCTGGAAAGCCTGGAAGAGGCCGGCGTGGCCACCGACTGCATCGTGCGCACCGATGCGGCCAAGACCGCGCTGGCCTTCGTGGCGCTGGATGCCAGCGGTGAGCGCAGCTTCAGCTTTTATCGACCGCCCGCAGCCGACCTGCTGTTCCGCAGCGAGCATTTCCAGCCGGCGTGTTTCGACGACACCGCCTGCTTCCATGTCTGTTCCAACAGCCTGACCGAGCCGGCCATTGCCCAGGCCACGTTTGCCGGCATGGATCGCGCGCGCGCTGCAGGCGCGGTGGTCAGCCTTGATCTGAACCTGCGCCCGGCGCTGTGGCCGGCCGATGTCGATCCAACGCCCTGGCTGTGGCAGGCACTGGAACGTGCCGATCTGGTCAAGCTCTCGCGCGAAGAATTGGATTACCTGGCCCAGCCGTTGGGCGAGGATGGCGAAGTGCAGGTGCTGATGCGTCTGCTGGGCGCACGCGCGCGTTGGGTGATCGTCACCGACGGCGCCGGCACGCTGCGCTGGTACACCCGCCAGGCCAACGGTCAGGTGCCCAGCTTCCGCGTCGAGGCTGTCGATACCACCGCTGCCGGCGATGCGTTTGTCGGTGGGGTGCTGGTGGGGCTCAGCGAGCGCGGCGGTGCTGGCGCGGGCTTTGCCGCGTTCTGCGAAAACCCGCAGGCCATTGCCGACACGCTGCGCTTTGCCGCAGCCGTGGGTGCGCTGGCCGTCACCCGCAAGGGCGCGTTTGCGGCCATGCCCAGCCCGCACGAAGTGCAACAACTGCTGCTGCAACAGGAGGCCATCGCATGAACACCACCGCTCCCGATTTCCGCTCCCCGGCCTTCCTGCGCGCGCATATCGCCGACACGATGGCCTTCTACCACCCGCATTGCATCGACGCCGAAGGCGGCTTTTTCCATTACTACCGGGACGACGGCAGCATCTACGACCGCAGCCATCGTCACCTGGTCAGCAGCACTCGCTTCGTCTTCAACTACGCCATGGCCTACCGCGAGTATGGCAATGCCGAGTACCTGGAAGCGGTGAAGCACGGCGTGGACTACCTGCGCAATGTGCATCGCAATCCAGCCACCGGCGGGTATGCGTGGACGCTGCGCGATGGCAAGGTCGAGGACGACATGAACCACTGCTACGGCGTGGCCTTCGTGCTGCTGGCCTACAGCTGCGCATTGAAGGCCGGCATCGCGCAGGGCCGCGAGTGGATGGACGAAACCTGGCAGTTGCTGGAGCGCCATTTCTGGGAACCGCAGCACGGCCTGTACCGCGACGAAGCCGACGCACAGTGGAACTTCACCGGCTACCGCGGCCAGAACGCCAACATGCACATGTGCGAGGCAATGCTGGCCGCATTCGAGGCCAGTGGTGAACAACGCTACCTGGAGCGCGCGCTGCAGCTGGCCGACAACATGACCCGTGGTCAGGCGGCCAAGGCCGGCGGCCTGGTGTGGGAGCATTACGACACCGACTGGAACATCGATTGGGATTACAACCTGGACAATCCCAAGCATCTGTTCCGCCCGTGGGGTTTCCAGCCCGGCCACCAGACCGAGTGGGCCAAGCTGCTGATGATCCTGGACCGCCACGTGCAGGCCGACTGGCTGGTGCCGACCGCGCGCCACCTGTTCGACACGGCGATGGCCAATTCCTGGGACGACGCACGCGGCGGCCTGTATTACGGCTTTGCGCCGGAAGCACGTCGTCAGCCCGGCATGGACGGCGCGGCCATCGGCGACGACAGCTTTGTCTGTGATGACGACAAGTATTTCTGGGTGCAGGCCGAATCGCTGGCCGCCGCCGCGCTGCTGGCCAAGCGCACCGGCGATGACAGCTACTGGCAGTGGTACGAGCGGCTGTGGGCCTACTCGTGGGCGCACATGGTCGATCACACCCATGGCGCCTGGTTCCGCATCCTTGACGCGGACAACCGCAAGTACAGCGACGAAAAGAGCCCGGCCGGCAAGACCGACTATCACACCATGGGCGCCTGCCACGAAGTGTTGAACGTGGTGCGCGCGGGCTGAGCAACAGCGTTCGTGTTGTTTCAGTCGTCATCCCCGCGAAGGCGGGGATTGCTCGGGCTCTCCGCCTGAGCAGCGCAGATCAGCGCCTATTGAGTTCTGTTTTACCTGGGTGGTTGCATGACCACTGGCACGCGGTAACAACAGGTTGGATACAGCAAGCAGGAGGGAACAGCATGCAGCACGCGAAGCCTAAATTTGGATCGATGCAAATTCACGCTGGACGCGCTTTCCGCGGTCTCCTGCTGTGCGCGTTGTGGCTGACTTCCAGTGCAGCACTGGCCGCACCGCTGCAGGCGCAGTGGAGTTTCCGCCTGCTTCCGGGCGATGCGCAGCTGCAGGCGCATCCGGGCCTGGATGCCTGGAAACACGCAACGGTGCCGGGCAGCGTGCATACCGACCTGATGGCGGCCGGTGTGATTGGCGATCCGTATGTGGGTGCGGCCGAGGCCGGGCTGCAGTGGATTGGCCTGGCCGACTGGGAATACCGCGCGCGCTTTGATGTTGATGCGCAGACCCTGGCGCGCCCGCATGCGGAGCTGCGCTTCGATGGCCTGGACACCTTCGCCGAGGTCCACCTCAACGGCCAGCCGCTGTTGAAGGCCGACAACGCACACCGCACCTGGCGTGCACGCGTGGATGGCCGCCTGAAAGCGGCCGGCAACGAGCTGCAGATCGTGTTCCGCTCGCCGATCCGCAGCTTGCTGCCGCAGGTGCAGGCCATGCCGCACAAGATCGCCGGCAACTATCCTTCGCCCTACGGTGATGAACCCAGGGATGCGATGGTCGGCAACTTCGCGCGCAAGCCGGCCTATCACTTCGGCTGGGACTGGGGCCCGCGTTATGTCACCGCAGGCGTGTGGCGGCAGGTGCACCTGGACAGCTGGGAGCAGCAGCGCATCACCGACCTTGCCGTGCACACCGAGGCGCTGGATGCGGACAAGGCACGCTTGAACGTGCTGTTGCAGGTGGAACAGGCCGAAGGCAATGCGACCCGGCAGGTCGTCATCGATGTGCGTGACCCGGAAGGCAAGCCGGTTGCGCAGATCACGCGCGACATTGCGCTGGTGCCGGGCCAGAACAATCTGTCGCTGCCGTTGCAGATCGACAAGCCGCGCCGTTGGTGGCCGGTGGGTTATGGTGCGCAGGATCGTTACACCGTGCACGCACGCTTGGGTGAGGGCAGGCAGGAGGCATTGGAGTCGCGCATCCGCATCGGCCTGCGCACGGTGCAGCTGCAACGCGAAGAGGACACCGACGGCGGGCAGGGCTTTGGCTTCGTCATCAACGGCGTGCCGGTATTCGCCAAGGGCGCGAACGTGATTCCGTTCGATGCGTTCCCGGCGCGGGTAACCCGCGAACGCCTGCGCCGCGATCTGCAAGGCGCGCGCGACGCCAACATGAACATGCTGCGCAACTGGGGCGGCGGTTATTACGAAGACGATGCGTTCTTCGATATTGCCGACGAACTCGGCCTGCTGGTCTGGCAGGATTTCATGTTCGGCGGTGGCATGCAGCCGGGCTACGATCCGGCGTTCCGTGCAAGCGTGGTGGCCGAGGCGCGCGACAACATTCGCCGCCTGCGCCATCACCCCAGCATCGTGCTGTGGTGTGGCAACAACGAAGAAGAAACCGCGTGGAAGGACTGGGGCCACGGCAAGACGCTGCAGGAGGCGGATCCCGCGTTTGCCGCCAAGGTCTGGCAGGGCTATGTGGAGTTGTTCGGCAACGACTTGCGCAAGGTTGTCGCCGAAGAAGGGCTGGGCGTGCCGTACTGGTCCAGCTCGCCCAGTAATGACCTGGACAGCAAGGCCAACGACTCGCGCCGCGGTGACAAGCATTACTGGGAAGTCTGGGGCAACCCGGCATTGCCGCCCACCGCGTACCTGAAGGAAACACCGCGCTTCATGTCCGAGTACGGCCTGCAGGCCTGGCCACAGCTGTCCACCATCAATGCGTTTGCCGCGCCGGACGAACAGCGGATCGATGGCCCGGTGATCCAGGCGCACCAGAAGTTCCTGGCCGGCAAGGGCAACGAGCGGCTGCTGCATTACATCGAAATGGAATTCGGCACGCCGCGTTCGTTCCCGGATTTCGTCTACCTGAGCCAGATGATGCAGGCCGAAGGCATCGCACTGGCCGCGCTGCATCACCGCGCCTCGCGTCCGTACACCATGGGTTCGCTGTACTGGCAGCTCAACGATGTATGGCCGGGTGCGTCGTGGTCGAGCATGGACTACTTCGGAAACTGGAAGGCGCTGAACTTCCATGCCCGCCGCTTCTTCGCCGATGTGGCCGTGGCCGCGTTGCGCGACGAAGGGGTTACGCGCTTGAGCCTGCTCAATGATGGTCGCGATGCACTGAATGCACAGTGGCGCATGCGGCTGCTGGATTTTGATGGGCGCACACTGCAGCAACAAAACAAGGCTGTCACCCTGCCTGCGCTGTCGGCGAGCGAGGTTGCGCGCTTCAGTGATGCCGAACTGCTGCAGGGCGCGGACCCGCGGCGCAGCGTTGCGGTGTTTGAGCTGCTGCGGGAGGATGCGGTTCTTGCGCAGCGGCTGGTCTATTTCGTGCCTGCCAAACAGCAGGCCCTGGAGCCGGCACAGCTGCACGCCGAGCTGCACGCCGAGGGCGACCACTACGTTCTCCAGCTGCACGCCGACACGCTGGTGCGGGGCATCTGGATCGGCTTCAACAATGCCGCTGCTACGCTCGAAGACAACGCCTTTGACCTGCTGCCCGGCCAGACCCGCACGCTGACCGTGCGCAGTGACACCCCGCTTTCCACCCTGCGCACAGCGCTGCAGTTGCAGACGCTGGGCGACACCCTGCAGTTCCGTCCCGTTGCATCGCAAGACAACGCTTCCGTCGAGAGGATTCACTGATGACCCGTTCCCTGCGTACCGCCCCCCTTGTTGCCGCGCTGATGTTGGCGCTTTCCGCCTGCAGCGAGCAGGCTACCGCCCCGGCAGCCACGCCGGCGGCGCCCGTTGCTGCCGTACCGGCCAATGCCGCCGTGCCTGCGGTGGACGATGCCGAAGCCGCGCGCATGGCCGAGCAGGTGCGTGAAGCCACCCGCCACGCTTGGCAGGGTTACATGCAGTTCGCCAAAGGCCACGATGACCTGAAGCCGATCAGCGGCAAGCCGCGCGACTGGTATCCGGTGCCGCTGCTGATGTCGCCGGTGGATGCGCTGGACACGCTGTTGCTGCTGGGCCTGGACAAGGAAGCCAACGAAGCGCGTGAGCTGATCGTCAGCCAGCTTTCGTTCGACCAGGACATCGAGGTGCAGAACTTCGAGGTCACCATCCGCCTGCTGGGCGGGCTGTTGTCGGCCTACCAGATGACCAACGACGAGCGCCTGCTCAAGCTCGCCGATGACCTGGGCACGCGTTTGTCGCCGGTGTTCGACAGCCCCACCGGCCTGCCGTACACGCACGTCAACCTGCGCACCGGCAAGACCAGCGGCATCATCAGCAACCCGGCCGAGACCGGCACGCTGCTGCTGGAATTCGGCACCCTGGCCAAGCTCACCGGCAAGCAGGCGTATTACGACAAGGCCAAGCGTGCGCTGGTGGAAACCCACAACCGTCGCTCCAAGATTGGCCTGGTCGGCTTGAACATCAATGTCGAAACCGGCGAGTGGACCAACAAGGATGCCTCGATCGCCGGCGGCATCGACTCGTACTACGAGTACCTGCTCAAGTGCTGGAACTTGTTCGGCGACGAAGACTGCAAGCGCATGTGGGACGAGAACATCGGCCCGGTCAACCAGTACCTGGCCGACGAAGTGCGCGAGGGTGAGCTGTGGTACGGCCACGCCGACATGGACACCGGCAAGCGCACTTCAACGACCTACGGTGCGTTGGATGCCTTCATGCCGGGCCTGTTGGCCCTGGGCGGTGATCTTGATCGCGCCAAGCGCCTGCAGGAGTCGAACCTGAAGATGTGGCGCCTGCACGGCATCGAGCCGGAGTCGCTGGACTACGCCGCGATGGAAGTGCGCTCGCCGAGCTATGCCCTGCGCCCTGAAATCCTGGAGTCGGCCTATTACCTGCACCACTACACCGGCGATGCGCGCTACCGCGGCATGGGCAAGGAGTTCTTCGAGGACTTCGTCAAGCACACCCGCACCGAGCATGGCTTTGCCGCGCTGAAGGATGTGCGCAGCAAGGAGAAGGACGACTCGATGGAGAGTTTCCTGTTCGCCGAGACGTTCAAGTACTACTACCTGCTGTTTGCCCCGGCCAACACCCTGGACTTCAACGGCGTGGTGTTCAACACCGAAGCGCATCCGCTGCGGAAGACCTGGTAAGTAGTTGCGGAAAAGGCGCCCTCTCCCCCAACCCCTCTCCCGTAAAGGGAGAGGGGCCAGGTGCACGGAGCGCTGAGGCAGTATTCGCAACTGCAGCTTCAAAGCCCCTCTCCTTTACGGGAGAGGAGCCCGGTGCAAGGAACGTTGAAGCAGTATTCGCAACTGCAGCTTCAAAGCCCCTCTCCCTTTACGGGAGAGGGGTTGGGGAGAGGGCGCTCTTGAAGCCTCGACCTCAATACAGATCCATCGGATCCACATCCAGCGACCAACGCACGCGTCTTGCCTGCGGCAGTGCGTACACCTGCGCCATCAGCTGCATCAGCACACCATGCAACGGCCGCCGTTGTTCGGCAGACAACAACAACTGCGTACGCTGGAATCCGGCCCGACGCGGCATCGGGGCCGGCATCGGCCCATAGCACTCGACGTTGCCGTGCGCCGGCACCCACTGCTTTATCGCCGCCAGGAACTCATTGGCCTGTTCCACCTGCTTGGCTTCGGCGCGGAACAAGGCCATGTGCGCGAAGGGAGGAAATCCTGCCGCTTCACGCTGCACCAGCTCGGCTTCGGCAAAGGCGTGGTAACCACCATTGACCAAGGTGTGCAGCAGCGCGTTGTCCGGATGATGCGTCTGTAACCAGACCTCGCCAGGGCGTTCGGCACGACCGGCGCGGCCAGCCACCTGGATCAGTTGCTGCGCGAGTTTTTCACTGGCACGGAAGTCCGCAGAAAACAGGCCTTCGTCGATACCCACCACCACCACCAGGGTCAGCTTCGGCAGGTCGTGGCCTTTGGCCAGGATCTGCGTGCCGACCAGGATGCCGGGCTGGTCGCCGAGCGTGGCCAAGGTCTGCTCCAGCGCATCGCGGCGCGTGGTGGTGCCACGGTCGATGCGCAGCACCGGGAAATCCGGAAACAACTGCAGCAGGCGTTCTTCCAATCGCTCGGTGCCGATGCCCTGCGGCTGCAGGGCGAGGCTGGCGCAATCCGGGCAGGCCAGCGGCACCGGCTGGCGCGCGCCGCAGTGGTGGCATTGCAGGCGCCGGCCGCCGCCGTGCACGGTCATCGGTGTGGTATGCAGCGGTGTGCTGCAACGTTTGCACGGCGCGGTCCAGCCGCAGTCGTGGCACAACAGCACCGGCGCATAACCGCGCCGGTTCTTGAATACCAACACCTGGTTGCCTGCGTTCAAATGCTGCGCAATGCCGGCCAATACTTCCGGCGACAAGCCGTCCTGCAGCGGCCGCTTGCGCACATCGAACACGCGCACGCCCGGCGGCTTCGCATCGCCGGCGCGTTGTTGCAGGCGCAGGTGCGTGTAGCGAGTGCTGCGTGCGTTGTGCAGTGATTCCAGCGACGGCGTGGCACTGCCCAGCACCACCGGCACGTTCAACGCCTTGCCGCGCACCAGCGCAAAATCACGTGCGTGATAGCGGATGCCATCGTGCTGCTTGTAACTGCCGTCGTGTTCTTCGTCGATGACGATCAAGCCGGCCTGCGGCAGCGGGGTGAAGATCGCCGAGCGTGTGCCGACGATCACCCGCGCTTCGCCGCGCGAGGCAGCAGCCCACACCCGCGCGCGTTCGTTGTCGTTCAAGCCCGAATGCAGCGCATGCACCGGAATGCCCAGGCGGCTGCGGAAGCGGCTCAGCATCTGCGGGGTCAGGCCGATCTCCGGCACCAGCACCAGCGCCTGCCGGCCCTGCTGCAGGCAATGGCTGATGGCCTGCAGGTAGACCTCGGTCTTGCCGCTGCCGGTGACGCCGTCCAGCAGGAACGGCTGGAAGCCGTCGCAGCCGTTGATCGCATCAATGGCGGTCTGCTGCTGCGGATTGGGCGTTGGCCCGGGCTGCAACTTGGCCTGCGGAACCAGCGCCGGTACATCCACCCGCTCGGCGAAGCCACGCTTGGCCAGCGCACGCGCCGCGCTGCGCCAGTCTTCAAGCTGGTCGTCCAGCAGGTCTTCATTGACTGCACCGGCCCCCAGCAACGCTGCCAGCCGTTGCGGGCGGGTGCCGGCGCGCAGTTTGGCCAGGCCGTCGCGGCCGGCGGTGGTCAGCTGCCAGGCCCAGCCGTGGGTATCAGGCAAGGCCTCGCCACGGCGCAGCGGGGCCGGCAGCGCGGTGGCGATCACCTCGCCCAGCGGGGCGTGGGTGTAGCGCGCCAGCCAATGCAGGGAACTGGCCAGCTCCCCATCGATCAGCGCCGCCGGGTCCAGCCACTCCAGTGCCGCACGCAGCGGGGCAGGGTCCTCGACCTGGCCAATGCCTTCCACCACGCCCACCAGTTCACGGGGGCCAAACGGCACCCGCAGGCGTCGGCCCACGTCACCGGGTGCCGGTGCGGGGCTGCCGTCGGGGGGCAGGTAATCAAACAGTTGCGGCAGCGGCACCGGCAGGGCGATGCGCAGGGTGGGGCAGGCAGGCATGGCGGGCAGTGTAGCGTCAGCGGACGGGTTGCCAGCGCTCATCGGCTTGCGTTGTGTTGTTGTGAACGCGCATATAAATGGCGTGTAAACGCAGGCCCCGGTTGGGGATTTTGGCTTATCCACATTTCCTGTGGATAACTCTGTGGGTGAGCAATGTGCTCCACGCGCTTAGGACGATGGTTCAAGCCTTGGGGTCAACTTGGACAAAAAATAGCCACATTGAATAATTCAACTTAATCAATGACTTGGCCGTGAAACAAAAACGAAATGTCAGCGCGTCGCGCTCCATGCACGGGTGCTGTTACACGGTATTGACGCTGTGCACAACTTGCGGCAGAGGCCCAGCGGCGGGGTGTGAAGGGCATGTGCAGGCATCGGCAGCCAAGGATGTGCTGGGTATCATTCTCACGATGATGGAGTTCACATGATGGCCGCAACCGCCCCCCTGTCCCCGGCCGCCGCCAATGCACTGGCCGCCTTCCTGCGGGGCGTCGAGCGACGCGCACTGGTGGTGGCCGAATTGCAGACCGGCGACGCCGCGCTGGCTGAACGTGCGGTAGCGGTGGCGATGCGGGCTTTCGCCGGCCACGCTGCCGACCTGTTGATGGCTGACTGGCCGGCCCGCTTCTGGGGCCTGCTGTGCAGCACCCCGCATGTGCTGGCCCCGCCGGCCGGCGGGCACTGGCCCGAGTCGGTGGCGCACCTGCAGGTGCTTGCGCCGGCCGAGCGGCTGGCAATGCTGCTGCGCATCGGCGCCGGCCTGGACGAGCCGGCCGCTGCGGCGGTGCTCGGGGTCGAAGCCGACGCATATCGCCAGGCATTGACCGGCGCCTGCCCACGCGATGACGAGGGGTATCCCGATGCAGGCCGTTGGCGGCAGCTGGCTGAGGATGTTCAGGCCCGCATCCGGGATCTTTCGCAGCCGCGCCTGCAGCAGTTGGAGCAACTGCGTGAGTCGGTGATCACCGGCGCGCTGCCTGCCAAGCCTACCCCGGCGCCCGCGTTGACCTTCAGGGACGACCGCCGCAAACCCGCGCCACGGCGTCGTCAGCGCCAACCCTGGAGCCTGCGCACCTGGCTGCTGCTGTGTGTGCCGTTGCTGCTGCTGGCCGTGGTCGCGGTGTGGTGGTGGCGCTCGCAGACGATGGCTGCCACCGATGGCAGCAACACCGGCAATGGACTGGCAGATACCGGGCCGGTGCAGGTGGAGGAATTGCCCGATGACGGCACACCGCCGGCCCCGGGTGAAGACGCCCATGCCGTGGCCGATGCGGCCATGTTGGCGGACGCCGAACTGGCCCTGGCGCGCGATGCGGATTTCCTGGCCTGGTACGCCGCCGGCGGCCCGTTGCCGGTGGACGAATCGCAGCCCCAGCCCAGCCGGCCGGAACCGGCCGGTGCTGCACTGGAGACGGTCGATGCCGAGAATTGATCTGCGCTGCTTGGCCTTGCCACTGCTGCTGGCCGCCACGCTGGCGGCGCATGCCGCCGCGCCGACGACGCGCTTGCCGGTGCCTGTCGAACCGGCGGCCCCCGCGGCAGGCATGCAGGCACCGCAGGCGAACTGGGCAGGGATGACGCCGCAGCGCAAGCGTGAGCTGCGTGCCCGCTATGCCGCCTGGCAGGCATTGCCCGAAGCCGAGCGTCAGCAGCTCCGGCAGGCCGCTGCCGCGCTGGCGGCACTGCCCGCTTCGCAACGCGACACCCTGCAGGCGCACTTCCAGGGCATGGACCAGATGCACCGTGATGGCTGGCTGCTGGGCCCGCGCCTGGGGGCGCTGTACGCCCGCTTGCAGCCGCTGCTGGGTTTCCTGCCTGCCGAGCAGCGGCAGCCGATGCTCGCCCTGCTGCATCAACTCGACCCCGCGCAGCTGGAACAGCTGAGCCTGATCTCGCAGCGCACGCCGCCGCAGGACCGGGCTGCCCTGCGCGACCAACTGCTGGCGCTGGCGCCCGCCCAGCGCGGTGCGTGGCTGCAGCAGAACGTGGCGCGTTGACCCGGCCGTGCCGGCCGTTCATCGACGGGGCAGCGTAGCGGAAGCTTGACCACGTTAGAATGCGCGGCTCCGCAACCCGGCATCGCTGCGCTTTCCGCGCCGGCCGCAGTCTGCGTCCCCTCTGTTCTATGTCTACTTCTCCCGCTACGCCGCGCTTCATGCAGGAAGTGCGGACGACTGGTCTGCTCGCCTTGCCGCTGGTGCTTGGCCACGTCTCGACAGGTCTGATCGCTTTCGTCGACAACACCATCGCCGGCCACCACGGCACCGATACCTTTGCTGCGGTCAGCATCGGCACGGCACTGCTGTGGCTGCCCATGCTGGTGCCGATCGGCACGTTGATCTCGCTTACCGCCTCGGTGTCACAGCTGCACGGTGCCGGCCGCGAGCGTGAAATCGGCCCGTTGTTCCGCCAGGCATTGTGGCTGGGCATCGGTTTGAGCGCGTTGATGTTCCTGTTCCTGAGCGTGGTGCCGGCGTTCCTGCCGGCCTTCGGCATCGCCCCGGAAATCGTGCCCGGCGCCACCAGCTTCCTGCACGCCATCCGCTGGGGCGTGCCCGCGCTGACGCTGTATTTCTGCATGCGCTATCTCAGCGAAGGCATGCATTGGACCTTGCCAACCATGCTGATCGGCTTCGGCGGGTTGCTGGTACTCGGGCCATTGGGCTACGCGCTGTGCAACGGCAAGTTCGGCTTCCCGGAAATGGGCGCCGAAGGCCTGGGCATTGCCTCGTCGGTGACCATGTGGGTGCAGGCGATCGCCTTTGCCACCTACCTGTGGACGACCAAGCGCTTCGCCCACCTGCAGTTGTTCAGCCATTTCGAGCTGCCGCGCTGGCGTGCCATCTGGGACCTGCTGCGCACCGGCCTGCCAATCGGCATCACCGTGCTGATGGAAGGCGGTTTGTTCATCATCACCGCACTGCTGATTGGCCGCATTGGTGCGACCGAAGCCAGCGCCCACCAGATCGCCATCAACGTGGCGCAGCTGTGTTTCATGATCCCGATGGGCGTGGCCGAGGCCACCACCGTGCGCGTGGGCCATGCCGTGGGCAGCAACGATCCGCTGGGCGTGCGCCGCGCCACCTGGGCTGGTTACGCCATCGTCCTGGTCACCCAGGTGGTGTCCATCACCGGCCTGCTGCTGGGCCACAACGCCGTGGTGCGTCTGTATACCGACGACCTGGCGGTGGCCGCATTGGCGTCCACGCTGCTGTTGTATGCGGCTACCTTCCAGATCCCGGACGGCATCCAGGTGCTGTCGGCCGGTGCGCTGCGCGGGCTCAAGGACACGCGGGTGCCGATGTTCATCGCCATGTTTGCGTACTGGGGCGTTGGCATGCCGCTGGGTGCCAGCTTCGGCCTGGGCCTGGGCTGGGGGCCGCAGGGTATGTGGGTGGGGCTGATCATGGGCCTGACCGTGGCTGCGGTCCTGCTGGGCTGGCGCCTGCGGGTGAGCAGCCAGCGCTTGATACTCCAGGCTTCACCCTGACTTAAAGGCCATGCCGGCCTTGCCGGTTATGGTTATCCTGCCTTGCACCAAGCCCCTTCCGGAGCGTCCATGACCCCCCCACCGCTGCCACGCCGCAACCCCATCGCCAGCTTCTTCATCGGCCTGTGGGACGTGATGAACTTCACCCGCCGGTTGATCCTCAACCTGGTGTTTTTCGGCCTGTTGCTGCTGTTGTTGATGGTGTTCGTAGCCGCGATGGGCATGAGCGCCTCGTCGACCAAGGTGCTGCAGGACCGCACCACCCTGGTCATCGCGCCGCAGGGCCGGTTGGTCGAACAGTTCAGCACCGACCCGGTCAGCCGCGCGCTGGCCAAGGCACTGGGTGACACCAATGCCGAGGAACTGCAGCTGCGTGACCTGATCCGTGCGATCGAGGCGGCCAAGGACGACAAGAAGATCGAGCGCGTGGTGCTGAACCTGGACAAGCTCCAGCCCAGCGGCTTCGCCTCGATGCGCGAAGTGGCCAGCGCACTGCAGGAGCTGCGCGCGGCCAAGAAGCAGGTGGTTGCCTACAGCGACAACCTCAACCAGTCGCAGTACCTGCTGGCCGCGCAGGCCGATGAGGTCTATCTGGACCCGATGGGCAGCCTGCTGCTGGAGGGCCTGGGCCGCTATCGCCAGTACTTCCGTACCGGCCTGCAGGAAAAGCTGGGCGTGGACGTGCACCTGTTCAAGGTGGGTGAGTTCAAGTCCGCCGCCGAACCGTACGTGCTCGACGCCGCTTCGCCGCAGGCCAAGGAAGCGGACCTGTTCTGGATGAACGACGTGTGGCAGCGCTACCTGGGCGACATTGCCAAGGCGCGCAAGCTTGACCCCGCACAGCTGGCGGCCGGCATCGACACCCTGCCCGAAGGCATTGCCGCGGTCGAAGGCGACCTGGCCCGCTTTGCCCTGCAGCAGAAGCTGGTGGACGGGCTGAAGACCCGCGAGGAAGTGCAGGCGCTGCTCACCGAGCGCGGCGAAGCCGACAGCGATGCCGACGGCGGCTTCCGCCAGATCGCACTCAACGACTATCTGATGCAGGTGGATGCCCGCCGCTCGCCGGTGGATTCGCGTCCGCAGGTGGCGGTGGTGGTGGCCGAAGGCGAGATCGCCGGCGGCGACCTGCCGGCCGGCCGCATCGGTGGTGAATCGACCTCGGCGCTGCTGCGTGCCGCCCGCGACGACGACGACGTCAAGGCGGTGGTGCTGCGCGTGGATTCGCCGGGCGGTGAAGTCTTCGCCTCCGAGCAGATCCGCCGCGAAGTGGACGCGCTCAAGGCCGCCGGCAAGCCGGTGGTGGTGTCGATGGGCGACATGGCGGCATCCGGTGGTTACTGGATCAGCATGAATGCCGACCGCATCTATGCCGACGAATCCACCATCACCGGCTCGATCGGCATCTTCGGCATGATTCCGAACTTCGCCCGCAGCCTGGACAAGATCGGCGTGCACACCGATGGCGTGGGCACCACGCGTTTTGCCGGCGCCTTTGACGTCACCCGGCCGATGGACCCGGCCGTGGGCCAGGTGATCCAGTCGATCATCAACAAGGGCTATGCCGATTTCACCGGCAAGGTTGCCCAGGCCCGCAACAAGCCGGTCGAAGCGGTGGATGAAGTGGCCCGTGGCCGCGTCTGGAGCGGTGCACAGGCCAAGGAGCGTGGGCTGGTGGACGAGTTTGGCGGCATCAAGGCTGCCGTGGCCGACGCCGCCAACCGCGCCAAGCTGGGTGACGCCGACAAGTTCCGCGTGCGTTACATCGAGAAGGGCGCCACCCCGTTCTCGCAGTTCATGACCGGCTTTGCCGGCAGCCGCATGGGCGCCTGGATGCTGGCCGACTCGGGCGTGGCACGCATGGTGCTGGCCCGTTCGATGCCGGAGCTGGACACCCAGCTGCGCTTTGTCGAAGACGCCGTGAAGGACCGCAACGGCGCCCCGGTGAAGTCGCTGGCGTATTGCTTCTGCGGTTTCTAAGCGCGCCGCGGTTTCCGCGACAGACAACGCCGCCTTCGGGCGGCGTTGTTGTTTGCGCGAGGAAAGCCGATTCCGGCAGGCAAAGCCAACAGCTCCTTTCCTGCAAGCAGAATCAAAAGCCCCTCAGGCAGGCAGAACCAAAAGCCCCTCAGGCAGGCAGAACCAAAAGCCCCTCAGGCAGGCAGAACCAAAAGCCCCTCTCCCGCTGGCGGGAGAGGGGTTGGGGTGAGGGCAGGGGCGAAGCCCATAAGTGCAGGGCTCAAACCTCAAGCCAACATCCAAAGCCACCCCTCCCCAACCCTCCCCTGCGCGATGCGCAAGGGAGGGGGTAACGGCAGCACCTGGTGCTGTTTGATGATCAGGCGATCAGCTCCCTCCCTTGCGCATCGCACAGGGAAGGGCTGTTTTTCAAGCTCCCTCCCTTTCGCCAACGGCGAAGGGGAGGGCCGGGGAGGGGTCGCTCTTCGCTACTGCCCGGCCGCATCCAGCGCCGCCTTCTCCGCTTTCGCAGCATCCTCAGTGGCCGCCGCTGCAGCCTTGGCCTGCTTCAACGGCTCGGCAACGGCCTCCGTCATTGCCGCGGCCTGCGGTTCCGGGCGCCGTTCGGTTTCCGGTGGTTGTGGCTTGCCACACGCAGCCAGCAACGGCAGCGCCAACAGCATCAAACAGGGATAACGCATCATCGGCATGCTCCACGGGACTCAGGCGCTATCCTAGTCCCATCCCCCGCAGCGTCCCTGTGCGACGCCGCATTCTGGTTTTGACGAGGAGCCGCAATGAACCCGCAGCGTTGGCGATTGGATGGGCAGACTGCCCTGGTGACCGGGGCCAGTGCCGGTATCGGTTTGGCGATCGCACGCGAACTGCTGGGCTTCGGCGCCGACCTGCTGATCGTCGGCCGCGACGCCGATGCGCTGGAAATTGCGCGCGATGAACTGGCCGATGCCTTCCCCGAACGCGAAATCCACGGCCTGTCCGCCGATGTCTCCGATGACGAAGACCGCCATGCCATCCTGGACTGGGTTGAAGACCACTGCGATGGCCTCAACCTGCTCATCAACAATGCCGGCGGCAACATCAGCAAGCCGGCCAATGACTATTCCGAAGACGAATGGCGCGGCATCTTCGAGGGCAATCTGTTCTCCGCCTTCGAGTTGTCGCGTTACGCCTATCCGTTGCTCACCCGGCATGCGTCCTCGGCCATCGTCAACGTTGGCAGTGTTTCGGGCATCACCCATGTGCGCAGCGGCGTGGTCTACGGCATGACCAAGGCGGCGATGCAGCAGATGACCCGCAACCTGGCCTGCGAATGGGCCGAGGACGGCATCCGTGTCAACTCGGTGGCGCCGTGGTACATCCGCACGCGCCGCACCTCCGGGCCGCTGTCCGACCCGGATTACTACGATGAAGTGATTGCCCGCACGCCGATGCGCCGCATTGGTGAGCCGGAGGAAGTGGCCGCCGCAGTGGGCTTCCTGTGCCTGCCTGCATCCAGCTACATCACCGGCGAGTGCATCGCCGTGGACGGGGGCTTCCTGCGCTACGGGTTCTGAGCGGCATGTAAGTTGCCGGTGCGGGTTGATCCTGGTTCTACATTGCAGCCTCACCGTGGTCACGTCCTGAACGTGGGCGTGAACCGGGGAGCAACGCATGTGGCATTGGATCAAACGGTTGGCGCTGGGGGCCGTGGTTGCCCTGGTGGTGCTGGCGGCAGGCATTGGCCTGTACTTGTACAGCCTGGACCTGGGCAGCCAGCCAGCGGCCGATCCGCGCAGCCGCGCGGCTGATCTGGCCTTCCTGCGCGACGCACCCGCACCGACGCGTGGGCGCATTCTTGCCGTGGTCAGCAGTGCCGAGTACTTCCCCGGCACCGACAAGCGTGCCGGCTTCGAGCTGACCGAGCTGTCGCGCGCGTACTACACCTTCATCGCCAACGGGTACGCGGTGGATATCGCCAGCCCGCAGGGCGGCCCGCCGCCGATGCGGCTGGACGAGGAGGACATGGTCGCGGCCGATCACGCGTTCCTCAATGACACGCAGGCACGCGCATTGCTCGCTGCCAGCGTGCCGCTGGAGCAGGTGGATGCGTCGCGCTATGCGGCGGTGTACTTCGTCGGCGGCAAGGGCGCGATGTTCGACTTTCCCGGCAATGCGGCCGTCGCGCGGATCGTGCGTGGCATCCATGGCAGCGGTGGTGTGATCGGGGCGGTCTGCCACGGCCCTGCCGCACTGCTGGATATCACCCTCGATGACGGCACCGCACTGTTGCAGGGGCGCAAGGTCACCGGCTTCAGCAACGCCGAGGAGCTGTTCCTGATGAAGGACGCACGTCAGCGTTTCGATGTGCTGCTGCAGGACGCACTGGTGCAGCGCGGTGCGCGTTTCGTTGAAGGCGGCCTGTACCTGGACAACACCGTGACCGACGCTCGTCTGGTAACCGGGCAGAACCCATGGTCGACCTGGTCGGTGGCCGAGGCGATGGTGAGGGCGCTGGGGCATGCGCCGGTAGCGCGCGAAGCCTCCGGCGAGGAGCAGGCGGTGCAGGTGATGGAGGCGTACCGCACCGGCGGGATCAAGGCCGCACTGGCCGCCCGTCAATCTGCTCCGGATGCCGACAAACGCCTGCTGCTGATGCATGCACTGGTGGCTTCGATGCAGGGCCGCTGGGGCGACGCGTGGCACTTGCAACGCTTGGCGCACGGGTGATTACACTCGTTCGGGAACCTGACGGAACGGCATGCGATGACGCTGTACGCACCCACATTGCGAGTGTTGCTGGTGGAGGACGACATCGATATCGCCGCCGGCATTGGTGACTACCTGGGCAGCCATGGCGTCGTGGTTGATTTCGCCTACAACGCGGTCCAGGCGCATGTACGCCTGCAGGCGCAGTGTTTCGATGTGGTGGTGCTGGACGTGAACCTGCCGGGCCAGAACGGCCTGGCACTGTGTCAGGCGTTGAAGCAGGAGAGCGGGTTGCGTTCGCCGGTGTTGTTCCTCACCGCGCGGGGCGCGCTGGATGACAAGCTGGCCGCCTTCGCCGCCGGAGCGGTGGATTACATGGTCAAGCCATTCGCACCGGCGGAACTGTTGGCGCGGGTGCGGGCGATCAGCGCGCATGCCACCGCCAGCGGTGGCATGCAGCTGCGTGTGGGCGGTTACGTGCTGGACCTTCAGCGTCATCTGCTGCAACGACAGGAATGCTCGCTGTCGTTGCATGCCAGCGGCTTCACACTGATGCGCGCACTGATGGAAGCCAGCCCCGGTTTCGTATCGCGCCAGGCCCTGTGCGAGCGCCTGTGGCAGGGCGAGCCACCCGACAGCGATCCGCTGCGCATGCATGTCTATCAGCTGCGCCAGCACTGCATGCGGGTCTTTGCCGTACCGTTGATCGCCACCGTGCGTGGCGTGGGCTACCGCTTCTGCGAGGAGGGTGCCGATGCGGCGGCGTAGCCTGCGGCAGATGCTGGTGCGGCGCTGGATGATGTTCGCTGCACTGTTGTCGCTGTTGTTCGCAGGGGTCACGTTGTTGCTGCTGTTCCTCCTGGAAGACAGCTTCATCGACCGGCGCCTGCGGACGGTGGCCGCGACGTTGCCTGCCAACGCCCAGGCCGCGATTCTGCCCGAGCATTTCCAACTGTTTCCGGTGGCCAGTTTGCCCGCGCCGGAGCAGCAGCGGTTCGCCGGCCGACGCCTCGGTGCAATGGCTGAATTCCGTCGCGACGATGGCCGCTACGTCCATGCCATGCTGGTGCCGCAGGCCGGGGACCAGCGTGCGTTGCTGGTGTACGACGTGACCGGCGAACTCACCGTCAACGCAGGCCTGCCCGTGGGCCTGGCCTATGCCGGCGCGGTATTCGCATTGACCCTGCTCTGCGCCTGGCTGCTGGCCAACGCCTTTGTCGGCAATGCCGAGCGACATGCACGGCGCCTGTTGGCACAGGTGCGAGCCGCACCGGATCCGGTCAGCCTGGAGGCGTTGGCACACGCCGAGCCGGTCGCCGAACTTGCTGACGTGCTGCACCTGCACGCCGAGGTCTGGCGCGGTCGTCATGAAGCGGTTGAGCGTGAGCGACAGACCCTGTCCTTCCTCGCGCATGAACTGCGCACGCCGCTGCAATCGGCACGCACCAGCCTGGCGCTGATGGAAGAATCGAAGCCGACATCGCCGGCGCAACTGCGCCTGCAGCGTGCGCTGTCACGGTTGGAGCGCGCGGGCAACGCCATCCTGTGGCTCTCCAGCGATGCTGCACTGGCCGCTGTTCCGCATACCCATGCCGCATCGGCGGTGCAGGTGCTGGTCGATGAACTTCAGCCGCTGGCTTCGGCACGCATGCAGCAGTTTGTTCTGCGTATCGCACCGGAGTTGTACTGGCACGCGCCGTGGGAAGTGATCGAGACACTGCTCGCCAACCTGCTGCTCAATGCAATCCAGCACGGCGACGCGGGAGTGATCACGCTGGAGGCCGATCTCTCGCAGTTGCGGCTGTGCAACCAGCCCGCGCTGGCCGACGCACCGGGCTTTGGCCTGGGCCTGGACATCGCCCACCGGCTTGCTGCGCGCATCGGCTGGCGGCTGGAGATGGAGCAGTCGCCCACGGGCATCCGCAGCACCCTGCACTGGCCGGCGTGATATCCGGCCGGGGGTTGGCTCAGTAGCCGCCGCAATCCTGGTTCAGCCGCGCCTCGATGCCACGTTGCTCGCGTTGCAGCACCTGGCGCTCGCTCTGCAGCGCGCTGTTGTAGCGGCGGATCAGCTCCCAGCGTTGGTCCTTCAAGCGTGCACAGACTTCCTGTGGCGGCAGGGCATGGCAGGCGTCGCGCACCAGCACCGAGCCCATGGGAACCGCAATGCCGGGGCGCCAGGGAACGCCCCCGGCGCCGGGCGGACGCGGCGGGCGTGGGCCATGGCCGTGATGCGGGGATGCATAGCCCAATCCCCAGGTCGGCACCCAGCGCGGTCTGCCTTCGTCACTGTCGCTGATATAGCGCTCGCCTTCGGGCGACACGCATTCGTACATGGGTTGTGGTGGCTGCACGGTGACGATGCGCACCTCGCGCTCGATCACAGGTGCCGGTGCTGTGACCGGGGCTGGCGCCGGAGGCCGTGGTGCATCCTTGGGACGGACCATGTCCAGCACCTGCTGCCGATGGTCGCCCTTGCAGGGTGCATCCTGCAGTGACACCGCGCCATTGGCGCCCACGCAGCGGTAGATGCGGACGTTGTCCGTCGGTGCGGGTTCTGCCGCCATGGCTGCCAGGGGCAGGGCGGTCAGCAGGCACAGCAGGCGCATTTGGTGTGACATGGCGCCATGGTTGCCCCTGCACGGTGAGGGCGCAAGTGGCCCAGGCGGTGGCTCCAACAAACGGTGGGCGTCGCTTCGCCGGCTTGACCCTGACACGGTGGCAAGCCCCAGCATCGGCTGCGTCCCCACGCCGTCGATTGCGTTCACATGCCCCCACCACAGACCCGCGCCACGCCCGCCGTGCTGCCGTTGCAGGCCTATCTGCCTGCATTCGCATTCGTCCTGTTGATGGTTGCAGCGGCGGTGCTGTTCAACGACCGGGAGATCATCCTGCCGGAGCTGGCGGCGATGGCGGTGGCGTTGCTGGCCTGGCGCGATCCGCAATGGATGCGGCATCCGGAGAAGATCTTTCTCTGGCCCAGTCTCACCGCACTGCTGGGGTTTGCGATCAACCTGACGTCCCTGCCGCTCGGCGCGAAGCTGGCCACGGTGCTGGTGGGCATGCTGGCCCTGTTCCTGGTGCTGCGTTACAGCCTGGCGCCGGCACTGGCGACCGGCTTTCTGCCCATCGTGACCAACGCCACGCATTGGTTCTTCGTGGTGGCGATCCTGCTCACCACGGCCGTACTGGCCATTGCCGTGGCCTGGCGCCTGCCCAGCGACCACAGCCGCCAGGCAGCGGCTCCCCGGCTGCCGTTGCTGGCTTTCTATGCGCTGCTCACCGGCATCGGCATGGGCCTGGCAATGCTGGTCGGGCAGGCGCAGCTGATGGTCATTCCACCGCTGGCCGTGGTGGTCTACGAATCGCTGCACATGAAGCAGTATTCGCCGCGCCTGCTGGCCAAGCAGGTCGCCGTGCTCACCCTGGCGGCGGGCATCGGCGTGCTGCTGCCGTCATGGTTGGATGCGTGGTTGCTGATCGCCGTGCTGGACCTGCTGCTGGTGCATGCCCTGCTGGCGGTTTTCAGGATGCGGGTGCCGGCGGCGTATGCCTTTCCGTTTCTCGCCTTTGTGCTGCCAGCAACCGCCTTGCCGACCTTGCCACTGGCCACGCTGCTGGCCAGCCTGCTGCTGTTGACGGGCGTCCTGCTCTGGCACCGTTGGCAGCGGCAGCCGTCTGCGTGAGTGTTCCGGCGCCCGCCCGGGCGTGGGGACTCAGTCCCGCAGTACCTGCCCGGTTGCGGCCACGCGGATGCGGGTGGGCTGGGCCAGGCCGCCGGTGGCGCCATCAACCAACCCATCCAGCAGGGCCAGCAGCGTCGGGTCCAGTTCCTCACGCTGGCGTGCCGGCGGCTGGCCGGCCAGGTTGGCGCTGGTCGACACCAGAGGGCCGCCCCAGGCATTGCACAGCGCCTGTACCAGCGGGTGCGCGCTGACCCTTACCGCGATGCCGCTGTGCTTGCCGGTGATCCAGCATGGCGCGCGTTCGCCGGCCGGCACGATCCAGGTGTTGGCGCCGGGCCAGCTTTCCAGCACGGCCTTGTAGCGCTCGTCGGCCAGTGCATCCAATTGCACCCAGCCGGCCAATTGCGCCGGGCTGGCGGCCACCAGAATCATGCCCTTCTCGATTGGCCGCTGCTTCAGCGCCAGCAGCTTCATCACTGCTGCCTCGTTGGCCGGGTCACAGCCCAGCCCCCAGACGGCTTCGGTCGGGTAGGCGATCACGCCGCCGGCCGTCAGGGCAGGGACGACGCTGTGCAGGTCGAGTTCGAGCATGGTCGGAACCAGTGGGGGGCCAATACGTTCGGTACGCACCGGCCCGCGAAAGGGACGCAAAGCAAAGGCCGCCCGGTGGGCGGCTTGCTGCGGGTGCTGCGGATTATCCGCTTGTTGGCGGAGAAGGGCGATGAAGGCAGTGGCCGTGCATCTTGCCCTGGGGAGCTGGGCCAACCCTCATCCGTCCCCCGCCTTCGCGGGGGCAGGCTCTTCGGGCACCTTCTCCCGGAGGGAGAAGATGCGCTGGATCAGAACGGCGGTGCGTCGTCGGCGGCCGTATTCTTCACGGCCTTCTTGGCAACGGTCTTCTTGGTGGCTTTTTTCGCAGTCGCCTTCTTGGTTGCCGTTTTCTTGGTCGCGGCCTTCTTTGCCGGTGCCTTCTTGGCGGCAGCCTTTTTCGGCGCGGCTTCTTTCTTCACCGTGGTCTTCTTGGCAGCGGCCTTCTTGCCGAAACCCTTGCGCACCGGCTTGCCGGTCTCGGCCATCAGCTGCTCGACTTCGGCCAAGGTCAGCGAGGCCGGCTCGCGGTCCTTGGGAATCTTGCCGTTGAGCTTGCCGTCACTGATGTACGGGCCGAAGCGACCGTTCAACACCTGGATGTCCGAACCCTCGAACTCCTTGATGATGCGGTTGCGGGCAATTTCTTCCTTCTGCTCGACCAGGAAAATAGCGCGGGCCAGGTCGATCTTGTACGGGTCGTCTTCCTTGGTCAGCGAGGCATAGGTGCTGCCGCGCTTGGCAAACGGACCAAAGCGGCCGATGCCCACGGTGACTTCCTCGCCATTGGCGTCGGCACCGAGCTTGCGCGGCATGTCGAACAGCTTCAGCGCCTCCTCCAGCGAGATCGAGAAGATGCTCTGGCCCGGCTGCAGCGAGGCGAACTTGGGCTTGTCCTCGTCTTCAACGCTGCCGATCTGCACCATCGGGCCGAAGCGGCCGATGCGTGCGGTGACATCCTTGCCGCTGACCGGGTCCGGGCCCAGCACGCGCGCGCTGCCGGCGTCGGTGCGGTCCAGTGATTCGCTCTTGTCGGTGACCAGTTCCTTGAACGGCCCCCAGAAGCGCTCCATCAGCGGCACCCACTCTTCTTCGCCACGCGACACCGCATCCAGCTCGTCTTCGAGCTTGGCGGTGAAGTCGTAATCGACGTACTGGGTGAAGTGGCTGGACAGGAACTTGCTCACCGCGCGGCCCACGTCGGTGGGCTTGAAGCTGCGGCCTTCCATCTCGGTGTATTTGCGGAACAGCAGGGTCTGGATGATCGAGGCATAGGTGGACGGACGGCCGATGCCGTATTCCTCCAGCGCCTTCACCAGTGCCGCTTCGGTGTAACGCGGCGGCGGCTGGGTGAAGTGCTGCTCGGCCAGGATGCGGTCCAGCGGCACGCGGTCGCCGGGCTTCATCGCCGGCAGCTTGCGGCCTTCGTCATCGTCCTCGGCGTTCTTGGTGTCCTTGCCTTCCTCGTACACGGCCAGGAAGCCGGGCACGACCACGGTGGTGCCGCTGGCACGGAACACATGCTCGCTGCCGGCCGACAGATCAACGCTGACGGTGTTCAAGGTGGCCGGGATCATCTGGCAGGCGACGGCGCGCTTCCAGATCAGCTCATACAACTTGCGCTCGTCGTCGGTGAGGTACTTGCCCACCTGCGCCGGGGTGCGCAGCGCGGAGGTCGGGCGCACGGCTTCGTGGGCTTCCTGCGCGTTCTTGGATTTGGTGGTGTAGGTGTTGGGCTTGTCCGGCAGCGAACTGATGCCGTAATCGCGGGCGATCACGTCACGGATTTCGGCCAGCGCGTCCTGCGACAGGCTCACCGAGTCGGTACGCATGTACGAGATCAGGCCAACCGTGCCTTCATCGCCGATGTTCACGCCTTCATAGAGCTTCTGCGCCACCTGCATGGTCTTGCGGGTGGTGAAGCCGAGCTTGCGCGAGGCTTCCTGCTGCAGCGTGGAGGTGGTGAACGGCGCGGCCGGGCGGCGCTTGCGCTCCTTGCTGGCCACATCGGTGACGTGCAGCGCGCCCTGCGCGGCCTGCTGGATACGCAGGCGCGCGGCCTCGGCGGTGTCGCCGTCGGTCACCGTGAACTGCTCGAATTTCTGCCCGTCCAGCTTGATCAGGCGGGCATTGAAGTGCTGCGAGGGATGCGCGCAGGCGGCCTCGATGCTCCAGTATTCGCGCGAGATGAAGGCTTCAATCTCCTCCTCGCGCTCGACGATCATGCGCAATGCCGGGCTCTGCACGCGGCCGGCGGACAGGCCGCGCTGCACCTTGCGCCACAGCACCGGCGAGAGGTTGAAGCCGACCAGGTAGTCCAGCGCACGTCGTGCCTGCTGCGCATCGACCAGGTCACCGGCGATGGCGCGCGGCTGGGTCATGGCTTCCTTGATCGCGCGCGGGGTGATTTCGGTGAACACCACGCGCTGCATCGGCTTGCCGTCGGCCAAGCCGCGTTCTTTCAGGATCTCGGCAATATGCCAGCTGATCGCCTCACCCTCGCGGTCCGGGTCGGTCGCCAGGAAGATGTCGTCGGCGCCCTTTGCGGCTTTCGCGATGGCCTCGACATGCTTCTCGTTCTTTTCAATAAGGTCGTAGCGCATGGCGAAACCGTTGTCCGGATCGACCGCGCCTTCCTTGGGAACCAGATCACGCACGTGCCCATACGAGGCCAGGACGGTGAAGTCCTTGCCGAGGTATTTGTTGATCGTCTTGGCCTTGGCCGGCGATTCGACGATGAGCAGGTGCTTGGGCATGTCAGTACTTTCTTGGGGCGGAAAGCGCCCCTGTGGGGGCGCTAGGGTGGCGTAAACCGGCACGATAGTGAAGCCGGTGTCGCCGATATGCATAGATCAACGCCCGGGCAGGGGCCCGGGCGTTCAGCTTGTGGCTATAGAGGAATCACGCCGGGGCGGCTGCTGTCAAGCGCCGCCCGGCGTTTTCGCTCAGGCGTTGTAGCCGGAGGAGGCGCCGACGGCGATGGCAACGATCATCAGCACCACCGAGGCCGCCAGCAGCAGGCCGACCAGCGACAGCACCACGATGGTCACCGTGCCCAGGCCGCGCTCCTGCCACTCCGGGTGCTCGGTGAAGGCCCATTTGTC
The DNA here is from genome assembly GCF_056759635.1 of Stenotrophomonas sp. STEN056. NCBI lineage: Bacteria > Pseudomonadati > Pseudomonadota > Gammaproteobacteria > Lysobacterales > Lysobacteraceae > Stenotrophomonas > Stenotrophomonas sp. STEN056. The sequence goes on from NZ_JBRRDL010000018.1 coordinate 42,169, forward strand.
CACCACGACGGTGTCGCAGATCATGTCATGCAGGCCCTGCTTGCGCTCGGTGACGCCCACCATGATCGCCGACACCAGCATGGCGATACCGCAGGTGACCAGCGCCAGGCCGGCCATGGCGATGTAGCGCAGGAACGCGCGCCAGAAGCTGATGCGTTCGCCATTGGCGCGCACCACCTTGGCCCCCACCGCCAACTTGCCAAGGCTGGCCATGTTGGTGGACGACTGCATCCAGCCGAAATAGATCGCCGGCACCAGGATGCAGATGGCGTAATAGAGTGCGTAGAAGACCAGCATCGCGCTGACGCTGGCCATTTCCGAGCCGGCCATGTTGATCAGGCTCACGCCCATCACCAGCGCCAACGGAATCAGCAGTGCGTAGGAAAGTACGCCGGTGACCAGGCTGTCGATGGTCGAAGCGGCGAAGCGGCGCAGGAAGCCGGCATGGACGATGTCGCCACCGGCCACCACATGGCTCGTATCCAGGGTGATGCTGCCCGGCGCGGCATACGGGGAGTGCGCGGTAGGCGCTGACAGGATTGCCGGCTCCGGCGCGGTGCCGTTTTCGATGGCGGCGTAATCGCCACGCAGGTCAATGCCGGTCGTCGCCTGTACCAACAGCTGCAGTTCCTCGGCCACGGCCGACAGCGGCTGCCATTGCGACATGCCTTCACGCCATGCCAGCGTGGTCAGATCAAGTTCGCCCTGGCGGAATTTCTCGCGGATTGCGCCGGCATCCACCGGCCCGTGCCGTTCGCGCTGGGCGTCGGCGTAGTACCACTCAGTCATTTCAGTCCCCGTAGAAGTTCTGGCCCGGCTCAGCCCCGGCAGCCGTAAGGTAGGTGTTCGTCGGCCACATCGGAGGTGCACCTCCAGGTGGCGGACTGCGTATCGTAGTCGAGCCAGATGGATTTTCCGTCAAGCATTTTCTTGTCGGGCATGTGCAGGCGGGCTTCCAGCCCGCAATGGCCGCCGACGAAATCGCCGAAATAGACCTGCGAAATGCCTTCGCCCGCGTAGCTGTCCGGGCTGTCAAAGCCTTCATCCCGGTTGTTCGGGCATCGCGCGTTGTCGGCGACAAACTGCGCCACCTGGATTTTCAACGGAAGCAGCTGGGCCTCCACGGCTGTAATCCGTGAGCGCAGCACATACTGCTGATAGGCGGGGAATGCGATGGCGGCCAGCAACCCGCCGATGGTCAGCACCGCCAGGCCGATCACTGCGGCAATGACACCGACCACGACCCAGCCGGAGTTGGCCGGCTTGCGTGCTTGCGTGGGCTGGGCCGGCGCGTGGCCCTGCAACGGCGGTGGCAGCGGCGGCATGGTGGCCGGGATGGCCAGCGGCTTCAGGCCGGGCAGCCCGAGTTCGCTGGCGAAATCGCGCAGTGGTTGCCAGCCGGCGGCGCCTTCGCGCCAGACCAGCGTGTCAATGGAGATGCGGCCTTCACGGAACAGGGCAAGCAAGTCGTCAGCCGCTACGGGACCGCGACGCTCGCTGTTGCCCTCAGCGTAGAACCATTGGCTCACGGGTCTTCCTCATGCGTCCATGCATGGCGTGAGGCTCAGTGCAGGGGTTCGGGTTCGTCAAGGAACATCTGGGTTTCCATCCAGGCGTAGGCCGCTTCGGCACCTGGCTGGTTGAACAGCACCATCAGTACAACCCATTTCAGGTCGTCCAGATCCAGCTCGTCCTGATCCAGCGCCATGGCGCGGTCGAGCACCAGCTCGCGTTGATCGGCGTCCAGGATGCCCTGCTGCTCCAGAAACAGCAGGAAACCGCGGCATTCCATGTCCAGCTTGTCCAGCTCGGGGCCATGGAACACGCGCACCGGCCCATCGACCCGGCCCTGGGCCACGGCCGGACGGTGTTCGGCCAGGGCGTCGAGCCAGTCGAATGCCTTGCTGATTTCGGTGGGACTGAAGCCGGCCTGGATCAGGCCATTCTGTAGCGAGTCGCGGTCCCGGATGAGGTCGGCGTCCTCGCTGAAATAGTGTTCAAACAGGTAAAGCAGGACGTCCAGAATGCTCTCTTTCATTGCCCCTCGGCCTGCGCCATCGGCGCTGTGGAGGTGAAGAAACTTTAGTTGCGAGTGTAACGACCGTGCAGGGACGACACGCTTCCTTCAAGTTCCATGACCAGCAGCATGGAGGACAGGCTGGCGGCCGTCAATCCAGTGCGTTCGATCAATGAATCCATACCGGTGGGGTCGAAGCCCAGTGCATTCCACAAGCGCTGGTAGTCGGCATCCGGCAGGGCGGGCGTCGGGCGGGAACCGGCCGACGCACAGGAGGTGGGGCCTTGCAGGCGGCTTTGCAAGGCACTGCCCAATTCCCCGGCCAGGTTGGCGACACCTTCAAGAATGTCGGCCGGGCGTCCGACCAGGGAGGCACCTTCGCGGATCAGGCGATGACAGCCCAGAGCCATCGGGTTGTGGATGGAGCCGGGCAGGGCGAAGACTTCCCGGCCGGCCTCGCAGGCCAGCCGCGCGGTGATCAGGGCGCCGGAGCGCTCGGCGGCCTCGATCACCACCGTTCCCAGGCTGAGAGCCGCCAGCAGCCGGTTGCGCGCCGGGAACTGGCCGCTGCGCGGTGGAGTGCCGGGCAGGTACTCACTGACCACCGCTCCCTGCGTGGCGACCTGCGCCTGCAGTTCCCGGTGATGGCGTGGATAGATCACGTCCGGGCCGGTGCCGACCACGGCGTAGGTGAGCCCGCCGCAGGCCAGCGCGGCGCGATGCGCAGCGGCATCAATGCCGGCTGCCAGCCCGCTGGCGATGGTGAGCCCGCCCTGGGCCAGTTCGGCAGCGAAATCACGGGCGTTGTCGCGGCCGCCAGGGCTGGGGGCGCGGCTGCCAACGACGGCGATGGCCGGCGTCCACAGGCAGGTGGGGTTGCCGGCGATGAACAGGGCCAGGGGCGGATTCGGGCTGTCACGCAGCAGCGGCGGGTAGTCCGGGTCGGCCCAGCCAAGCAGGTGATGGCCGGGTGCGGCAAGCCAGGTCAGCGCGGTTTCCAGTGCTGCCTGATCGGGATGGGCAAGGGCGTGGCATTGCTCGGCAGAGCAGCCGGCGGTGCGCCAGGCGTCCACGCCTGCGGCAAGTGCCGCGGCTGGATGGTCGAACTGTTCCAGAAGTTTGCGCAGGGGTGACAGCGCTCCGCCGACAAGCACGAGGGAGAGCAGGGCGGTGTGGTGCGCGGCGGCGGTGCTGGCATGGGCGGGTGAAGACATCCGCTCAGGGTCTGGCGCAAACAACGACGGCGCCCTCGGGCGCCGTCGTTTCACAACATCGGGGTTTCCCCCCTTTGTGCTTCTTACTGTGCGTCGGGATGCTTCAGCTCGTAGCCCAGGCGGGTCGGCTTGGTGCCTTCCATGATCAGCGCGTAGCTGACCTTGTCGAACGTGCGGAACACCATTGCATGCCCGGCATATTCATCCGGCAACGAAACGCGGCCGGCACCCTTGCGCAGTCCGTCATCGGCGCGCGAGGTGTCCATGCGGGCGACGCGGTCGTTGATGTGGCTGCCGCTGCGCCAGATCGAGAACACAGTGCCGTTGTCGATGCCCTCGCGTGCGCCGCCGGAAATGGCGATCACATCGCGCGGGCCTCCGGACGTGAACGTGTCGCTGATCGCCAGGACGCGCAGCTGGCCATCGGCCACCGGGGTGGCTGGGGCGTGCGGGATGAACTGCAGGTCGTAGGGCTGGGCCTGCAACGGCATCAGCCGGTCACCGGCACGGACTTCACGGCCGCTGTCTTCCAGGCGCAGGGTCGACGCTTCGGTGTCGCCGCCGGCCAAATGGGTCACGGTGCCGATGTTGACCTGTGCCAGTTCGTAGCCAAGGAATTCACCGCGGCCGTTGGTGGCCTCGTAGTCCTTCCACAGGCTGCCCAGGCCGGGCGTGGTGTTGCCACGTGCGTCCAGGTCATCGCTGGGCTTGGATTGGCCGTAACGGAAGGTTGGGCGCACCACCAGGAAGCGCTGGCCCGGCTGTGCGTCCTGCAGGCCGACCACATACGCCTGATGCCCGGCACTGGCGCGCATGCGGTTGTCTTCCAGCCCGACCACATAAGGAAGGTGCTTGAAGCTGTCCATGACGGTCAGATTCTTCAGGAAGGGTTCAACGTCCGACAACGGAATGGCGTTGATTGGTGCTTCCTGGCGCGGGCCGGGCTGGGCGGTTACCCGGTCCAGGTAGGCAAGGCTCAGTACGTCACCCGGATAGATCAGGTGTGGATTCTTCACCTGCGGGTTTGCCTGCCAGATTTCCGGCCAAAGCCACGGCTTTTTCAGGAAACGGGCCGAAATGTCCCACAAAGTGTCACCCTTGCGCACCACGTAGGTGTCAGGGTGGGTGCCGTTCATTTCCACGGCGACGGCATAGGTCGTGACGGTCAGCAGCGCCGCGGCGGCGACCGTACGGAATTGTTTCAACATGATTGCGATCTGCCTGATTCCCCAACAGGTTGGCGCACTATATTCCAGAAAGCGGGGCGCCGGGCAAGCGCAAGCGGTAGAATTGGGACGTCTTGCCGAAATAAGCGGCATCCCGTCTATTGGTACTCCCCATGGCCCTCCTGCCCATTCTCGAATTCCCGGACCCGCGGCTGCGCACCAAGGCTGCGCTGGTCGAGACTGCCGAAGTGACCACTCCGGCCTTCCAGCAACTGATTGATGACATGTTCCAGACCATGTACGACGCCCCCGGCATCGGCCTGGCTGCCAGCCAGGTGGATGTGCATCAGCGCTTCATGGTCATCGACGTCAGTGAAGAACACGACGTTCCGATGGTTTTCATCAATCCGCAGATCGTCAGCGCCAGTGATGGCGGGCGTGTCTATCAGGAAGGCTGCCTGTCCGTGCCTGGCATCTATGCCGACGTGACCCGCGCCGATTCCATCGTGGTGCGTTTCCTCGACCGTGCCGGCAAGGAGCAGGAGCTGGCCGCCGATGGCCTGCTGGCTACCTGCATCCAGCACGAAATGGACCACCTGGACGGTAAGTTGTTCATCGACTACCTCTCGCCGCTCAAGCGCGAGATGGTGCGCAAGAAGCTGGCCAAGCAGCGCAAGCACGTAGCCTGAGTGCCGGGATTGGGGAGGCCGGGATTGGGGATGGGTGAAGGCGCGCATTGCTGCGTCTTTTCCAGTTCCGATGTTCCGTCCTGTATCCCTGATCTGCATGTTGTTTTCTTTGATTCGAGACTGGCATCCGGCGCCGGTGCGGTGCTTTTGCCAGTCCCGAATCCCGAATCCCGAATCCCTGCTCAATGAAAATCGTCTTCGCCGGTACACCGGAATTCGCCGTCGCCTCGCTGGCCGCAGCCGCCCGCCATCACGAAGTGGTGGCCGTTTATACGCAGCCGGACCGTCCGGCAGGCCGTGGCCGTGGGCTGATGCCTTCGCCGGTCAAGCTTGATGCCATTGCCCGCGGCATTCCGGTGTTCCAGCCCGAATCGCTGAAGACGCCTGAAGCCCAGCAGCAATTGCGCGACCTGCAGCCGGACCTGATGATCGTGGTGGCCTACGGCCTGATCCTGCCCAAGGCAGTGCTGGCCATTCCCACCCATGGGTGCTGGAACGTGCACGCTTCGCTGCTGCCGCGTTGGCGTGGTGCGGCGCCCATCCAGCGTGCGATCGAGGCCGGCGATGCCGAAACCGGGGTGTGCCTGATGCAGATGGAAGCGGGCCTGGATACTGGCCCGGTGCTGTTGCACCAGAGCACGCCGATCAGTGACAGCGACACCGGCGGCCAGTTGCATGACCGCCTGGCCGAACTGGGTGCGCAGGTGCTGTCCGATGGCCTGGGCCTGCTGCGGGCCGGTATCAAGCCGATTGCGCGTCCGCAGCCGGAAGCGGGCGTCACTTATGCGCACAAGCTGGACAAGGCCGAGGCTCGCCTGGACTGGAGCCAGGACGCAGCGGCGCTGGCGCGCAAGGTGCGCGCGTTCAATCCCTGGCCGGTCGCCGAGGCGACCCTGGCCGGTGAGCGTGTCCGTATCCACGGCGCCATCGCCGTTGAAGGTAAGGCCGGCATGGCACCGGGTACGGTGATTGCCGCTTCGCGCGAAGGCATCGATATCGCCTGCGGCCAGGATGCCCTGCGCCTGCGCGTGGTGCAGCGTGAGGGCGGCAAGGCGATTACGGCGGCCGATTATCTCAATGCCCGGCGCGACCTGAAGGTCGAGGGCTGAGCGGATGGCTGCTGCAACAACGTCTACACCGTGGGGCAACAGGGGGGCGGCACAAGCGCCGGGCGTGCAGACCCGCGCGCTGGCGGCCAAGGTGCTGGCGGCGGTGCTTGGGCGTGGCCGTTCGCTGAAGGCCGAGCTGTCCACGGCGCTGCCCAAACTCGACGACAGCCGCGACCGCGCGTTGCTGGAAGCCATCTGTTTCGCCGCACTGCGGCGCCGTGCCGCCTACGACAAAGCTCTTGGGCAATGGCTGCAGAAGCCGCTGGGCCCACGCGAAGCGGATCTGCGTGGCCTGTTGATGGCGGGCTTCGCGCAGTTGGACGTGCTGCAGCTGCCGGCGCATGCGGCGTTGTCGGCAACGGTGGATGCGGCGCGTGCGCTGGGGCGCGAGCGTCAGGCCGGGCTGGTCAACGCGGTGCTGCGCCGTGCCCAGCGCGAAGGCTTTGCCGAAGCACGCGCTGAAGACGCCTGGCCGCAGTGGCTGCTGAAACGGGTGCGGCACGATTGGCCGCAGCATGCCGATGCGATCTTCGCCAACAGCCTGCAGCCGGCGCCCTTGTGGCTGCGGGTAAACCGCCAGCAGCACAGTCGTGATGCCTATCTGGCACGTCTGCATGAAGCGGGTATCGAAGCAGTCGCCGAACCGGCATCGGCTGATGCGATTCGTTTGCCGGTTGCGGTGCCGGTCGCCAGCCTGCCGGGTTTCGCGCAGGGTGCGGTGTCGGTACAGGATCTGTCCGCGCAGCAGGTGGCCGATGCCTTGTCGCCTGCCGCGGGCGCGCGCGTGCTAGATGCCTGCGCAGCGCCAGGTGGCAAAGCGGCCCATCTGCTTGAGCGCGACCCTGCGTTGCGCCTGGTGGCACTGGATGTGGATGCGCGCCGCCTGCAGCGCATCCGCGAAACCTTCGCGCGCACCGGCGTGGGCGCCCAGGCACAGGTGCAGGCCGCCGATGCGGCGGATATCGCCGCCTGGTGGGATGGCGAGGTGTTTGACGCAGTGCTGTTGGATGCTCCCTGTTCGGCCACCGGCATCATCCGCCGCCAGCCTGACGTGCTGTTGCACCGGCGTGCCGAAGACATCACCGCGCTGGCCGCTCTCCAGGCACGTCTGCTTGATGCGCTGTGGCAGGTGCTGCGTCCTGGCGGCGTGCTGCTGTACTCGACCTGCTCGATCCTGCGTCGTGAAAACGCACAACAGGTTTCAGAATTTCTCGCACGTACGCCGGATGCGCGGCTGGAGCCGCTCGCCGAGGTGCTGGGCCATGAAGATGGTGGCTGCCGCCAGCGCCTGCCCGGTGAGCGTGAGGGTGATGGGTTCTTTTATGCGCGGCTGGTGAAGTCGTTTGTAACCTGAGTTTTATGTAGTTGCTTTTTTGATTGGCTGCAGGGTGATTGTGGTGTGTCGTTATCCTGTATGGAGACGCCGTACTAAAAACAACTGCCAGAATGATCGGAGCGTTTTATAGCTCCATCTCGCCTTTTCCCTAGAGCGAATGAATGTCCCGGCCTTCGTCTGACCTGTCGTTTTACGTCATCAACCTGCCCGCATCGATTGATCGTCGCGCATCAATGCAGCGCCAGGCGGAAGCGTTGGGCCTGGAGATGCATTTCTCCGAGGCGGTGAACGGGCATCAGCCACATCCCTTGTTTTCGCATGTCGATGAAAAAAAGCGCCTGGCCTGCAAGGGCCGGGCGTTTCGGCCGGGTGAGGTGGGGTGTTGGGCCAGCCACTATCAGTTGTGGCAGCGTTGCGTGGAAATCGGCCGGCCGATCATCGTGCTGGAGGACGACACCGTCCTTGCTTCCGTCGTGGTGGAAATACTGCGGGCATTGCCTCAGCTACCGAAGGAAGTGGAGTATTTCCGCTTGAATGCCAAGAACCGCCCCAGCACTCCGTGGTGGCGGTTCGGTGAGTTTGTTCTGCACCGCTATTGGCGTAGCCCGCTTGGTGCGTTTGGTTACTATCTGGCGCCCTCTGCGGCGGAGAAATTCCTGCGCCATGCAGGGGATTGGATACTGCCGGTGGATGACTACATGGATCTGGCCTGGCTGCACGGCGTGGACTGCCTGGGCCTGAAACCTGGCGTGGTCAGCACGGGAGGCGTGTTTGACTCCACCATCCGCGCGGAGGGCAAACGGAAGCCATCGCTAGGCCTGCGTGGTTGGGTGAGTCGAGAGCTCTACCGGGCCACCCTGAGCGTGCGATGGTTCTTGCACAATCTGCCCCACCGCCTGCGAAGGCCTCTTGCCGCCGACGGCAAGTAGTGCTTTCAGGCGCGCGTATCGCGCCCCGGCATCCAGTCGAGGGAGAGCAGCGCTGCCCATGCCGCGCATCCCCATGCGGCCCATTTGACCGCATGCCTGCGGCGCAGCAGCAGGCTGTACAGCAGCATTGCGGGGACAGAGGCTGTCAGAAGCTTGGCCAGGTGCCAGCGGGCGGCGCTGGCTCCCACATAACGGCCAATGGCAATCTGCCGTGACCGCGCATAGTGGAAGCGCTTGATGAACTCAGTCCGCAGGCTGGACGTGGATGAGGCGCCGCCCTTGTGGAGGCTTCGCGCGGCCGGCTCCAGCAGGCAGGTATAGCCGGCCTTGGCCATGCGCAGGCACAGGTCGTCGTCTTCGTAATACAGGAAGAAGATTTCGTCGAAGCCTCCGATCTGGCGGAAGGCGCTGACCCGGACCAATTGGCAGCAGCCGTGGATCCAATCGGCCTGGATGACACGATCGGGGATGTCGCGGACGTTGCAGTTGTGGGATTTGAAGAACGCGTCGCGGTGGGATATCTGCGGCACGGTGTCGCTGCGCCAGTTCTGTGGCCCGACCAGGCCGGCATTCGGATGGTGCTGCATGCATTCCAGCAGACGTTGTACATCGGCTGGAGCGATGGCGCAGTCCGGATTGAGCAGCAGTGCGAAAGGTGTCTGGACGGTGGCCATCGCCTGGTTGTTGGCGCTGCCAAACCCCGCATTGGACGTGCGCGCGATGACCTTGGCATGAGGAATCAGCCGCGCAGCATGCGTGACAGTGCCGTCGGTACTGGCATTGTCGATGATGGTGACGTTGTGAAACGGCGCCAGGGTGCTGGCCATGGCCTCCAGGATGGCAGCGCTGTTGTAGGTAACGCATACAACAGTGACGTCGTCGAGGTGGGGGCCGGAACTCATGCCGTGGTTACTTTCGCTCTGACGCTGCGATACCAGGGGAACGCACCTGTTGGTATGCAGGCCACCAGCAGGATGAAGACATGTCGATGGGTGAAGTTGCTCCACAGTCCGTTGGCCATGCCCGCAGCGACATAGATGATCACGATGCTGGCGAGGATACCCTTCTGAGGATTACCCAATGTTGACGCATGGTAGGCAAGGCCAGCCAGCAGCAAGGTGAAGACGAGCAGCCCGGCGATACCTTCCTCGGCCAGGATGAGCAGAAACTCCTGGTGCGGATGGCCGGTGATGAACGGGGCCGAATCCGGGATGGCACGCATCTGCTCCAGATAGATGGGCTCCCACTGGTTCAGGCCATGCCCGAACACGGGGGCGTCGGCAATGATCGGCAGCGTGTGCTCCCACAGCCAAAGCCGGATGCCGCTGGAGGTCGCCTCCTGGGTATCCAGGTAGCCATCGACTTCTGCAGTGACGGCGCTGACCATGCGTTCGCGGATGCCGGGTGTCGACCACAGGGCCGAGATGGTCAGCACGGCCAGCAGCGTGCTGACGGCAAGGGTGCGCCAACCACTGATGTAGTGGGTGACCAGGCGGTAGATCCAGTACAGCAGCAGCGGCAGCAGCACCAGGTAGGTGGTCCGGCTCTGGATGAGCAGCACCACGTTGCACAGCACGACGGCCGCCAGCATCAGCAGGGTCGCGCGCAGCCGCCGGGAAGGGCTCTGCAATGCGACGGCCACCAGCATCGACGTCAGGATCAGGCTTGCCAGACCCTGCTGGGTGTATTCCTTGAAAACCGTATTGCGCATCGTCGGTAGGGTCTCGGCGACCGCGCGCTGGGGAATCACCCCAAACTGCATCAGGTACGAAATCACCACCACCACGCCTGCGGCGATGGCAAAGGCCAACAGGGCCCGCCAGCGCCAGCGCGAATCGTGCAGCAGGCTGGCCATCAAGGCCGGGTAGATGCAACTCCATAGGGACGATTCGCGGTAAGCGTCGCTGCCATGGACAAGGGTTGCATGCGTTGCGCTCGCGAACAGCACGACAAACCAGACCAGAAAGCCGATGACCACCGGCTCCCGCAGGGCAGCCTGCCAGCGACTGCGGACATCGGTACCCAGCAGCGAAAAAAGCAGGCTGAGAATGATCAGCGCGGTGGTGGCCGGCTTGTTGATGGGGGCAGCAAACAGGCTGAGGGCGGCGCACCATTGCCCGGCGGTCAGCAGGCCAGCGCGGAATCGCCGCAATGCCGGGGTCGGGGAAAGCGCAGGGAGGTCATTCACGTGATGGGATTACACCGGAAAGACGCTCAGGGCGTCGCTGGAAGGGGGGCAGCGATACCAAACAGTGGCCACCCGACAGCCAGTCTGACTCTGAATCACGGCGCTTGCGGATTCTAGCGATGGCCCCAGCCGTCTTCAATGCGGCAGGCGGTTGATCAAACGCCCCATACAGGCCGTGTTCCGGGAAAGAGGCCCGTATCCTACGGACCATCTATCTGCCACGGCAGGGCTTCATGCCAACGGCTGCCTGTTCTGCAGCAGCCACAGCATGATGGCCTTCTGGCGCACATAGTTGGCACTGACGAAAGCCTCGATCAGGCCGGGCCAGCCGTCCAGGAAGCCGCGTTTGAACACATAACTGCGGAAAAAACGCCACGAGGGGGAGATGATCAGCTTGCCCAGGCTGGCGCGTTTGCCGCGGCTGAATTCGTATTCGGCCATCATTCGCGCGTACTTCTGCTTCTTGTCCAGCAACTGCAGGAAGCTGCGATAGGGATGGTGCAGCAGGTCCCCCTTGAGCAGGGCGACGGGACCATCGACCGAGACGGCCTCGTGGATCTCACGGTCACCGCGCCAGCCGCCGTGGCGGCGGTCGAACAGGCGCAGCACCCGGTCAGGGTAGGCGGTGCCATGGCGCAGGAAGCGGCCGAAATACTCCGAGCAGCGGGCAAAGCGGTAACCCTTGGCCCGTGGGAAGCCTGCATCGCGTTCGGCTTCGATGGCCGCACGCAGCGCCGGGTCGACCCGCTCGTCGGCGTCCAGGCACAGTACCCAGTCGTTGCGGGCCTGCTCCACGCAGAACGCCTTCTGGCTGCGGAAGCCATCAAAGGCACGCTGCAGTACCCGCGCCCCGGCCGCTTCGGCCACCGGCACGGTGGCGTCGGTGGAGAACGAATCCACCACCACGATCTCGTCGCAGAACGCCAACGAGGCCAGGCAGTCGCCAATCCGGTCGGCTTCGTTGAAGGCGATGATGCAGGCCGATACGCGAGGGCGGCTGCTCGGGGAGCTGGACGAAGAGTGGGGCATGCAGAGGGTACGCGGTGGGAACCGGGGCCAAAGCCTAGCAGCGACGCTGCTGGCTGGCGATGCGATAATCGCCGGCATATCCCGGTTATTCAGGAGTTTGTACCGTGCCACGCCACTATCTGTTGTACGGCTCCGAGCGTTACGCGCTGGCCATTCTCCGGCCGGTGCAGGCGGCAATCCGGGCGCGTGGTGACGAGGCGGCATGGTTCTTCGACGGCCCTGGGGCCGAGGACATGACCGAGGATGAAACCCTGCTGACGGTGGAGCAGGTGCGTGCCTGGAACCCGTATGCGGTGATCACCTCCTCCAATGCCGTGCCGCATTTCTTTCCCGGCGTGAAGGTCGAGACCTTCCACGGGTTCGATGCCGGCAAGCCGCGCCACATCTACATCCGTGGCTTCTTCGACCTGTACTGCACCACCGGCCCGCGCGACACCGCCGCGTTCTCGGCACTGGCCAGCGAGCAGGGCCACTTCTCGGTGGTGGAAACCGGCTTTCCGAAGATTGACCCGTTCATGAGCCAACTGCGCGATGCGCCGGACCCGGTCCGCGAGCCGCCGGTGATCCTGTACCACTCCACGTTTTCGCCGTCGTGGAGTGCTGCCGGCATTCTGCATGACGAGATCAAGCGCCTGTCACAGACCGGCGAGTGGCGCTGGATCGTGACTTTCCATCCGAAGATGGACCCGGAAGTGGTGGCCAAGTACCGCGCGCTGGAAGGCCCGTACCTGCGCTTTGCCGATGACGACAACATCCTGGACCTGTTCCCGCAGGTGGACATGATGTGCTCGGACACTTCATCGGCGCTCAATGAGTTCCTGCTGACCTACAAGCCGGTGGTTACCTTCAAGAACCGCCGCCCGGGCCCGCAGCTGATCGACATCGACGACCCGGCGCAATTTGAAGGGGCGATCCGTACCGCGTTGTCGCGTCCGCCGGAGCTGATGGCCGCGGTGCGCGAGTTCGCCGATCAGTTGCACCCGTACCGCGACGGCAAGTCCAGCGAGCGCATCCTCGACGCCATTGATGCTTTTGTCGCCAAGGGCGCACGCAACCGCAAGCCCAAGCCGATGAACCTATGGCGCAAGATCAAGCTGCGCAAGCGCATTGGCTATTGGGGGCCAGCGCGGACGTAAGTGTTTTTTGGCTGCTGACTGAGCCGCTCTTTGTTGAGTCTGTGGGGTGTGCAATGAAGGGATGTGGCGCGCATTTCTTGATGCGCTGTTGGTGAGTGCTTTCGCTCTCCCCCTCTCCCCAACCCCTCTCCCGCAAGGGGAGAGGGGCTTGAAAGCTGCAGTTGCATGGAATGCCTCAACTTGACGCGGTCCGAGCCCCTCTCCCCTTGCGGGAGAGGGGTTGGGGAGAGGGGAGACAAACAGGCAACCCTCACCAGCGCAATTTGCGCCGCGCCATCTCCCGGCCAAGCTGCTCCATCAGTTCCCGCGCGCGCTGTTCTTCCAGGAAGCGCAGCTGCAGCGCGGGCGCGCCGAACGCACCGGCGGTATCCAGGGTAAGCGTGGCGGTGCCGAAGCGGCGATCCAGCGGCGAGCGGTCCAGTCGCAATGCCTGCAGCTTGTCCAGCTCGGCGATGCGCCACCAGCGGTTCCACCAACCGCCACGCACCGCCACGCGCTGTGCATCGATGCTGTAGCCCATGCGCGTGACCTGCCGGTGGGCCTTGAACGCCGACCACGGCAACCACAGCAGCAGCAACAGACCCCAGGGCCCGGTGTTGTAAGTGAGGGCGGCAGCCAGCATGGATGTCACGACCAGTGCCGGCAGGCACAGCCGCCACCAGCCGCGTGTGGACACTGCCTGCCAGTGTGTTGGCGGCCACTGCAGCTGCGGCAGCAGGTGTTGCAGCAATCCATCACAGGTTGCCGGTGTTGCCAGAGGCGCCAGCTCCTTCAGTGCGCGGCCTTGTTTCTCCTCGTTGCCGCCGCCGCTGGCAATATCCACGCGAAGTTGCCGGCGGCCAAAGAGGCGGTGCAGCGCGCCTTCGCGCAGCGTCCATGCCTGGATGCGACGACGCGCGACGCTGCTGCGCAAGCGTGTCAGCAGGCCGCGTTCGACGGTGAGGCGCCTGTCCGCTTCGCTCAGCCGGAAGCCGTGGTACTGCATGATCGCCAGGCCAACGGACAGCAGCCACATCAACAGCAAGACGGTCACCAGCAATACGACGCCGCTGGCGACCAGGGTGGAGGTTTCCAGATGCAGCTGGCTGGCATAACCAACCGCCTGCTTGCCCTGCTGCTTGATGAAATTCTCGGTGATGTCACGCGGCAGCATCTGGTAGAGCGCGCCGATGGCCGCCGCGACCACGACCATCGCGCGATTGGAGATCAAACCAAGCCGTACCAGTTCGGGCAGGCGCAACGCGAGCAGTTGATCGGCAGCCGGCGCGCTGTCGCTTTCGGCGGCCATGACATCGCCGCGGTGACGGATCAGCTGCTCCAGTTCCAGCGCCTGCGCAAGTTTGAGCACGCGCATCTGTGCTTCAGGCTTGTCGCCTGCCGCGGATTCCAGGCGCAGCTCGGCCACGCCGAACAAGCGATGCAGCAGGCTCTGGTGGACCGCCACGTTGTGGATGCGGGCGAAGGGGATTTCGCGACGGGTGCGCTCGAACACGCCGCTGCGGATGACCAGCCGGTCAGTGCCGATGCGGTAGCGGTAGGTCAGATACTGCAGCAGCGCAGCGGCGACCAGCGCAACCACCACAAGCCACGGCACCCATTGGTAGAAATGGCTCTCTTCCTGGCGGCGGCTGCCGAAGATCAGCAGCGCCACCAGTGGCAGCAGCAGTTGCTGGACCTGTTGCTGCAGCACGAACAGCCATGACCAGGGATGCAGCCGCTGTTCGTTGTCGCCGGGGTCGGGAAGCGGGCTGCTCACAGCGCGTCATCATGGTCGAGCTGGTTGGCCAGCTGGTCACGCAGGCGTTCCGCATCGGCCTGGTCCAGGCCGGCGATGGAGACGGTATTCATGCGGGTGCCGGCGGTATGCACGATCAGCGTGGACAGGCCGGCCATGCGTTGCAGCGGGCCGCGCTGCAGATCCAGGTGCTGTACGCGCGAAATCGGTACGTGGCTTTCGTTCTGCCACATATGGCCACGGCGGACGCCCAGCGCCTGGCTGTCCAACTGCCAGAAGGTCAGCCGGTGTCGGCGCCAGCCCAGCCAGGCGCCCAGCAACAGGCCCGCCGCAGTGCTGGCTACTGCAGCAAGCAGCCAGTGCGGGTAGTCCAGGAGGTGGGCCAGTACAGCGCCAGCGACGGCGAAGGGAAGCGCAGTGGCCAGCCCGGAGCCAACGGCAGCAAACAGTGCGCCACGCGGCGGTAGTGGGTGCCAGGAGGCGTCGGCGGCGACAGGTTCGGGGAGTTCAGCAGGCTCAGTCATCTGCCGACGATAGCTTCCGCGCAGGAGCGAGTGAAGGGGAGGGAGTCTGGTCGCGCTACCGGGTTCACTTACAGCCGCGCTATTGCGCGGCCATGATCAACGCATCCACGTCCAGGTGGTGGCCGGCGCGCGCTGCCTTGGTGCGCAGGTATTGCTCGTTCTCGGTGGTGATGTCGCCGGTCACCGGGATGCAGCCGACCACTTCGATACCGGCATTGCGCAGGCGCTGCACCTTGGTGGGGTTGTTGGTCAGCAATTGGATGCGTGCCACGCCCAGGGCGCGCAGCATCGCCACCGCGCTGCCGTAGCGGCGCTCATCGGCGCCGAAACCGAGCAGCGCATCGGCGTCGATGGTGTCCAGGCCTTCGTGTTGATAGCCATAGGCGCGCATCTTGGCGGCGATGCCGGTGCCGCGGCCTTCCTGGTCCAGGTACAGCAGGATGCCGCCGCCCAGTTCCTTCAACGTGTGCAGGCCGCGGCGCAACTGGTCGCCACAGTCGCATTTGAGCGAGCCGAACAGGTCGCCGGTCAGGCACGAGGAATGCACCCGCACCGGCACCGCGCCCTGTAGGTCCGGGTTGCCGACAATCACGGCGACCTGGTCACGCTGGGCGACGCCGCCACGGAACACCGCGAACTCGCTCATGCCCACGTCGCGCAGCGGTACCGGCGAACGGGTGACCAGTTCGTAATCCTGGCCGGCCTGTTGTGCGCCTTCGCGCAGGTCATCGAACGTCAGGCGCAGGCAGCCATCAAACGGCGTGCTGCCGTTGCCCAATTCCACCGACACCATCGCCGGCAGCAGCAGGCCAAGCCGTGCGACTTCGACGCTGGCCGCGTCCATGTCGTTGCCGGCGGTCGGCGTGCCCTCAGGTGCCTTGGCGTCGCGCAGGTAGGCCAGCGCGGGAAGCGTGTTGAATGCCTGCCCGGCCAGGGGAATGCGCACACCCAGCGCGCCCGGGATGCCCAGCGTCTGGGCGCGCGGCGCGGTGAGGTACAGGTAGTGCTGCTGTGCCGCGGCCTGCGCGAATGCCTCGAAACCTGCCGGCGAGCTGCTGTCCAGCGCCGAAGTCGCCAGGCGGCGTTGGCCATCGGCGATCACCACGGGCCGGCCAGCGCGCAATTCGGCGGCGGCGCGCTCGCAGCGGATGGCGGCGGTTTCGCCGAAAGCGGTGGAAACGGAAGCGGGGGAGGGGGTCGGGGCGTTCATCGCTGACCTTATGGGGGCCGCCGGCTGCGGATTCAATCGGCAGTCTGGCGACATTGTGTTGCGGCAGATGCGTCAGTGCGGGTGTCTGGCGGTGGCGTAGGGGTCATGTTCGCCGCTGCCCGGCGGACGCAGGGTGAAGCGCTTGTAAGTCCACTGGTACTGCCGGGGATCGCGCCGGGCGATGGCTTCGATGCCGGCGCTCAAAGCGCTGGCCGCGATCAATGGATCGGGGTCGGCGATCTGCGGCGAGGCCGGTTCCACATGCAGGGCAAACGCAAGATCGGGGCCGGTGCGCTCACACCAGGCATGCAGGACCGTGGCGCCGGTGCGCTCGGCCAGCCGGTTGACCAGGGTCATGGTCAGCGCCTGGATGCCGAAGAACGGCACGAACACCCCGTCGCCGTTCTTGGGCTGCTGGTCGGGCAGGATGCCGGTGGCGCCGCCGTCCTTGAGCACCTTGAACAGCTGCCGCACCGCCGGGCCTTCGGCACGCACCTGGCGCACGTTGTCGCCGCCGCGGACCAGCTGCAGGAACTCGTCGCCAACCGGGTTTTCCGGCGGTGCGTAAACAATGGCGATGGGCCCGCGCGAGGCCAGCCACTGGTTCAGCAGCTCCCAGTTGCCGTAATGCGGCGCCACCACGATCACGCCCTTGCCCGAGGCCAGTGCTGCATCGTAGATATCCTGGCCATGCCGCTCGCGCAGATGGCGGGCCAGATTGGTGGCCGGGTCGTGGGTCCACAGGTACAGCGTTTCCAGCGCCTGGCGTGCGGTGGTGCGCAGCACCTCCCGGTGCAGGCGGGCACGCTCGGCCGGTGCCAGTTCGGGGTAGACCAGTTCGAGGTTGCGGCGCGTGACCCGGCTCTCGCGAGCGTTGATCCGGACCCACAGCCAGGCCACGGCATCGGCCAGCCGTCGCTGCCAGGACCAGGGCAGGTGGCTCAACATCGAAGCGAGGCGGTAGTACAGCTTGGCGGTGGCTTGCGGTTTCATCCGCGCAAGTCTAGGCCGAGCGGTCGCTGTGCGTGTAGCCCGATGGTCCTGCATGGCGCCGGTGCTAAGGTGCCCGATTGTCCGCAGGAGCCCCCATGCTTTCCCTGATCCAGCGTGTTACCCAAGCCTCCGTCAGCGTCGATGGCGACGTGGTCGGCCAGATCGAACATGGCCTGCTGGCCCTGGTGGGCGTGGAGCCGGGCGATGACGAGGCGATGTTGTCGCGGATGGCTGATCGCCTGCTCGGTTACCGGGTTTTCGCCGATGATGCCGGCAAGATGAATCGCTCTTTGCGGGATACGGGGGGCGGACTGTTGCTGGTCAGCCAGTTCACCCTGGCCGCCGACACCCGTTCAGGCATGCGCCCGAGCTTCACCACGGCCGCGCCGCCGGCCGAGGCTGAACGGCTTTTCAATCGTTTGGTGGCCATCTGCCGTGAAAAACACGCCGCAGGGGTGGAAACCGGACGGTTCGGGGCCCATATGGTTGTCAGCCTGGTCAATGACGGGCCCGTGACCTTCCTGCTCAGACCCTGACGCGCCGTGAATCCACCGCCCGGCAAGCGTTATGCTGCGCTGGTATAATGCTAGGTTCCCTATCTTCACAATCGCCGGTGGCGCGAGCACTACATGGCCAACGAACGTCCTGCCCAGCAAAACGACATCAAGCTTCTGATCAGCAAGGGCCTGGAACAGGGCTACCTGACCTATGCCGAAGTCAACGATCACCTCCCTGACGACATGGTCGATCCGGAGCAGATCGAGGACATCATCGGCCTGATCACCGGCATGGGCATTGATGTCCATGAAGTTGCCCCCGACGCCGACACGCTGATGCTCAGCGACGGCAACACCGGCAACCGCGAAGTCGATGACACCGCTGCTGAAGAAGCCGCCGCCGCGCTGACCGCGCTCGACACCGAAGGTGGCCGCACCACCGACCCGGTGCGCATGTACATGCGCGAGATGGGTACGGTCGAGCTGCTCACCCGCGAAGGCGAAATCGCCATCGCCAAGCGCATCGAGGAAGGCCTGGGCCAGGTGCAGGCTGCACTGGGCACCTTCCCGCTGGCCGTGGAATCGGTGCTGGCGGATTACGAACTGCACAAGGAAGGCAAGAAGCGCCTTGCCGAAGTGATCGTCGGTTTCAATGACCTGGCCGAAGAAGCACCGGCCCCGGCCCCGGCTGCTGCCGAAGACACCAGCGAAGAGGCTGACGCCGACGGCGACGAAGACGACGACGGCGATGACGTCGAGGAAGAAGCGGGCCCGACGGGTCCGGATCCGCTGGAAGTGGCTGCCCGCATGGATCAGCTGGCTGGCGACCTGGCCAAGTTCAAGAAGGCACACGCCAAGGGTGACACCAAGGCACAGGCCAAGCTGCGCGAAGAGATCTCGGCCACGTTCGTGACCCTGAAGCTGCCGCTGCCGCTGACCGACGTGCTGGTGCGCCTGCTGCGCGACACCATGGGCCAGGTCAAGGCCCAGGAACGCCGCGTGCTGCACCTGGCAACCATTACCGCGCGCATGCCGCGCAAGGATTTCATCCGCTCCTGGGAAGGCAACCAGACCAACCTGGAGTGGGTGGAAGACGCAATCAAGCGCAAGCAGAAGTGGTCTTCGGCACTGCGTGACGTCAAGGATCAGATCGTCGCCGAACAGCAGGCCACCATCGACCTTGAAAAGAACACCCAGCTGAGCCTGGACGAGCTGAAGGAAATCAGCCGTGTGATGGCCTATGGCGAAGCCAAGGCGCGCAAGGCCAAGAAGGAGATGGTCGAGGCCAACCTGCGCCTGGTGATCTCCATCGCCAAGAAGTACACCAACCGTGGCCTGCAGTTCCTGGACCTGATCCAAGAGGGCAACATCGGCCTGATGAAGGCCGTGGACAAGTTTGAGTACCGCCGCGGTTACAAGTTCTCGACCTACGCGACCTGGTGGATCCGCCAGGCGATCACCCGCTCGATCGCCGACCAAGCGCGCACCATCCGTATCCCGGTGCACATGATCGAGACGATCAACAAGCTCAACCGCATTTCCCGCCAGATGCTCCAGCAGTACGGCCGCGAGGCCACGCCGGAGGAGCTGGCCAAGGAAATGGACATGCCGGAAGACAAGATCCGCAAGGTGATGAAGATCGCCAAGGAGCCGATCTCGATGGAAACCCCGATCGGCGACGACGAGGATTCGCATCTGGGCGACTTCATCGAGGACACCAACGTGGAGTCCCCGATCGAGAACACGGTCAACATCAACCTGTCGGAAACCGTGCGTGACGTGCTGGCTGGCCTCACCCCGAGGGAAGCCAAGGTGCTGCGCATGCGCTTCGGCATCGACATGAACACCGATCACACGCTGGAAGAAGTGGGCAAGCAGTTTGACGTGACCCGCGAGCGTATCCGCCAGATCGAAGCCAAGGCGCTGCGCAAGCTGCGTCACCCGAGCCGCTCCGAGCAGCTGCGCAGCTTCCTCGATATCGAGTGATTGGCGAGTCGTAGAAGCTGGAATGAAGAACCCCGCTCCGGCGGGGTTTTTCTTTGTTCGCGCGCTGTGCTGTTGGCCGGGTACTCGCGATCGGGTGGCGCAGGTATGGCCAAGGGAAGTCGGCGTATCCCGGCATTCGTCGTTGCGGCTGCGAAACCGGACCGCCGGAAGTAGTCGCCCACCGCCGGCTCCACTACACTGTGTCGTCGCGCGGGCCTATAGCTCAACGGTTAGAGCAGAGGACTCATAATCCTTTGGTTCCAGGTTCGAATCCTGGTGGGCCCACCATGCAGATCAGCGGGTTGTAGAACTTGTGCGTGAAAGCATAAGTTGTCCGGATCGGCCAAATTTTCATTGCATGCAAGCATAGCTGGTCCTCTTCGAGCTGGATCCGAATTGCGCACTGATCTCCGCTCGTAGCAGGTTTTTGGGTAGACCGGTTTGCCGGTAAAGGTCCCTAAGAAGCGTCTTTCGCGTCAAGGGCTCTCCAGCGGAGCTTCGGCTATGTATTGCATTGGAGACCGCTCCGGAAGCCAGTGCCTTCGTTCTGATCCCTTGAGCGGTCTTTGTTGCGGCGCAGCGCCGAACTATCAGGGCTGCGAGATCTGGGGAGTGGTATAGGAGGGCACCAACTGAGACCGAAAGACGCCTCGCGACGTCTCTCAGTGAGCGAGGCTCCTCTTTGGCCTCTATGATTGCTTTGAGTTTGCACAGCAGATCCGCTTTATCAATCCGAGTGCGCCTGCTTCTCTGTTCAAGGAGGTCGGGGAGTGGGGCTTCAGAGGCGAACCCGAACGATCGAATCGTTGGTCGCGCGCAGTCCAAGAGCTCCAGCAGTGGCACTTCCAGCCGAAAGGCAATGCGCCTTGCAACTGAGAGTGTGATGGGCTCATCCATAGAGGCGTAACGAATGCACTCGTCGCGGGGCAGCTTCGCCCAGAGAGCTTCTTCCCGTTGGCTGGCCCATGCCTCGCTAAAGGCGCTATCCACGTAGCGGTTCACTGAAGCGACTGGATAGGGGGTCGTCCGAGTGGAGAGATCTTGGACCATGCCGATAAGGTCGGGAGCGAACGATATGGGATCGTTGTCCAGCTGATCACGAGAGGTGATCATGTCCAGGCGTCCCTTGCACTGCTGGCAGCGTGTGAAGTCAGGCCATCCCGACCATGGGCGCGGTGCGCGTTCACAGTACGGGCATGTATTACGGAGTACGACGCGGTGAATTTCACAAGCTTGGATGTCTTCCAAAAACCAGGCCAGCTTGAGATAGGCCTTGCCCTGTCCCAGTGTCTGCTCGTATAAGCAGCCAGGGCACCAACGCAGGTGCTTGCTGTACGTTTTTGGGGAGCGTGCAAGGGCTGGTGACAAGTGGACGAAAGTGCTGCGCCTAAGCTGGCAATCGCTTTCGCAACGAGCGCGTGCTAGTGCTTTGATTATGTTCTCGGTTGTAGCATTGGGACGTACGCTTGCAGCGAACGGCTGAGCAGCCAATGCTCTACTCAATGCTAGTCCGGCGTTGCTTCCATTCAATAGATAAGTAAGTAGGCCGCCAGGTGTAACGCCATGGGCTGTCCCGAGTCGGGACAGGTACGACGGGAGTGCCTCGATGTTATAGCTGTCACGCCCTTGAAGTGGGAGAGGAAGTAGCGATAGCATGCTTCACGCCCTCCCATCTCTGACGTTTCGTTTTGGAGATCGCCTAAACGGAGTGCCGCGGCTTTTTGAATCATTGCTTACCCTAGTACTTGGTTTCGACTCCCGGGCTTGTTCGGTGCCCATGGGAAGCGGGGTCAGCTGCCGTAACAGGTAATTCTCTCCCTCGATGATTTCTTCAAAAATCATCTTTTCTTGCTGGGCCGGCATCCGGCTGGCTTGAAGAAACTCAATCGTCATTCGGTCAGCATCTTCCGCGATCATTTTTGCCAATGCTCCCCTTAGCCAGGATGAGAGGCCGCCGATTCGTCCCATTGAGCCTTCGAAAAGATACCGATTCCAAGTGCTGAGCGATTCATTGGCATTGAAGGGAATGAGCTCCGAGAAGCGGCGAAGCGCTTTCTCCCACTCTCGAATGTCATCTATAGAACTCGATTTGTAGCGGGCGAATTCCAAAGGTAGCTGCCTCCCGAGTAGGTGAGGTGCAAGGCTCATCAGTGGAAGTAATTTGTATGAACCAATCAGAACAAGCTTCACTTTCGCGATGTTGGCTAGACACTTCCATGAGTCGAGAACCTTCGCCGCGGCCTCGTCTCCTCCGCGAACATAGCGGACATGATGGGCCTCATCGATAACAAAGTACTCGGTTTTTCGAAGAATCAATGCTTGCTCGAACGCAGACCACAGTCGCCGCTCGGGTGTGCGTTCAAGACGTTCGTTGAGCTTTACTTCCCAAGGGTCATTCTCATCTGCGATACCGAAGATTGGGTGGCGAATCGCTCGCAAACAGTCCATTGCGAAGCCCTTCGTGGAGAACTCGCCGCTTGTGCCTTCGTTTGCTGCCTCCACGATCACTACTGGCATTAGCTCGTTCTCATCCGGCTGGGGAGAATCGGAGATAGCGAGCGCATCTCGAACGCTCCTCGTCTTGCCGACGCGAGGAGGCCCTGCAATCACGGCAAGCTCGCCCAAGAACATTGCCTGAAGGACCGAGGACACTCTGCGCTTCATATTTTTGTACTTAAGATGTTCGATCTTGAGGCGTTTCACGGCATCCAGTACATCTGGCATCGCATTCGTAGTCACCATTGGCTCACCTCCGTTTCTTCCATTTCCTGAGCCGCGATAGCCGAGAATGGGTCATCAAAGGTGATGCTGGGAGCGGGAGATAACAGGCTAGGAATAGGAGCAGAGTCAGCCTCTTCGATAGCGACCGTCGAGGAGGCTCGACGTTTGTTAATTACATTGATCAGATTGCGATCGGCATCATCACGAGCCGTATCCCTCAATACGGCACCATCAAGCATGACAATTCCTTCGACGATCTGTCTGAGCGGATTCTTTGCGTCATGAGCGGGTGCAGCTGAGGATTTGCATGTTGTCCATCGGCTGTGGATAAGTGCATAGATCCGGTAGGGATCTTCCGGATCACGTCGAACGGGGATCGACCGTCCTCCGCAAGACGCAAGATCTGGGTGCCAGAAATGAAAAGCGTCGATGTGAATCCCTCGTCTGGGATCCACCTTGTAGGACTTGTCATCCACGGCGGAAGCGATCAAGAACTTTTGATCGTAGGGAATAGCCCGCCCAGAGCATGAGAACTTCTGGAGTCCCTCGGTAGCCAGGACAGAGGGAGACGCAAGGCTGGACGGAACCGTGTAGTGATCGAACCATGCACTGAACTCGACTAGATCCTCCCACAAATCCAGAAGTGATAGCGTGGCTAGTTTCTGAGGTCGATGCGAGCCTGATACTGAGCGCACTTCCTTGATGTTGGTTCGGTTCCCGGGTCTGAAGGAAAGCCAAAGTTCCTTGAACTGCCCAAAAAAGCGTTCGGCCTCAGAGCCATATCTAGGATGTCCGGCAGGACGAAGAATAAGATGGATACCGCAATGCGACATCAGCCCCGAAAAATAATTTGATCTGAAGTCCGCACCTCGATCCACGATGATGGATTCTGGCAGGCGTCCGTGAGTCCGAAGGCACTGGCGAATGATTAGCGCACAGTTCCGTCGGCTTGGTGGCTTCAGAGTCAACCAAAAGGCGAGCACTGATTTCGTGTAGCAATCTCGAAGAACGGTCAGCCATGGACGCATGGTGTAACGCATGCCATTGGCTTCCAGAACGATACACTCCAAGTCCACCAAGTAGTGATCGCAGGACGCCATCTCAAAAGGACGGGTCGATTTGAGCGCACGATCATCCACATTGGTCGGCGCAGCTGCAGCATTCGCGGCACGTTTACCGCCCCGCGCTTTCGAGAGTTCCTCAGCCAAGTTTTTCCGAAGCTTTGAGAATGTAGGGTGTGAAAGGCGCCTGTACTCTGGATGCCAACCTTCAGCTGCTGCCTTATACTCTCGCCACAAGCTTGCTGGGCTTGGCTTCTCCACCGATGTCCAGCTGCTTCGGATGCAGTGCTCTGCATATGCGAGAACTATCTCGGGTCGTTTCGCGCTTCGATTTCCGGATTTTCCATGATTGGGTGTCGCGGCCGCGACACGACTCAACCCCTTCTCCATACCCTTCTGAATTTTATTCAGCCATCGTCTGGCGCTGCGCCCGCTAAGGCCGGCATCGAGTCGATCGACGATGTCTATTCCTTTCCCAAGATGCCTTGATAGCGGAAGCTCGTCCTGTGACGCACATGCTTCTGCTTGGCCTGGTGCCAAGCGCCGATAGTGGCCGAGAGCATCATAGACATCTGTACGAAGCAGGTCCGGACGCTTGCTGACAAAGCATGCATCGGATTCTGTGAGGGAAAATGCTTCAAGGTCTGTGAAGATCTCATGCTTTGCGATCAGTCTTAACAGCGGTGTTTGATCTAAAAGGCCGACTGCGTCTGCTAAGTCCTGCAGCCGAGCAACAGGATTCTCCTTGAGGTATCTCGCGACCCTTGCACTCAGATTTTCATCGTCTTGTAGATGGTCGAGACTCTGCAGCAGAAGCATGATGTTGGCGCCGCGCCTCTTGCTGAGCTGTGCAGTAGAAACAACCGTGTGTTGTAGATTCAGCCTTTCGAATGCTCGATCGGCAGGTAGATCTCTGAAAGCGCCGCTCTTCTCCTGAATCCAGTCTTTTGAGTTGGTGGCCAGCGAGATCAGTTTGCTCTCGGTTTTTAGTTGTACGACGTATGGCCCGTATTTTCCCAGTACCAAAAAGTCTGGGGTGTAGTTGCTCAGCCTTCGTATGCCCTGCTTCGTAGTCCGATAGCAGTCCACGCTAGGTGGTTGTTCGAAAAATGCTTCTACATCTGAATCAAAATCCAAGTAGATGGCGTAGAGACACTCGGCAGTCCGACTCTCGGTATTCACCGTTACCCCCATCTTCCTCGATTGGTATTCAGTTACGAGACTTGCGTAGCCGCCTGTGCCGATGTCTCGCGCCAAGCCCAGGCTCGCGCGACGAATGTAGTCCGCGGTTGGCCCAACCAGCTGATGGTGAACGAAGTATTGATCCAGCTTGAGCTCCATTGGGCGCATAAGCTCAGTCTCCTGAAAGCTGACGCGCGTGAGCGCGCCGATAGACTCCAGAGGGGGCGGTGGCCTAGGCGGCAGCCGTCCTCCCTTGGAGCATGGGCTTGAGGTTCAGGGTCGGGAGGGGTAGGATCAGGACAGCACGATCAATGCTAGTCTTTTAGAAGCCCCAGCCTGCCAGCTGGGGCTTCTGCTTTTCCATCCTCCAAAAAATTGGCTAACTCATGGAGGAATCCTTGGCGGTTGCTGTCAGAGGCGGGTTACAAGTTGCTTGCGTTTTGCGTAGGACGGCGTCGACCTTCTGCTTGAGCCCAAGTGCGGCCGCGATCTCATAGGCTTGCCCCCGTCGCCCCCTCGTGCGACCAGACAACAGGGCGTACACGTTCTCACGGCGAAACCCATGCGCGTCGGCCCAGTCGGAGACTGAGATCCCGCCATTCTCAAAGGCGTTTCGGACATCCTGTAGTGTCAGATGCATGGCAATTGGGTTCAGGGAGCAAGACTCTTTACAATATGATCCAATGAGTGCAAAAAGACAAGAATCTCGACTTTTTGGAAAGAATCTTAAGATGGAGCGTCTCCGTCTAGGACTGAATCAGTCTGCACTCGCGGAAATCGGCGGGGTCAGCAAGCCGACCCAAGTTGCCTATGAAGCCGATAGCACCAAGCCCGATGCCAGCTACCTTGCCCGGGTCTCAGAAGCCGGGGTGGATATTTGCTGGTTGCTGACCGGGAGGCACACGGCCCCAGGCGTTCAGTGGGAGCTGATCTTTGACCTTCTGGCTCTGATAGAGGAATGGATGGGGGAGCGGGGTAAGCCAACCTCCACTTCCGAGCGAAATGATCTGCTTCGCACTCTCTACGCGCAGTTCTGTACGGACAACCGTATCGATGCTGAGCAGGTGCGGGCTACGTTCAGGTTGGTGAAATGAGCGAAGGTAACAATTCCCATTTGTCGACGCAGCAGATTCAGCAGATTCGGAAACAGCTGCGGGGACTTGATGTCGATCATCAGTCGCTGGGTGCTCGGATCGGTAGAGTCATTTCGTATCCGACCAGGCCTCAAGGAAACGTTCGGCGCTACAGATTCGGCATGGCGCTTCTTTTGTTCTCTGTTTTCTTGATCGGGCTGGCTCTACTTATACGGGATGCTGACTGGCGATGGATTTTTGTGGGATTTGCCTTTGCAACTGTACTTGTTGCGGGTTGGCAGATAGATCTCGCAAAAGAAAGGTAAGGGCACATAGGTAGCCCGGGGTATATGAAGGGCTGCAATGGTATGAGTGGAGCTTCTTCTGTAATGACCACCGATTCCTGCTCAGGTCATGCGGTTAATTTAGCGGCATAGGCAGCGTCAGCAAGCAGACGCGTAAAGGGTGATGCATAATCACGGCGTCTGATCTGACAAGGAGTCTGTGGCGTGCGATTGAAGGATATTTTCCCGAAACTATTGGCCGAAGCCGAAGCCGAAGCCGAAGCCGAAGCCGAAGCCGAAGCCGAAGCCGAGCGCGAAAGCCGTCTGGAGCAGCTCAAGATCTCACTTGAGCACCACACTTATAAGGAAATCCCCGGAACTACGAATTCGTATCGTGTGGATGCCCCTAGAACAAGTGCAATGACGCAACGTCATGCTCATGTCTATGCAAGGCGAGCCGGCGGGGGTAAGGAACTTTACTCGGTCAACATCGATGGCACAGGCCACGATGGGTCAAGTGGTAAGCCTATCCCCGCGAAGCATGCAGACTTCTTTCGTAGCTTGGGATTTGATATCTCCTTGACGAACTCTCTAGAGAGCATCGAGATCAATCCGGATGTGGATAAGCAGTACGTCCTGCTTCTTCTAGAAGATAGCGACTCGCAACCCAAGGGCTGATGCTGAGTCATTGTTTGGGACGCGGAGAACGTGTCAACACTTGAAGTGGCCTCCTCATAGCCAACTAGCTGATGCACAGCAGCTGGGCGCGGCGCGCGTGATGGAGTCAGTTGGCTAGACCTTTTTCTCAATGCAGCCCCGACGACTAGTGGATGGGGCTCAATGGATAGAAATAGGGGTTTTAGAAAATTTATTATAAATCAATGACATGAGTTCTCATTCTTCTCAGGTGGTCTGTTTTCCTGGTGAAATTTTCCAGCTAGCAACTTGAACTGGTGGAGTCCACCAGTAGACTCGCTGCTATGACATCTATCCAACTTCCAACCGCCGTTCAGTTTTCCGGCCATGAGACCTTCCCTCTGAGGCAGCTATGGCTGCGGAAGGCATACGACGCAGCCACGGACGGGCTAGGGAGCCCGGCGAAGGAGGTCTTTGCTTCTGAAGTCGGCATTCGCCGGTTTGGTGTTGGCAAGAACATGGTGGCCTCGATCCGACATTGGGCGCTTGCGTGCGACGTCATAAGCGAGTCCCGCGACGGCAAGATCGAGATTGCGCAAACCGGGCATGCGCTGTTCGGGCCTGAAGCCCTCGATCCGTACTTGGAGAAACCCGCGACATCTTGGTGGATTCATTGGTTGCTTTCTGGCCGAGCGAAGCGATCGACAACGTGGTGGTGGGTATTCAATCAGACTGCTCAGCAGGTTTTCGATGCGGATGCACTCACTGACTCATTAAGGGCGGCCGTAGAGCAAGCAGGCCATAAGACGTCGAAGGTCACGCTGAAGCGCGACGTAGAGGTCTGTATTCGCTGCTACGTGAGCAAGCGAGACGGTAGAGGCGGTGATGACGCTGCAGAGCCCTTGTTGGCCGAGTTAGGGCTTCTCAATGAAGGTGCGGGCGGTGGGCTCACCTTCCTGCGGGGAGCACAGAATTCGCTGCCTAACGAGATCTTTGCAATGGCGTTGCTTGAGTTCTGGGATACGCGTGAGGAAAGTCTCGGTGCAGGCCGCGCAACCTTGTCCTTCGAGGCAATCTCTCATGAATACGGCTCTCCAGGCAGGGTCTTCAAGCTCGACGAGAGAAGTGTGGGTGAGCGTCTTTCGGCGTTGGAGGACGTCACCGACGGGCAGTTGAGGTGGACTGACACAGCGGGTGTTCGACAGGTGAGTCGGCAGCTACGCGGAACAAAGTCCGATCTCTCAAATAGTCTGTTTAGGAAGGCATATGGTAAGTAATGTCAGACCCCCGGTCCGAGTCGCCGCGCGGTTTCAGAGGTCTGTTCAGCTTGAGTCTGACCTGAGCCGAGAGGATGCGCTCGACGGGTACGTGCTGCATGAAAGTGGTGAGCTCGCACTCGAAACGATCGCCCGGTATGTCAGCACTTCTCAGCAGCGAGCTTTTACTTGGACTGGCCCATACGGCGGCGGCAAGTCTACGCTTGCGCTTGCATTAGCGCAGCTCGCTGGCGGAGAAGCCGCCATTAGGAAACGAGCCAAGGTAGCGCTTCGTCTGAATCCCGGTGATGGGGTCTCTCGCGTCTTCGGCGGGCGTAAGCCCTGGACGGTTATCCCTCTGGTGGGCCGACGACAATCGCTTGAGACTGCACTCAGCCAGTCTATCGACAAATACGCGCCGATGCGGGGTGCCAAGCGGATGCGCGAAGGGCGGCGCGACGTCGTGGCCGAGCTCCTTAAGCGCGCTGACGCCAGCGATATCGGTGGCGTGATTGTCATCCTGGATGAGATGGGGAAGCTCCTTGAGGCCGCCGCCGCGGCTGGAGAGGACATCTATTTGCTGCAGGAGCTTGCCGAGGCAGCTAGCCGAAGTGAAGGAAAGCTCGTCATCGTTGGCGTGCTGCACCAAGCCTTTGAGCGGTATGTGGGGCGCTCTCACCGTGGCGTGCAGGCTGAATGGGCGAAGGTTCAAGGCCGCTTTGTCGATATCCCAGTGGTTGCTGGTACCGACGAGGTGATTGGGCTAATCGGTGGTGCCATAGAGTCTGAGCAGTCACATCCGAAGTCGATGCGGGTGAGCAAAGCTATTGCTGAGCAAATCCATCTTCGCCGACCCTCATCGCCGCCGAATCTCGCCGCGGCGCTCGACGCATGCTGGCCACTGCACCCAGTCACCGCAGCGCTATTGGGTCCATGCTCGCGCAGGCGCTTTGGTCAGAACGAGCGCAGTGTTTTCGGCTTTCTTAGCTCTGCTGAGCCACTTGGATTCCAGGAGTTCCTGCGCAGCTCAGCCAGCCAAGTATCGGGCGTTTACGGACCGGCTCGCTTTTGGGACTACCTCAGAGTCAACTTCGAGCCCGCGATTCTGGCTTCTGCCGATGGTCATCGCTGGGCTGTGGCTTCCGATGCGATTGAGCGAGTGGAGGCGCGGTTCCAAGAGCCTCATGTTTCTCTGATCAAGACTATCGCGCTCATCGACATCTTCCGGAACGGGTCTGGCGTTGCTGCGACAAATGATGTGCTGTTCCAGAGTGTCCCTGGCTACTCAGAAAAGGACCTGTCAGTCGCGCTAGCGGACCTGTCGCAGTCCAGCGTCGCTGTTTATCGGAAGCACCTGTCAGCGTGGGCGATCTATGCCGGCAGTGACTTCGATATCGAAATAGCAGTTGAACAAGCTAAAGGAAAGCGAGCGCTCTCGATTGATCAGCAATTCAGGCAGGTCGGATCTCTGCCAGCACTGAGCGCCAGGAAGCACTACTTCCACACAGGTACGTTGCGCTGGTTTGAGAGATTAGTCGCAACGCCGAAGGTAGCCGAGCAGTTGATCAATTCTCCCCAGAACCCGATGACTGGGAGGTTCATTCTTCTTGTTCCGGACGATGACACTCCGCCACAGGCTCTTGAGGCCGAAGCTCTGCGTTTGGCCACTCAGACCCAGAGTTCACTCGATGCCATCGGTATCCCCAAGCTGCATTTTGGGCTCTCAGAGCAGGCTATTGAGCTAGCTGCTCTGGAGCAGGTTTCACGTGCATCGCCCCAGCTCGAGGCTGATGCGGTAGCGCGGCGAGAGATTGCCGCGCGCCTAGAGCATGCCCGACTGACGCTTGACGCTGATCTTCGAGAGGCTTTTTCCTCCGCTGCTTGGCACGTCAACGGCGAGATACTTCAATCCAGCATGGACGATGGTCTATCTCCGATTGCGAGTGAGGTATGCGATAAGGCTTTCTCTCACGCTCCTCAGGTCTTCAGTGAGCTGGTCAACCGTGACTCGCTATCTTCCAATTCGGCCAAGGCTCAGCGCCTGCTCATGCATCGCATGATCTCCAACGGAGGCGATAGGGACCTGGGCTTTGAGGGTTACCCGGCGGAAGCAGGGCTCTATCACACTGTGCTAGCCCCGCTGCGCCTCCACGGCCAGATAGACGCCGGTTATGGGTTCCGTTCCTTGGTTCATCTTGAAGAAGAAGGCGCCTCAAGCATTGTTCCGCTCTGGCAGAAATGGAAGGCTCAGCTCCTGGAGTCTGACGAGCCTATAACCCTGGATTCGCTCTTCCAAACGGCTCGAAAAGCGCCCTATGGCGTTCGCGCGGGCCTGCTGCCCATCTTCGCTCTGGCGTTCTTCCTTGCCCATAGAAGTGAACTGACGCTCTATATCGATGGCATGTTCACGCCCGAGATGAGCGACGCGGACGCCGACGTGTGGTTGCAGGACGCTGCGCGAATCGGCTGGAAGTGGCTCCGTATAGATGAGTCGTCCCGCAAGATGCTACGCCAGCTCGCCCGTAGGCTTGAGCCAATCGTTCAACGCCCAGTGCAGGCTGATCCGCTGGATTCCGCAAGAGCACTAGTGGCTTGGGCATTCTCGCTCCCGGCGTGGACTCGCAAGACCTCGGCTTTAAGTGATTCTGCAAAAGCAGTGCGTGCTGTGCTGCTGCGGGCGTCAGACCCTATGAAGACGATCTTTCTGGATCTGCCTGCTGCGCTTAAGACCAAGGCGGGACCGGCCACTGTCGATGTCATCGTAGAGGTGGTCCAAGAGCTCGATGGCGCCTATGATTCGGCTCTGAAGAAGGTCGGTGATCAACTGATTGTGTCACTGGGTCATTCTGGCCCCCTATCTCGTCTGAGGTCACGAGCTAAGCCGCTACTTGGCAAGATGGGCGATTTCCGGCTGGATGCGTTTGTGTCTCGACTGGTCGAGTACGACAGCCAATCCCTTCAGAATGAGAGCCTGGCGTCCTTGGCCACCAACAGGGCAGCTCGTGAGTTTACGGACCAAGACATCGAGCGGGCTGGAATGCAGCTCGCAGACTGGGCGTTTCAGTTTAGGCGCGCGGAGCTTTTGGCATCCATCCAGGGGCGACCATCGGGTCGCCATGCATTGGCTGTCGCCTTCGGTGGCCAGCGGACTGTAAGCACTACCATCGATATCGCTGAGGAGGATCGAGAGGTGATCTCTCAGATCCGTGACGATCTGCTTTCGTCCGTGCGAAGTGGCAGGGTTTCCAAGGAATTGTATCTGGCTGCTTTGGCAGAGGCAGGTGCATCGCTGCTTGACGAGAGCATTGAAGCGGAGGCTGGTCATGGCTGAGCACCACGTTCTGGGGATCTCCGGTGGTAAGGACAGTGCTGCGCTCGCTGTCTATATGCGCTTGAATCACCCTGAGATCGATCTGAAGTACTTCTTTACCGATACGGGCAAAGAGCTTCCGGAGGTATACGAGTTCCTGGGAAGTCTAGAGGGCTTCTTGGGCAAAGAAATCCTGCGGCTCAATCCGCAGCGTGATTTCGACTTCTGGCTGCGGGAGTACAACAATTTTCTGCCTTCGCCAAGAACGCGGTGGTGCACGCGGCAGCTGAAGCTATTGCCTTTCCGCAACTGGATAAAGCCGTGGCTTGATGCTGGCGACACTGTCCACAGCTACGTCGCGATCCGATCCGATGAGAATCATCGCGATGGATACGATTCTGGCCATCGGAATCTCACTGTCCATCTTCCGTTTCGGGAGGCCGGGATCGATCATGCCGGTGTGATGGAGTTACTCGATGGTGCTGGTGTTGGGCTGCCCAAGTACTATGACTGGCGGTCTCGCAGTGGATGTACATTCTGCTTCTTCCAGCAAAAGATTGAGTGGGTGCGTCTCAAACAGCAACATCCTGAGCGATTTGAGGAAGCCAAGCAGTATGAGAAAACCGCATTGGAGCACGGCTCCCCATTCACCTGGAGTGATCGTGAGTCACTGGCAGAGCTAGAGCAGCCCGAACGAGTAGAGGCTATCGAGCGCGAGTTTGAGCGAAGGAGAGAGCGCGTAAGTGCCCGTGCTCGAGTCAACCCTCTAAGGCAGGGGGTTGAACTCCCCGCGGGTGTCGAAATGGAGGAGATATTTGACGGCACTGCCGGCTGTCTAGTTTGTCACAAGTGAGGTCCGAGTAATGTCACCGACGCCCATCTATGCTGACTTCGCGTCTTCAGCTCCCCCGCTTCCAGAAGTAGTGGATGCAATGCTGGAGTGGCTTGGGCCTAGGCATGCCAATCCTCACGCCATCCACTTGCATGGGCACCAGGCAGCACGAGCAATTGAGGGCGCGAGAATACAAATAGCAGAGCTCATTGATGCAGACCCGGCTGGGGTGATCTTTACCTCAGGTGCGACTGAGTCCAACAATTTGGCTATAAAAGGACTGGCCGGGTATGGCTTGAATCAAGTCTTCTTTAGTTCACTTGATCACAGCTCGATCATAGAGTCGTCCATGGCATTGCAGCGTCACAGTGGTTGTGCTGTGCACGAGATCGCGCATGATGTGGCGGGCTTAGTAGACGTTGCGCTTCTCGCCAATGCGCTGCGCAGTACGGAGCCACGGCGATGTCTTATTGCCATAGCGCACGGCAACAACGAGATCGGCGCTGTTCAGCCGCTGGATGAGATATCTACTACTGTCCGGGCCGGCAACCACTTTCTGCACGTTGATGCATCGCAGACCGCTGCTCACATGCGCATCTCCGCGCAGGATATTCGACCGAGCTCGTTGAGCTTATCGGCGCACAAGCTCTATGGCCCTGGTGGTATCGGGGCTCTGTGGGTTGATCCGGATCTTCACCATAGGCTCGTTCCTCAGATACACGGTGGTGGCCAGCAAGGGGGTATCCGTTCAGGCACTGTCCCCACCTATTTGGCAGTGGGGTTTGGCGTGGCCGCAGATGCAGCACGTAGGGCAATGGTTGAGAACGTGTCACATCTAGCGTCCCTCACCACCCAGCTGATAGATGAACTCCATGAGCGGGGGCTGCAGCCGAGTTTCATTGGCCCCATCTCAGGGCGTCTGCCGGGTCATCTAAGTCTCCGGTTTCCTGGGGTGGATGCTCTCGACCTGTTGAATCGATTGTTGCCTAAGCTCTCCATCTCAACTGGATCAGCCTGCTCAGCGGGCGAACTCAGGGCGTCGAGAGTCCTGAGGTCGCTGGGTTTGACCGAAGAGGAGGCCAGCGAGGGTCTGCGCATTAGCCTTGGCCGAACCTCGACCCCTCAAGAAATCTCTTTGATTGCCGAATATGTATCTGATGTAGTTAAGGATTTGGCTATCTAGTGTTGCCGCGGCGATAGATCGCCGATTGAAAGATAGAATGACGCGGTACGGAGGTGGCGCTGCGGGTGTCGTGAAGAGCAGTATCTCATACGCTTGTCGTAGCATTTTGGTGTGGCCTTTCGATTTGCCAGCGTAGGCGGAACACATGGATTTGCGTCTAAAGGGAAGGTAGATGTTCAAGATTTCTGCGAGAACCGTACTCGAGCTCGGGTCCGAGTTAATTAGTTCAGACATTATTGCATTCTATGAGTTGATCAAGAATGCGCTGGATGCCGGATCACGCACTGGTGCAGACGTGCACTTCAGTATTGTCCAACGAAAGAACGCGTATCTACGCATTCGAGAGCAAGCGGAACGGATGCTTGGCTCAAGCGGGTCGCTCAAGGAAGGCATTGAGCTCCTTCTTGTCGAGGTGGAATCGTCTCTTGAGGGGAGTGCGGGGAGAGAACGCCTAGATGCATACATGGATGCCCTTCGTGGTGCGACCACCATTGAGGGCTTCTTGGATGATCTTGAGCAGGCATACCGTACCCAGAACACGATCATGGTGTCCGATACCGGCAGTGGCATGTCTCTCGCCGACCTGAGCGCCAACTTCCTCACTATCGGCACTGCTTCCCGCAAGAAGGCTGTGGACGACGCGGTAGAGAAGAAGCGCGAGAAATCCCCCTACCTTGGGGAGAAGGGAATTGGACGACTTTCCGCCATGAGATTAGGGGAGACCCTCACAGTTCACACGGCGCGCCAGGAAGATACCAAGTTGAATCGCCTCGATGTTGATTGGCGTGCATTTGGCGTGATTGACGCGATGATCGAGGATATCCACGTCGATCCGTACAAGACGAATGAGGACAAAAAGTCTCCTCAGTGGAGCGGGACCACGCTAACCATTGGTGACATCTCCGAGGACTGGACCGAGAAGCGGCTCATGGAGATGGCCCAATATGACTTCGCTCGATTGACTGATCCATTCGCTGATCCCAAGGGACGCCCCCGTGTGGCTCTTCACTGGAATGGAGTCAGGATCGAAATTCCATGGATGAGCAGGCAGCTGATTGACGCGCATCATGCCTCGTTCAGTGGAAAATTCTATGCGACTGCGAGCGGGCCTGAGCTTGTGGTGGACTTGGTCGCCAAGAATTTGGGCTATGAACACCCCATTGAGAGAGACTCCGTGTGTCTTACGCTCCCTGATCTAGAGAGCCTGCTGGGCCAAACTATTCCGTCATTCGCGCTGGAGAACCTCGGTCCCTTCGAGTTCGAAGCGTACTGGTACAACAGACGGTATCTAACTGGCATTGATACCATCGGAAATCAGAAAGAAGTGAGGGAGTTACAGCGGAAGTGGTCCGGCATCATGCTGTTCCGTGACGGCTTCCGAGTGTTTCCTTACGGTGACGACGAGGATGACTGGCTCGGACTTGATCGAAGGGCGCTCGGACGTTCCGGTTACGTGCTGAACAAGGCTCAGTTTGTTGGCAGGGTTAAGATTTCGCGGTCTGCGAACCCAGGGCTTCTCGATCAGACAAATAGAGAAGGTCTGCGTGCTAGTCCGGAGCAGGCAGCGTTCATCGGGCTGCTCCAGCATATTGTCCGCGACATGCTGTGGGACTTCTTCCGTGAGGTCGACAGCAAGTACAGAAAGAATCCGGTGAACTTGGGTGACGTCAAGGCTGAGATCAAGGGCCTTGAAGCTCGGGCAAACAGTGCGCTCTCGCGAGTCAAGAAGCTTGTTCCAAAGGACGAGCAGGATGTCTTTGATGAGCTGAGCCACGCCTTCGTGGAGTTCAAGGAGCTCACGGCTCGTGCTCAGGAACGTGCTGAGCAAGTCGAGAATGACAGCAAGCAGATGCTTCAGATGGCGGGCGTCGGCCTAATGGTCGAGGTAATCGCTCATGAGCTTGCCCGCGCTTCGGAAGGAGCGCTATCCGCACTTGATGGACTACGAGGTAAGGATCTTCCCCAGGACGTACAGTCAAGGCTTAAGAATCTTCGCGCTGAAATGAAGAGCGTATCCAAGCGCCTTCGCGTTCTCGATGATATGAGCGTTTCCGGACGCCAGCGATCTGAGGCATTCGATCTGGTGGCGTTACTGAGGGATTTAAAGGAAGGACACTCCGCACAGTTGCAGCGGCATCGTGTTCGGATGGAGCTGGACGTTCCGGACGATCCCGTGCGTGTGAAGCTGGTGAAAGGGATGCTGATTCAGATTTTGGAGAATCTGGTATCGAACTCCATGCACTGGCTGCAGATGAAAGCCGTGAGAGAGCCGAGCTTTACCCCTGAGATCAAGATCAGTTTGGATCCGACTACTCTGGAGATCGAATACAGCGATAACGGCCCAGGGATCGCGCCGGATCATCGGGAGAAGGTGTTCAGGCCCTTCTGGTCGCTTAAAGAGAAGTCAAAACGGCGCGGTCTTGGTCTCTTTATTGCTCGCGAGAACGCGAACTATCTGGAGGGTACCTTAGAGCTTGCAGGCAACGGGAGCGAGAGGACCGGAAGATTGAGTACGTTCGTTTTGACGCTGCCTGAGGGGAGTAAGGTTAAGTGAGCATGGAAGAGCTGCTTAAAGAGATGAATGTGCATACTGCAGCGATCATCGATGATGTTTACGATGAGGTTCCGTTGGCAGAGGACATTGCTGAGAACGAGGGGTGGCCGAGCTTCATCGATGACCTGGCCAGTGAGGCTGACCTGATTAGGGGAGTGTTTCCTGGATATGATGGACTCAGTGCTGAGCAGCTAAAGGATTCTGATGAATTCGTCAGTGCTGTTTGGGGGCTGAGGGGAAAGCTGTCTGATCAGCTCTGGGACCTGCTCTTCGACGATTACGTAAGGGCCTCGGAGACGGACCGGAATTTTCTTGTCCAACTGGAGTCCCGTCTTAAGGATCTTGGCGTCGAGTCGAAGCCTGCGGGCCGTAAGGCGGTAGGAAAGGTCGGGCGTGAGGATGTAATTTTCATAGACCTGTTCCTTGGCGCGGCTCAGCGCAGGTCTGACATGCGCAGATCAGTCAGCATGATCAGGGAGCTGCTGAGTGCGCGTCCTATGTCTCCACCACTGGTAATTCTTATGTCCAGCAGTAACGTGTTGGAGGCTCACAAGACTTCTTTTCGGGACGATGCCGGCCTGATTGGAGCGATGTTCAGAGTGCATAGCAAGCACGATCTTTTAGCTCCTGGGGGCATCGAGCGCGTTCTTGAGCGGCTGGCTACTAGCAAGCAGGATGCTACTCGTGTGGCAAGCTTTATCCATCGTCTAGATGAAGGTATTGACAAGGCAAAAGTCGAATTCTTGCGTACAGTGCGGCGCTTGGATCTTCCCGACTATGTCCATATCCGAGAGCTCCTGCTGAGCAGAGAAGGTCAGCCAATAGGAAGCTACATGCTCGACGTATTTGATCGAGTGCTGCAGTACGAGATCGAAGCTGATGCAGAGACGATTGCTGCAGCAAAAGAGCTCAATAAGATAGATGGAAGCCGATATCCGTTGGTACACGTTTCCGGTACATCTGATACTCAGGATCTTGTCGTGAGAACGATTTGGCAGAATCCGGCGAGATTGAATGTCCCATCTACGGTGACCGGCATACCTGTGAGCTTTGGTGATCTCCTTCTTAAGAGATCTCTTCTGGACGACAAAGACTACAGCGCGGAGAGCTTTGAGGCTCTTCTAGTAGTTACACCATCCTGCGACCTGATGCGGAAAGATGGCGCGCGCACAGTGCTTCACATGACCGGGGCGTTGAGAAAGCTGACCCACAAAGATTGGACTTATGGTGAGGCAAAGGCTCGGACGCCCATTCTTATCCTCCCCGGAGGCGAGAGGATGTGGATCAAGTGGGATTTGAAGTATCCACAGACATTCACCTTGCAGCAGCTGACCAGTATGCTCGATGAGGGCGCAGGAACGCACCGAATAGCGATGAGGGTTAGGGAGGGCCAAGCGCTTGAGTTGCAGCAGCAGATGCTGGCTGATCTTGGTCGGGTAGGTGTGATGGCGAAGATGCCGGCTACGTTCCCGGTCCGAGTCAAGGTTTCGTATTTCGATTCAAACAACGAGTGCTGCGAATTCAAACTGCCACTCCTGGATGAGAAGGGGGCAGTTTGCTATTCGGGTCAAGATGACAAGGGCAATTCTCATACCAAGCTTGTGCTTAGCGAAGAGGCTGTGGACGAGATTCTTGCTGCCATTAGAGGAATAACACCTGAGCTAATCTTCGCTCGTGCCCAGGCATCTCTGGCCGTATTGCAGGGTGTAACAAATCTGGCTGCTCAGCTCGAGTCCGGGCTTAAGCTTAAAGACGGGACTTCTATCCTCTCGGCTACCTACGAAAAGGATGGCGTGGTCCATGAGCACGCGGTCGGCTCCATCTCCAGAAATCTGGAGAACATACAGCCGAACCCAAAGTACGCGATCTACTTCCAAGTTCTAGACATCGCAAGAGATGACTAAGGGCTGCAAGCGGCTCTCGGACCAGTTCGTAGCTAAAATAGCTTGTCCTGCAGTGTGGTATGCAATGCTCCTTCTCTAACTGGGAAGGGGCTGCTTAGTTACCTTCGAGGAGGGCGAGTACGGACTTCCAAGCCACTCAGGCAAGAACGGCGTCCGCCAAAGGCGATTGATGTGCCGCCTGGTATGTATGTTTGGGCCAGAGGGTCAGTGGCGAATGCGGGTGGAAACGATTACGCCTTCAGCATTCAAGAGGACGACGTCTTGCTTAGTCTTAGTTGAGAATATTATGAATAGGGCGCGAGAACGATACGGCATTTACTAACGTATCCGTAGGATCCGGCGGAGGCTTCTCGGATACTGTTGCAAGCGGGAAAAGCCCGATTTTCGTTCGCATAGACCGTCCGCTTGGGGCAAAGCGTTACCAACCTAACGATGATGCACGTCGATAGGCGATTCACCGTAGTAAAGATTCAGAGAACAAGGTGGTCATTGGAATAGCGGGAAAACTCAACAGGTGGCTTTCTAATCATCTGGCCAGTTGAGTTTGGTGGAATGCCTGAGAGGGATGAAGTCCGCGCTGCTCGTCTCCAATAGGGCATCTTGCGGTCGAGCTATCGGTATGCTGAAAGGGGATTGGCCTGAAGAAGCAGCCATCCATGACACGTCTTCAATAGTAGGGAAGTGTCTTGCGATAACGACCGCCCTGCGCCTAAGAGGCAGGGGAAGGCTCCCATCTTGCGCAATGTCGACAAGAAGGCTTCCAGCCCAAAGGAGAGCTCGAGTTCTTTCATCTGGCATGGTCATCACGGGACTCCATCGAAAGGATCGAGCTGATGGTTGATCTTTCTGGTCGCATAGATTGCGACGCAATGGTGTCCGGTTAGGACTAAGAGAACGTAGCTACGCGATGCCAACGAGGAATCCTACTGGCGAGAGCCAGTCAGTCTGATGACACTAGGTATTTACAAGGTAAGTGGTTGATTCAATGGGGTAAGCCGGGCTGGTCAAATTATGCTTTCTATGGATGGCCAGACTATGTTTTCACGCACAAACTGGAAAGGCACCGCAATGCGGTGCCTTTGTCGTTTGGTGCCGATCTGGTGCCTATATTCAGTGCGCGTCCAAGCGTGCACCTTGGATTGGTTCCAGCGGGCGCTGCGGCAAGTACAGCGGTTGTCGCGGAACGGCTTGGGTTGCCGCTGATGTGCGAACCGTCCTGGGCCGGTTGCTTACCTGCGGGTGGCCAGTACGCCATCGAGCGCAAGCTCGGCTTTGAAACCGGCTTTCTGCAGGCGCGTGGCGACTTCACGCGGCACGTCGCGGCCGCTGGTGAGTTTGTTGGGGCTGCCGGTGTAGTGGAACAAACGCCCGCCTTTGCGCAGCACGCGCGCAAGGTGGTCGTAGAACACCTGCGAGTACAGTTCGCCGGCGATGCCAAAGCGCGGTGGGTCGTGCAGCACGGCGTCCATCGAGGCATCGGCGATGTGTTCGATCTCCCGGGAAACATCGCCTTGCTTCAAGTGCAGGCGGCCTCGCGCGTAATCGGCATCCGGATCCGGCGACCATGGGTTGAGCGTGCGCAGCCACAGTACCTCGCTGCTTTTCTCGAACGAATGCATGCCGGCGACGCCGTCGTCCAGGCAACAGGCAGCGAAGTAACCCATGCCGCCGCAGGTATCGAGCACTTGTTTGCCGCGCGGTGCGACCAGCGCGACCTTGCTGCGGGCATCGTCCATCGGTGACAGCTTCGCGCTGACCAGCATCTTGATGCCGTCGATCTCGAAGGTGGGCACGCCCCAGTCGGTAGGCACCAGCTTGTACAGGCCGCTGCCAAAACGCGAGGCAGCGCTGAAGTCTTCGCCATCCCAGTAATGGATCGTGCGGTCCTTGAGCTTGCCCGGCCATGGGTAGTGCTGACCACGCCATTGCCAACCGTCGTTGTCGAGGGTGACGCTGTCCTGGCTGCGGCCCAGGTCGAGCGAGGCGGTGGTCTGGCCCGCGCCCTTCTTCAATGCGGCCTGTAGTTGGTCGAGCAGGGGGCGGGTGAGCAGGGGGCCGGTGTAGTGGGGCATGCGGGGATTGCGGTGATGCGGGAAGGGAATGCTAACGCAGGGTGGGGGGAGCGCTCGAAAAGGCACCCCTCCCCAGCCCTCCCCTTGCCTGCGGCAAAGGGAGGGGCAACAGGCGGCATGCTTGATAC
>NZ_JBRRDL010000019.1:0-78010 GCF_056759635.1 Stenotrophomonas sp. STEN056
GCAACGACCCCCCGCCCCCCGGGTCGGATCCCCCCACCCGCCCCCCTACCCGGGTCCTGGGCGGCGTAGCGGGGGGTGGGGGGGCGCCCCGCCCCCCCACCACCACCCCACCGCAATTGATCCGCGCACCCGGCCCTGCACACGGCGTACACGCGCAGTCACGCCAGGGCCACATCACATCGCCGATGGTTGGTGCTTTCACGCAACACAAGGCGAAAGCATGCGCACTGTCCACTTCCTCCCCGTAATCGCTCCCTGCACGCTGGCATTGGGCCTGCTCACCGCGATGCCCGTGCACGCAACACAAGGCGACCCCCGCTTTACGTTGCGCCTGGGCGCCATGAACATCGACACCGACAACACGATCCGCGGCAGCACCCGCATCGGCGGCCAGGATGTCGACTTGTCCGAAGATTTCAGCATGGGCGGGAAGGAATGGGAGCCGCGGGTGGACGGCATGTTCCGCATCAGTGATCGGCAGCGCCTGATCTTCGACTACTTCAAATACGACAAGGATCGGCGCGAGACGCTCGGCGAAACGGTGCGCTACGGCGACACCACGGTGCCGGCCGGCAGCTTCGTCAAAGGCGAGTTGAAGTACCAGGTCGCCACGCTGGTCTATGACTATTCGGTGGTGGACGGGGAGACATTCGATTTCGGCCTGCAACTGGGTGCCGAGTACGCCAAGATCAGCGCCGACGCGCATGCCGACCTGGGCGAGCTCTACCAGGGTCGCTTCATCAATGAGAAAGCCGATGGCATCGCGCCGGTGGTGGGCGCGCGATTGACCTTCACTCCGTCCGAGCACTGGATGATCAACCTGCAGGGCCAGTACCTCAACACGCGCTGGGGCAACTTCGACGACTACAAGGGTGATCTCAGCCGCGCCAATGCAATCGTGCAGTACAACTTCAACCAGAACTTCGGCATCTTCGCCGGCTACGACTGGTTCAAACTCGATGCCGACAAGCGCGGCAGCGATGGCGTGATCGGCCTGAAGCAGGAATTCAAGGGACCGCTGGCAGGTGTGAGCCTGTCGTTCTGAAGGCCGCGCTCACCCCAGCGTCGACGCCGACAATGCGCCCGTCGCAGCATCGCTGCGCTCTGAGAAGCTGCCCTCACCCCAACCCCTCTCCCGCATGCGGGAGAGGGGCTAGTTGCCTACGGCTGCAGCAAGCGCCCACCTTTCACCACTGCCACCGGGCGTGCCAGCACCGTCACGTCCTGCAGCGGATCACCTTCGACCGCGACCATGTCGCCAAAGCGCCCCACCTCAACTGCGCCCACGTCCGCCTGCCAACCCAGGGCTTGCGCTGCATTGACGGTCGCCGTGCGGATGGCCTCCAGCGGACTCATGCCCCACTCCACCATCTTGGCGAATTGACGGGCGTTGTCGCCGTTGGGGTAAACACCGCCATCGGAGCCGAACACCATCCGCACCCCGGCCGCATGCGCGTCACGGAAGGTTTCACGCTGTTTGCGGCCCACCTGTCGCTCCTTCTCCAGCGACTCGGGGAACAAACCGTTGTTCTCACCCTCGGCGAGAATGTAGTCACTGCCGTAGATGTCCATCGAGAACCAGGTGCCTTGCTGCCGCGCCAGCTTGAACGACTCCGCATCCGCCAGGCTGGCATGTTCGATGGTGTCGGCCCCGGCACGGATGGCCGCGTTGATGCCGTTCGTTCCATGCGCATGCACTGCCACCTTCATGCCCAGCCGGTGCGCCTCCTCCACCAGCGCCGTCATTTCCTCCTGGCTGTACTGCTGCTCACCCAGCGTCGTCCCCTTGGACATCACGCCTCCGGTGCCGCAGAACTTGATCACCTCGGCACCGAATTTGCGCAGCTTGCGCACCGTGGCGCGGATCGCATCCGGACCATCGGCTGCACCCGGATTGAGCACGGTCACCGACGGTGGCAAGCCTCCGCCATCGCAATGCCCGCCGGTGGCGCCGACGGCAAAGGTGGCCGGTACGATGCGCGGGCCATCGATGTAGCCGGCCTCGATGGCCTGCTTCAAGGCCACGTCATCGAAACCGGCCGAGCCGAGATTGCGCACCGTGGTGAAGCCCGCGCGCACCGTGCGGCGGGCATTGACCACGCCCACCACGGTCCAGAAATTGTCGGTGAATTCCAGGCCCTGGTAGCCGCCCAGCGTGGGATCGATGGTCAGGTGCACATGCATGTCGATCAGGCCCGGCAGCAAGGTACGCGCGCCCAGGTCGATGTGCTCGGCACCGGCGGGCATGGGATCGCCGGCGCGGCCGATCCGGCTGATCCGGCCATCGACGATTTCTATCTGCGGCTGCGGCACATAGCGGCCGCTGCGGACATCCAATAGACGGGCGGCACTGACCACGCTGGTTCCAGCATGCGCCGCCATGGACACACAAACACCGACAACGACCAGCGCGAGGGCTGGCACGCGGAATCTGGTTCGCATCATCGTTCCCCGGGACTATGGGTGGCGTCAGGGTTCAGCGGCGCCAGCTTGCGCCAAGCCCGCGGGGCAGGCAACCGGCCGGGGCGTAAACAAAGAACGCCCCGACAGGCGGGGCGTTCTCGGTGCATGCCGGCCTGGTGGCCGCCTGCTTACTTCTTCTTCGGGATATACAGATCGGTGATGGTGCCGTCGTAGATCTCCGAGGCCATCGCCACCGACTCACTCAGGGTCGGGTGGGCGTGGATGGTGTGGCCGATGTCCTCGGCCTCCGCACCCATTTCGATGGCCAGGCCGATCTCGGCCAGCAGTTCACCGGCATGCACGCCGACGATGGCACCACCGATCACGCGATGGGTTTCCTCGTCGAAGATCAGCTTGGTGAAGCCTTCGGTGCGACCAATGCCAATCGCACGACCGCTGGCCGCCCACGGGAACTTGGCCACGCCCACCTTCAGGCCCTTGGCCTTGGCCTCGGTCTCGGTGACGCCAACCCAGGCGATTTCCGGGTTGGTGTAGGCCACCGACGGAATCACGCGCGCCACCCACTCCTTCTTCTCGCCGAAGGCCACTTCAGCAGCAAGCTTGCCTTCGTGCGTGGCCTTGTGCGCCAGCATCGGGTTACCGACGATGTCGCCGATGGCGAAGATGTGCGGCACATTCGTGCGCATCTGCCGGTCCACCGGAATGAAACCACGGTCGGTGACTTCCACGCCGGCCTTGTCGGCATCGATCTTCCTGCCGTTGGCCGAGCGGCCCACCGCAACCAGCACGCGATCGAACGTGCCGCTTTCCATCGCCGGCTTCTCGCCTTCGGTGGCGGCTTCAAAGGTCACGGTGATGCCCTTCTTGTCGGCGGTCACACCCGAGGCCTTGGTCTTGAGGTGAACCTCGATGCCCTGCTTCTTCAGGCGGTCGGCCAGCGGCTTGACCAGATCCTTGTCGGCGCCCGGCATCAGCTGGTCCATGAACTCGACCACGGTGACCTTGGCGCCCAGCGCGCTGTACACGGTGGCCATTTCCAGGCCGATGATGCCGCCACCCACAACGAGCAGCGAACCCGGCACTTCGGCCAGTTCCAGTGCATCGGTGGAGTCCATCACGCGCTTGTCGTCCCACGGGAAGTTCGGCAGCTTCACCGCCTGCGAACCGGCGGCGATGATGCACTGCTCGAAACGCAGCAGCTGGGTCTTGCCGTCGTCACCGACGATTTCAAGCTCATTGGCCGAGATGA
This sequence comes from Stenotrophomonas sp. STEN056, assembly GCF_056759635.1. Classification (NCBI taxonomy): domain Bacteria; kingdom Pseudomonadati; phylum Pseudomonadota; class Gammaproteobacteria; order Lysobacterales; family Lysobacteraceae; genus Stenotrophomonas; species Stenotrophomonas sp. STEN056. The sequence goes on from NZ_JBRRDL010000019.1 coordinate 3,674, forward strand.
ACTTGGCCACGCCCTGCACGGTGCGGATCTTGCGCTGCTTGGCCATGCCGGCCAGGCCCTTGGTCAGCTGACCGACGACCTTTTCCTTGTACTCGCGCAGCTTGTCCAGGCTGATCTTCGGCGCGCCGTATTCGATGCCCAGTTCATTGGCGTGCGCGGCGTGGTCGATGATCTCGGCCGCGTGCAGCAGCGCCTTGGACGGAATGCAGCCCACGTTGAGGCAGACGCCGCCGAGGCTGGCGTAGCGTTCGACCAGCACGGTGTCCATGCCCAGGTCGGCGGCGCGGAACGCGGCGGTATAGCCGCCCGGGCCGGCGCCCAGCACCACGATGCGGCACTCGATGTCGGCGGTGCGACCGCTGGACGGCAGCGCCTTGGCAGCGACGGCCGGGTCCGGCGCGCGGTGCGACGGCGTCACCGGCGGCTTGCTGCCCGGGGCCGCCTTGGCAGCGGCCGGTGCGGCGCCAGCAGCACCTTCCAGCACCACCACCACGTCGCCCTGCGACAACTTGTCGTCGAGCTTGACCTTGATTTCCTTGACCACGCCGTCGGCGGTGGACGGCACTTCCAACGTGGCCTTGTCCGATTCCAGCGTGACCAGGCCCTGGTCCTTCTTCACCGTGTCGCCCACGGCCACCAGGATTTCAATCACCGGCACGCTGTCGTAATCGCCGATATCCGGCACCTTCACTTCGACCGGGCCACTTGCAGCCGGTGCGCTTGCCGCGGCCGCAGCCGGCGCGGCAGCCTGCGGTGCGGGTGCAGCAGCAGGTGCCGGTGCCGGAGCGGCGGCCGGGGCTGCGCCCGCGCCTTCGGCTTCCAGAATCACCACCACGTCGCCTTCGGACAGCTTGTCATCAAGCTTGACCTTGATTTCCTTGACCACGCCAGCCGCCGTGGACGGCACTTCCAGCGTGGCCTTGTCCGATTCCAGCGTGACCAGGCCCTGGTCCTTGCTCACCGTGTCGCCCACGGCGACCAGGATTTCGATCACCGGCACATTGTCGTAATCACCAATGTCCGGAACCTTGATTTCAATCGTCGCCATTGTTTTCTCCTGTGGGCTCAGCCGGCGTCTTCGCCGTAGAACCTGTCATGCATCTTGTCGAGCGCGCGTTCGATGGCCTCGTAGCGCTTCTCGTACTTTTTGTCTTTGCTGTGTGCCAGCTCGGTCAGCAACGCCGCCTGTTGCAGCAGTGCTTCCAGCTGCCCGCAACCCGGGCGCAGCCCGCTGTAACGCTCGCCATTGACGGTGAAGGACAACACCTCACCATCGGTGACCGGCGCACGCGCGGCCACCTCCGGCGTGGACAACGCCTGCGCCCATACCTGGACCACGCGCTGTGCCAGTGCATCCGGCAACGGTGCCTGTGCGAACGACGGGCTCTGATCAAGACGCAGGTTCACCCCGGCGCGGCTGGCACCGCTGTTCCAGCTGTAAATGCGTTTCTCCGCCATACCTGCCAGCACCGACCATTGCCCGCTGCTGGCATCGCGGCGCAGCAGCACCTGCGATTCCTCGCCACGCGCCGGCAACAGCAGCAACGACAGCGCGTCTTCGGCCTGCCCGCCCAGCAGCTGCGAAGCTGCCTGACCATAGTTGCCCACTGCCGGCGGCCAACCTTCGCCCACCACCGGCTCGCACTGGCGTGCGGCCATTGCCGGCACGGCCAGCACCGCCAGCAGTGCCGTCAGCAACACGCGCCTGGGCGCGGTTCGCATCACAGCAGCACGCGCCGCATGTCGGCCAGCACCTGCGACAGGTACGTGGTGAAGCGTGCGGCCAGGGCGCCATCGATGACGCGGTGGTCATAGCTCAGCGACAGCGGCAACATCAGCTTGGGCGCGAATTCCTTGCCGTTCCAGACCGGCTGGATTGCCGACTTGGAGACGCCGAGGATGGCCACTTCCGGTGCATTGACGATCGGCGTGAATGCGGTGCCACCGATGCCGCCCAGCGAGCTGATCGAGAAGCAGCCGCCGCTCATTTCAGCCGGGCCCAGCTTGCCGTCGCGCGCCTTCTTGGCCAGCTCGCCGGTTTCCTGGGCGATCTGCACCACACCCTTCTTGTCCACGTCGCGGATCACCGGCACGACCAGGCCATTCGGCGTGTCGGCGGCAAAACCAATGTGGAAATACTTCTTCAGGGTGAGGTTCTCGCCGCTGGCGTCCAGCGAGGCATTGAACTCGGGGAACTTCTTCAGTGCCGCAGCGCTGGCCTTGATCAGGAAGGCGAGCATGGTCAGCTTGATGCCGGCCTTCTCGTTTTCCTTGTTCAGCGCCACGCGCAGGCCTTCCAGATCGGTGATGTCCGCCTGCTCGAACTGGGTGACGTGCGGGATCATCGCCCAGTTGCGGGCCAGGTTGGCGCCGGAGATCTTCTTGATGCGCGACAGCTGCACCACTTCGGTTTCGCCGAACTTGCTGAAGTCCACCTTCGGCCACGGCAGCAGGTTCAGGCCACCACCGGCAGCAGCCGGCGCAGCACCGGCGACGGCAACGCCACCAGACAACACGCCCTTGACGAACTTCTGCACGTCATCCTTGGTGATGCGGCCGCTCTTTTCGCTGCCGGCCACCTGCGCCAGGTCCACGCCCAGTTCGCGGGCGAACACGCGCACCGCCGGGCTGGCATACGGCACCTTGGACGGCAGCACGCCTTCGGCATTGAACTGCACCGGCGGGCTGGCCGGCTTGCTGGCCGGCAAGGCGGCTTCCTGCTGGATCTCGCGCTGGGCCAGCTTGTCGGGCACCGGGGCCACGGCCACCGGCTCGACCTTGGCGCCGGTTTCGGCAGTCGCCTCGACCTTGGCCGGGGCCGCCGGCGCGGCAGCGGGCTGGGCGGCGGCTTCGCTGACTTCAATCAGCGCCACGACCTTGCCTTCGGACAGGTTGTCGCCAACCTTGACCTTGATCTCCTTGACCACGCCGGACACCGACGACGGCACTTCCATCGTCGCCTTGTCCGACTCCAGCGTGACCAGACCCTGGTCTTTCTTGACCGTATCGCCGACGGCAACCAGCACTTCGATCACTGGAATGTCGCTGTAGTCACCGATATCGGGGACAAGTGCTTCCTTGATTTCGGCCATGAAACTACTCCAGCAACAGTGAGGGAATCCTCTATTGTGGCGCCCCCGGGCCCACGCGCCAACCGCTGGCGCTGAATTCGGCGGCGTATGTCCGTGGTCAGGCACCGGCCACGGCCGGCCCGGCTTCATCCTTGCCGTGCCCCGGCGCACTCCACCTGACTTGCCGGTTGTCTCCGTTGTCCTGCCCGGTCAGGCACCGGAGCGGCGCAGGCCGGAGGTTTTGGCCTTGTCCAGCCACGGCCGCAGCTGGCCCCATGCCTCCAGCAACCGCGGCTCGGACCATGCCGCATTGGCCGGGCTGGTCGATGGCAACGGCAACACCGGCAATGCAGCGGCCACAACCGGCAAAGCCGGTTGCACCCATCGCTGGAACGCAGCGTGTGCCGCGCCACCATTACAGGCGATCACTTTCAGCGCCGGCAGGCTGGCAATCAGTGCCGGCAGCGGATTGACCACCTCGCTGCCGCGCACGATGGCCGCATCCAGGCTGCCGCTGCGCTGGCATTGACCAATGACATCCCACAGCCCCACGCCGGCGCGTTGCAACTGCTGCATGCGCTGCGGGTAATCCAGCGTTGCATCAAAACCGCACAGTGTTGCCATCAATGGCCAGAAGCGGTTGCGCGGATGTGCGTAGTAGCGCGCTTCATGCAACGACACCGCACCGGGCATCGAGCCCAGCACCAATACGCGACAGTGCGGATTCACCTGCAATGGCAGGCCTTGCAACACATTTTCTTTCATCACACCCACCACAACATCGTGAATGGAATTTTCCCGCATGCCCGCGTGTACATGGGATTCCCCTCAATTTTGCTGAACACAAACCCATCGAAAACCCCTTGCGTACAGCGCGATTCATCTTTGCATCGCTACGGTTTGCACGCCCCGCAACGAGGGCCTCGACAACAACGATAGTCCCGATTGAGAGACTGAGGAGTCTGTTATGCGTTCGATCAAAATTCTGAGCCTTGCCACCCTGGGTGCGCTTGCCCTGTCGTCCACCGCGTTCGCGCAGGATGCCAGCAGCGACACCGCTTCGGGCAAGCACTTCGCCGTGGTCGGCGGTGTCACCTTGCTGCAGCCCAAGAGCGACCCGATCAATGGCGTGGACAAGTTCGACGGCGGCCCGGCGCCGACCGTGAGCGCCAGCTACTACATCAACGACAACTTCGCCGTTGAACTGTGGGGCGCCGTGGACAAGTTCAACCACCGCGTGCGTACCGATGGCGGCGCCAAGGCCGGCACCGTTGAGCAGCAGCCGATCGCGCTAAGCGCGCAGTACCACTTCGGCGCGGCCGACAACGTGTTCCGCCCGTTCGTGGGCCTGGGTTACTACGAGTCGAACTTCAGCAACGAGAAGATCGACGGCCTGAGCGACACCGGCAACCACGTCGGCGTGGATACCGCCAAGGGCGCCATCGGCACCGTGGGCGTGGACATGAACATCAACTCCACTTGGTTCGCGCGTGCCGATGCACGTTACATGCACGCTCGCCCCGACCTGCGCGTGGCTGGCAGCAATGCCGGCGAGCTGAAGATGGACCCGTGGACCGTGGGTTTCGGTATCGGCGCACGCTTCTGATAAGCGCGGCACCGTTCCGATTCAGCGGAGCATGAAGAGCACGGGCCGTTCGTGGCCCGTGCTTTTTTATTGGTTTTTTTTGTTGTGCAGATTGTGCTTGCCCCCCTCTCCCCAACCCCTCTCCCGCGAGGGGAGAGGGGCTACAGCTGAGATCGCAGGCAATGCTTGTGCTCGCTGCGTTTCAAAGCCCCTCTCCCCTTGCGGGAGAGGGGTTGGGGAGAGGGGTTAAGGAGAAGCGCAAACTTCCCTTGCGCGCTACGGACTGCCGTCATCACTCCACTGCAGCGCCAGGTAGTCGAAGTTGGTCTGCAAGCGCGGTTTGACGATGTCGAAGAACGGGGAGACATCGAAATCGCGCGGCGTGTACAGGCTGTAGTTGCGGATGTGCAGGATTTCCTGGCGCTGTTCGCGGGCGCCCACCTGGCCCGAAATCGTTTCGATCTCCGGCAGGATCGGATAGCGGATCGACTCAAACGCCTGTGCCAGCAACGTCGAGCAGATGGCCTTGGTCGGCTCGCCGCTGCCCAGGGCGATCAGGCGCCGGCGCATGTGCCCGGGCACCGGCGGCTGGCGGATCAGGTAACGGGCCAGGTCGAATACGTTTTTCAGGTCGTAGCTGTAACCAATGCGGGTACGCATGAAGCCCACCAGTTGCTCCACCGCCGCCGGCGCCAAGCCCTGCGGCCGGCAGATGCGGGTGTGCTGGTGGGCAAACTCACTGAGCGGAACCCGCCGCACGCCTTCCTCCACATCCACGTCGATCAGCATGGGCTGCGGTTTGCCACCTTCCACCAGCGGCTCCTCACCGATGTAGAGCGCGGCGTGTGACCAGGTGGATTGGCTGAGGTATTTGATCGCGGTGGAGAAGCGACTGTTGCCTTCCACCAGCAGCACGTCGCCACGCCGCAGGGTGCGCAGCAGCAGTGCCGGGTCACTGGTGGAGGGCCGCGCCTGGTTGCGGCGCGGTTGCGCCAGAAAATGTGCCAGGTGCCGCCCCAGGAAACTCAACACACCCATTGCCTGACCTCCCCGAATCGTGGTGTCAGCGTAATGGCTGCGCGGCCGTGCCGCCATGCGACCACCCCAAACGTGATTGCAGTAACTACGCATGGCCGGTTGAAGTGACTGCAGCGCCGCCCGGCTTTCCACTCACTCAATGCGGGCTGCGGTCATAGCCGCGATACCGCTGGTGATGCCGTACCCGGCGCCGCAGCAGCAGTGCGTACATGCCGGCGTAACCCAGCAGCACCGCGGCCATTCCCAGCAGACCGGCGTGACTGAGCCAGCCCGTCTGCGGCCACGGCACGCCATTCATCGAGGCTTGCCAGCCCTGCAGCATGCCCGCCACCACGCGCACCAGGATCATCACGGTCAGCCCCAGCACCAGCCAGGTATTGGGTTTGTAGAACAACACCTGCGGCCCGGCCTCGAAACGGGTCAGGCCATGCCCCAGGACGCCCAGTGCAAGGCCCCCCAGCCACCCCAGCCCGGCATAGGCCCAGGCGCCTGGCCACCAGAAGCCGGCGAGGATGGCGAAGACGGCAAACAGCAGCGTGGACACCGCCGTGCCCCAGAGGTTGAAGGTAACCAGCCACGGCCGCGCCTGCCGGCGCGCGCCACTGCTGCGGAAGCGTTGCCACAGCGACAACGGCAGCAGCATCAACAGGATTGCCAGGAACACCAGCAAGGCCAGGGGCACTGCAAGAAGCAAAGGCATGGTCGCTTGATCCATTGAAACCGTGCCCGCGATCAACGCAGGCAGCGTGGTTGCCGGTATGCAGGCGATGGCCGCCCCTCCGGGGAAGCCCGCCAGCCTGCACCGGCAAGCCTAGGCCCTGATCCGTCATTGTCGCGTGGGCAAATGAGCGGGAAGGCGGTTTACCGCCCCTGCCCCGGCACCACCGGAGCCCCCGGCGGCCACGGATGTGACCACGCGGCTACAATACCGGCCCGCTTCCGCTGCCCCCTTGCCCCCATGTCTTCTGATCTGCTGCCCGTACGCCGGGCTCTGCTGTCCGTTTCCGACAAGACCGGCCTGGTCGATCTGGCCCGCGCCCTGGCTGCCCGCAACGTCGAATTGCTGTCCACCGGCGGCACCGCCAAGGCGATCCGCGACGCCGGCCTGCCGGTCAAGGACGTGTCCGATGTCACCGGCTTCCCGGAAATGATGGACGGCCGGGTCAAGACCCTGCACCCGCTGGTGCACGGCGGCCTGCTGGGCCGCGCCGGCACCGACGATGCCGTGATGGCCGAACACGGCATCGCCGCGATCGACCTGCTGGTGCTGAACCTGTATCCGTTCGAGTCGGTCACCGCCAAGGCCGACTGCACCCTGGCTGACGCCGTGGAAAACATCGACATCGGCGGCCCGGCCATGCTGCGCAGCGCGGCCAAGAATTTCGCCCGCGTCGCCGTGGCCACCAGCCCGGACCAGTACGACGCGCTGCTGGCCGAGTTGAATGCCAACGACGGCAAGCTGTCGGCCGCCAAGCGTTTTGAACTGTCCGTGGCCGCCTTCAACCGCGTTGCCCAGTACGACGCGGCGATCAGCAATTACCTGTCGGCGGTCAGCGACACCAGCACCGCGGTGCCGGTACGCGCCGAATACCCGGCGCAGATGAATTCCTCCTTCATCAAGGTCATGGATCTGCGTTACGGCGAGAACCCGCACCAGAGCGGCGTGTTCTACCGCGACCTGTACCCGGTGCCGGGCACGCTGGCCACCTTCGTGCAGCTGCAGGGCAAGGAACTGAGCTACAACAACCTGGCCGATGCCGATGCCGCATGGGAATGCGTGCGCCAGTTCGACGTGCCGGCCTGCGTCATCGTCAAGCACGCCAACCCGTGCGGCGTGGCCGTGGCCGCCGATGTCGGCGCCGCCTATGAAATGGCTTACAACACCGACCCGACCAGCGCGTTCGGCGGCATCCTCGCCTTCAACCGCACGCTGGACGCGGCCACCGCCAAGGCCATCCTCGACCGCCAGTTCGTCGAAGTGCTGATCGCCCCGGACTACGAGCCGGCCGCGCTGGAATACGCCACCAAGAAGGCCAACGTGCGCGTGCTGCGCATCCCGGCCGGCGATGCGCGCAACAACTACGACACCAAGCGCATTGGCTCGGGCCTGCTGATCCAGAGCGCCGACAACCGTGGCATGACCATCGACGAGCTGAAGACCGTCACCCAGCGCGCGCCGAGCGCCGCTGAACTGCGCGACCTGCTGTTCGCCTGGCGCGTGGCCAAGTACGTCAAGTCCAACGCAATTGTTTACGCCAAGGACGAGCGCACCATCGGTGTTGGCGCCGGCCAGATGAGCCGCGTGTATTCGGCGCGCATCGCCGGCATCAAGGCCGCCGATGCCGGCCTGGTGGTGCCGGGTTCGGTGATGGCCTCCGATGCATTCTTCCCGTTCCGTGACGGCCTGGACGCCGCCGCCGAAGCCGGCATCACCGCGGTGATCCAGCCGGGCGGTTCGATGCGCGACAACGAAGTAATTGCCGCCGCCGACGAACATGGCATCGCCATGGTGTTCACCGGCGTGCGTCACTTCCGTCACTGAGTACGGCAAGCATGGCGACGGGGATGTTTCCACGGCTGGTTTCCCTGGGCGCCGTGCTCCTGCTGGCTTCGTGCCAGCAGGGCACGCCGGTGGCTACCGATGCCACGCCACAAAAACCCGTGCTGCGTCACGACGACGCCGTACTGGCGCTGCTGCAGGAGCGCTACGGCGCGCCGGCGCAGTTGCAGGGGCAATGGGCGCAGCAGCTGGATGATCCGGGCACCGGGCATTCCCGCGCGATCCACCGCGAGGTCTGCGCCGACCGCAACGTCGCCATCGGCCAGAACCGCTACCGCATGCTGGCCGTCTGCACGAGTTATGACGACGCCACCTCCATCGAGCTGGGCACCAGCGATTTCATCGTGCTGCACGAAGCTGCCGACGGCACCATGCAACTGGCTGCCGAACTGCCGGGCCGTGCCAGCGGAACCAGCGGAAAGCCGGGGAAAGTGAGCACCCTGCAGGTCGGTGCCGGCGCCTGGGCCTACCAGATCGATGACGAGCAGGTGGCCATCGGCGCGCTGATGCGTGATCGCTCCTGGCTGCTGTTTGACGGCGGTGACACCGTCGCCGATGCCGGTTGGCTGCGCGTCCACCTGGACAATCACAACGCCATTGAATGCAACAGGGCCGGCGGCTGCGCAAACGGCACGCTGGACTGGAACCTGGATGTACAACCGGACGACAGCCAGCCCAGCTTGCGGCATTGGCCACTGCGCGTGCAGGAGTCCGGCAGGGGCTGCAACGGCCGGGTGAACAAGGCCCACGTCATCGACTACGACCCGGCGCAATCGCGCTACCTGATTCCAACCCAACTGCAACGCGAGGGCTGCAACTGATGTGGCGGATTTCCCATGCACTGCTTCTCTCCGCCACGGCCGTGTTGCTGGCCGGCTGCGGCAACCGCGCACTGACCGAGGCGCAACGTACCGCGATGGAGAGCATGAGCAAGCAATTGCCGGCGCCCTACCGGGACGGATTGATCATCGATTCGGTGCACCGTCATGGCGATGACCTGGTGCAGATGATCCGCTTCCCCGATGCCACTGTGGACATGGCCAAGGCCAAGCCCGAGTTGTTCGAGCAGCTGCGTGTGGACGAAGACAACGCCATCACCGAACTGTGCACGGACAAGGCCCTGCTGCCGGTCTACGAAGCAGGTGGCGGCATGCGCCGTCGTTTCGTCGATGCCAATGGCGCGGTGTTTTTCGAGGTCACGCTGAAGGCCTCGCACTGTGTCTCCAACTGATCGCCCCACAGGAACTGACCCCATGAAAATCCTCGTCATCGGCTCTGGCGGCCGCGAACACGCCCTGGCCTGGAAGCTGGCGCAATCGCCGCGCGTAAGCGAAGTGATCGTCGCCCCCGGCAATGCCGGCACCGCCACCGAAGGCAAGTGCCGCAATGTCGCGCTCAAGGTCACCGACATTGCCGGCTTGTTGAAGCTGGCGCAGGACGAAGCCGTGGGCCTGACCGTGGTTGGCCCGGAAGTGCCGCTGGTGGCCGGTGTGGTCGATGCCTTACGCGCCGCCGGCCTGCGCATTTTCGGGCCGACCGCTGCCGCCGCGCAGCTGGAAGGCAGCAAGGCGTTCGCCAAGGATTTCCTGGCACGCCATGGCATTCCCACTGCGTTCTACGCCGTGCACACCGAGGTCGATGCTGCGCTGGCCTACCTGCATGAAAAGGGCGCGCCCATCGTGATCAAGGCCGATGGCCTAGCCGCCGGCAAGGGCGTGATCGTGGCAATGACGATGGACGAGGCCGAAGCCGCCGTGCGCGACATGCTCAGCGGCAATGCGTTTGGCGATGCCGGCGCGCGCGTGGTGATCGAGGAATTCCTCGAAGGCGAAGAAGCCAGTTTCATCTCGATGGTCGATGGCCGCACCGCACTGCCGATGGCCACCAGCCAGGACCACAAGCGCGTGGGCGACGGCGACACCGGCCCCAACACCGGCGGCATGGGCGCCTACTCGCCGGCCCCGGTGGTGACGCCGGAAGTGCATGCACGGGTGATGCGTGAAGTGGTCGAGCCGACCGTGGCCGGCATGATCGCCGACGGCGTGCCGTTCACCGGCTTCCTGTATGCCGGGCTGATGATTGATGCCAGCGGCGCGCCGAAGGTCATCGAATTCAACGTGCGCTTTGGCGACCCGGAAACCCAGCCGGTAATGCTGCGCCTGCAGTCGGACCTGGTCGACCTGCTGGAAGCGGCCATCGATGGCGCACTGGCCGGCGTGGAAGCGCAGTGGGATCCGCGTCCGTCACTGGGCGTGGTGCTGGCGGCCAAGCCCTATCCGGAAACACCGATTGTCGGTGACGTCATCAGCGGCCTGGGTGACGTGCCAGGCAGCGCCAAGGTGTTCCATGCCGGCACCGCCCTGGACGCCGATGGCAATGTGGTCAGCGCCGGTGGCCGCGTGCTGTGCGTGGCTGCACTGGGCGACAGTGTTTCCGATGCGCAGCAGCATGCCTATGCGGGTGTGGCCAAGATTCACTGGGCCAATGAGTTCCACCGCAACGACATCGGCTGGCGTGCGATTGCACGCGAGCAGCAGTAAGACCGCAACTGCGAAGGGCGGAGGCGGGAAAGCAAAAGCTCCCCCCTCTTCCGCCCTTCGGGCACCTTCTCCCGCGAGGGGAGAAGGGGTAAATCAGCTTCGGAAGTGCCACGCGCTCTACGCTATGCATGACGTCGTGACCATCTAAACGCACAAGCAATGCTTGATGGGTTCCCTTCTCCCCTCGCGGGAGAAGGTGCCCGAAGGGCGGAAGAGGGGGCGATTTTTTCGCCCTACCTCACCGATGCACACTCCCGATACTCGCCGCCGGGTAACGCGCGCCTGCGGCCGCATCCACCGGGAACACCGCATCAATCCGTGCCAGATCGGCCGCATCCAGCACCACGTCCAGCGCGCCGAGGTTTTCTTCCAGATACGCCAGGCGCTTGGTTCCGGGAATCGGCACCAGGTCATCGCCCTGCGCCAGCACCCACGCCAATGCCAGCTGCCCCGGGGTCACGCCCTTGCTCGCGGCAATCGCGTTGACCTGCTCCACCAGCGCCAGGTTGCGGGCGAAGTTCTCGCCCTGGAAGCGCGGTGACTTGCTGCGGTAGTCGCCTTCCTCGAAATCCGCCGGGCTGCGGATCGCGCCGGTCAGGAAGCCACGCCCCAATGGCGAGTACGGCACGAAGCCGATGCCCAGTTCGCGCACGGTGCTCAGCACGCCGTTGTGCTCCGGCTCGCGCGACCACAGCGAATATTCGGTCTGCAGCGCGGTGATCGGGTGCACCGCATGGGCGCGGCGAATCGTCTCCGGTGCCGCCTCGGACAAGCCCAGGTAACGCACCTTGCCCTGCTCGACCAGCCGCGCCATTGCGCCCACCGTGTCCTCGATCGGGACGTTCGGATCCACGCGGTGCTGGTAGTACAGGTCGATATGGTCCACGCCCAGCCGCTGCAGGCTGGCCTCGCAGGCGGCCTGCACATATTCCGGGCGGCCATCGACGCCACGCGACTGCGGGTCGCCCGGGTTGAGCAGCACGCCGAACTTGGTCGCCAGGAACACCTGCCCGCGGCGGCCGGCAATGGCGCGCCCCACCAGCACCTCGTTGGTGTGCGGGCCGTACATGTCGGCGGTGTCGAGCAAGGTGACGCCGCGCTCCAGCGCGCGATGGATGACCGCCATTGACGCGCTGTCATCGCCACGGCCGCCATAGAACGCACTCATGCCCATGCAGCCAAGGCCAAGGGCGGAAACAACCGGGCCATCACGGCCCAACATGCGGGTCTGCATCGCCATGCATCCATCAACGAAGGGGACGCCACTGTAGGCCGGCACCACTGCGCGGATAAACCCGCATAATCGGGACTGACCATGAAGCCAGACCGCACAATAGACCCCGCCCTGCTGCCGGCACTGGCCGCCTTTGCCTGCGTGGCCCGGCACGCCAGCTTTCGTCAGGCGGCCATCGAACTGGATGTATCGCCGTCGGCGCTGTCGCAGACCATCCGCAACCTGGAGCGTCGGCTGGGAGCGCGGCTGCTGCAACGGACCACCCGGCGCGTCGGCCTGAGCGAGCCAGGCCACCACCTGCTGCAGGAAATACTGCCCGCGCTGGAACGCATTGGCGGCGCCCTGCAGGCCATGGAAGCAAGCCGCGACGTGCCGGCCGGGCAGTTGCGCATCACCACACCGCGCTTTGCCGCCGAGCACCTGCTGCTGCCGTTCCTGCCCGCCTTCCATGCCCAGTTCCCGCAGGTGCAGGTGGAGTTGTCGGTCCAGTCGGCAATGGTCGATGTGGTGGCCGAAGGCTTCGATGCCGGCATCCGCCTGGGCGAATCGCTGGCCGCCGGCATGATCGCGGTGCCACTGGGCCCGCCGCTGCGGCTGGCGGTGGTGGCGGCACCGGCGTACCTGCGGCAGCACGGCACACCGGCGCGGCCGGAGGAGCTGGTCGACCATGCCTGCCTGCGCCACCGCAGCAGCGACGGCCGGATCATGCCGTGGGAGTTCAGCCGCGACGGGCATGACTTTTTCATCGAAGTGGATGGCCCGCTGTTGCTCAACGACAGCCAGCTTGCGCTGCACGCCGCACGCGCCGGGCTGGGCCTGCTGCAGGTGTTCGCACACAGCGCGCGCGCCGAGCTGGAAGACGGGCGCCTGCAACGCGTGCTGGACGACTGGCAGCTGCCATTCGCCGGCTTCCACCTGTACTACCCCTCGCGTGACCAACTGGCGCCGAAGCTGCGGGTGTTCATCGATTTCATGCGCGCGGCCACGGCGGCGGCGTTCCATTGATGCACACACCGCGCCGGCCACGCTTGCCTGTGCAACAGCCGCATCGCAAGCTGCGGCTTTGACGCAAGGCCATAATCTCCGGCATGTCCCGCATTGAACGCCAACTGGGCCAGCTCTGGGCCCATGAGAAAGCCAGCTACGGCCTGCGCGTTTTCATCGCCCTGACCAGCGTGCTGGCCTATGGCTGGTACTACGACCGCATCGGTGCCATCCCCGGCCTGTTCCTGGGCATCATCGCCAGCGCCATCGCCGAGACCGACGACAACTGGTGGGGGCGTACCAAATCGGTGCTGCTGTCGTTGCTGTGTTTCACCCTGGCCGCCGCCTCGGTGGTGTGGCTGTTCGCGTACCCGCTGCCGTTCATCACCGCACTGGCCCTGACTGCCTTCTGCCTGACCCTGCTCGGTGCGCTGGGCGAACGCTACGCCTCCATCGGCCAGGCCACGGTGACCCTGGCCATCTACACCATGCTGGCGATGGACCAGCTCAAGTCGCCCGGCCCGGCGTGGCAGGAAGTGTGGCACCTGCTCATCGGCGCGGCGTGGTATGGCGCCTTGTCGATCCTGTGGACAGCGATGTTCGCCAACCGCCCGGTACGCGAACGGCTGGCGCGGCTGTTCTTCGAACTGGGCCATTACCTGCAGCTCAAGGCTGACCTGTTCGAGCCGGTACGGCACGGCAACCTGGAAGCACGACGGCTGACGCTGGCCGAACAGAACGTGCGCGTGGTCGAAGCACTGAACACCGCCAAGACCGCCATCCTCAGCCGCTTCGGGCGCTCCGGCCGGCCCGGCGTGCAATCGGGCCTGTATTTCCGGCTGTACTACATGGCGCAGGATTTCCACGAGCGCGCCAGTTCCTCGCACTATCCCTACGAGGCCTTGGCCGACACCTTCTTCCACAGCGATGTGCTTTACCGCTGCCGGCGCCTGTTGTCATTGCAGGGCAAGGCCTGCCAGGCGCTGGGCCAGGCCATCCGCCTGCGGCAACCGTTCACCTATGGCGAGCAGGCGCTGCAGGCCGGCCAGGACCTGACCGAATCGCTGCACTACCTGCGCGAACAGAAACGGCCGCAATGGGCGCGCCTGATCGGCTCGCTGCAGTTGCTGGCGCACAACCTGTCCAGCATCGAGCGGCAGCTCTCCGAGGCCTCGCTGGCCGACACGCCCATGGAAGGCATCGACACCCGCCTGCGTGATTCCTCGCCGCATACGCTGCGCGAGATGGCCACGCGCCTGCGCCAGTCACTCACCACCGGCTCGCTGCTGTTCCGCCACGGTGTGCGCATCGCGGTGGCGCTGATCGCCGGTTATGTCGTGCTCAAACTGGTGCACCCGGAAAACGGCTACTGGATCCTGCTGACCATCCTGTTCGTGTGCCGCCCGCATTTCGGCGCCACCCGCCGTCGTCTGGTCGAGCGTATTGCTGGCACGCTGGTGGGCCTGGGCGCGACCTGGGCGCTGATGCAGCTGTTCCCCGGCACCCATCTGCAACTGTTGCTGGCATTGGCGGCAGCGCTGGTGTTCTTCTTCAACCGCACCGACCGCTACCTGCTGGCCACCGCGGCGATCACGGTGATGGCGCTGGTCTGCTTCAACCTGCTTGGCGATGGCTTCGTGCTGATCTGGCCGCGCCTGCTGGATACGCTGATCGGCTGCGCCATTGCCGCCATCGCCTCGCTGCTGATCCTGCCCGACTGGCAGGGCCGGCGCCTGCACCGGGTGATGGCGCAGGTGGTGTCCAGCAGCACGGCGTATCTGGAGCAGGTGCTGGGCCAGTACCGCAGTGGCATGCGCGACGACCTGCCCTACCGCGTCGCCCGCCGCGACATGCACAACGCCGACGTTGCCCTGTCGGTTGCACTGGCACACATGCTGCGCGAGCCCGGTTATGCGCGCGGCAATCTCGATGGCGGCTTCCGCTTCCTGGCCTTGTCCAACACGCTGCTTGGCTATCTGTCGGCACTGGGCGCGCACCGCGCGCAATCCGCGTCGGTGGAAGCAGACCCGGTAATCATCGCCGGCCATCAACAGTTGCAGCATTCGCTGTCACAACTGGCCGATGCCCTGGCCCGTCGCGATACGGCAACCCCTCAGGAGGAAGAAATCGCGCTGGCCGATGCGCTGGAACAACTGCCCGATGACATCGACGAGAAGGCACGCCTGGTCCGCACGCAGCTGGCGTTGATGCTGCGGCTGATGCCCAAACTGCGCAGCACCGCGGCCGAGGCCATCCAGCCGCAAAGCGCTCTCCCCGCCGCTGCAGGAGCAACTTGAACCACTCCCGCTGCCATCGACGGTAGGAGCGACCTCGGTCGCGAAGCCGGAATGTGCGTAAGTTCAGCGCGGATGGGGCTGCAGGATCGGTGCATCCCCGCTGTCTTTGGCTTGATGTGCTTGGCGACCAAGCTCGCTCCTGCGACACATCAACCGCGCGGCCGACGCACCGGCATGAAGAACACGGTCAGTCCCACGACCGCCAGCAACGCGCCCAACGCACACACCCCGTTCCAGCCGTACTGCGTCCACACTGCGGTGCCCAGCGCCGAGCCGCTGGCGCCACCAATGAAGTAGCAGGTCATGTAGGCCGAGGTGATGCGGCTGCGCGCACTTTCATCCAACTGGTAGATCACGCTCTGGTTGTTGATGTGCACCGCCTGCACCGCCACGTCCAGCAGCAGCACGCCGACAACCAGGGCCACCAGCGACAGCGGTGCCAGCACCAGCACCAGCCACGACAGCAGCAGCATCGCCAGGCCACCACCGGCCACCCAGCGGCCCAGGCCACGGTCGCTCAACCGGCCGGCGCGACTGGCAGCCAACGCACCGGCCGCGCCCACCAGACCAAACAGGCCAATGGTGGCAATGGAATACCCATAGGCCGGGCCGGACAGCAGGAACGCCAGTGGCGTCCAGAACACGCTGAAGCCGGCAAACAACAGGCCCCCCAGCAAGGCGCGCTGGCGCAGTACCGGCTCGTCGCGCAGCAACGCCAGCACCGAGCCGATCAGGCGCGGGTACGACAGCGACGCGGTTGGCTTGTGCGTGGGCAACAGCTTGTACAGGGCCATGGCGAACAACAGCAGGGCGGCACAGGCCACCGAATAGATGGTGTCCCAGGAGCCCACGCCGGCCAGCACCCCCGAGGCCGTGCGCGCCAGCAGGATGCCCAGCAGCAGGCCGGCCATGAGCGTGCCCACCACGCGCCCCCGGTGTTCCGGCACGGCCAGCGTGGCTGCATGCGGGATGATCACCTGCGCGGCCACCGCGCTCAGCCCGCTCAAGGCGGTGCCCAGCAACAGTTGGGTGAGACTGCCGGCGCTGGCACTGATCGCCAGGCCCACCGCCGCCAGCACGAACAGGCCGACGATCAGCCCGCGCCTTTCCAGCCGGTCGCCCAGCGGCACGATCAGCAACAGGCCGGTGGCGTAGGACAGCTGCGCCACCGTCACCACCCAGCCCGCCTGGCCGGCGCTGACCTCGAACACGCCGGCCAGCATCTGCAGCAGCGGCTGGGCGTAGTAGTTGCTGGCCACGATCAGGCCAGTGGCGGTGGCCAGCAGCAGCACCCGCGACTGACTGAGCGGGTTGGGAGGGGAGGCATCGAGCGACATGGCGGTGGGAAGGTGAAGAACCGGGCGCCAGTCTGTTCGCGGCCCAGCAATGACACAAATGCATTGTTTTCATTGCAGCCATCTGTTTCAGTGATGGCATGTTCACCCTGCGCCAGCTTGAGTTTGTCGTCGCCGTGGCCGAGGAAGGGAGTTTCACTGCCGCCGCAGCGCGCTGCCACACCGTGCAGTCGGGGCTGAGCCACCAGGTCGCCCGGCTTGAAGAAGCCTTCGGCGCGCGCCTGTTCGAGCGTGGCCACCGGCGGGTCAGGCCCACCGCCGCTGGCGAGGTATTCCTGCGCAACGCCCGCCTGACCCTGCAGGCCGCTGCCCGCCTGCAGGAGGAAATGGCACTGGCACTGGGCACGGTGCGTGGCCGCATCAACATCGGCCAGATCACCTCGCTCAATGTGGTGGACGTCCCCGCCCTGCTGGCGACCTTCCGTGCCGCGCACCCCGCCGTGGACGTGCACCTGCGCGTAGGCATGAGCGAGGCGCTGCTGGCCGATCTGGACGAGGGCAGGCTGGACGTGGCGCTGATCGGCGTTGGCCCGCAGCTCGCTCTGCCCGCCCAACACCGGCTGCTGCACGAAGAGGGGCTGTCGCTGGTGATGCCGCCGGAGCATCCCCTGCTCGCGCTGCAGGAAATCCCGCTGCAGGCCCTGGACGGCATTCCCTTGGCCGCGCTGATCCCCGGTGCTGGCGTGCGCCGCATGGTCGACGATGCCCTACTCGGGCTCGGCATCCACCCACAGCTCCAATACGAAGTCACCCACAGCGAGATACAGCGCCAACTGGTGGCCGCAGGCCTGGCAGTCGCGGTAGTCCCAGCCAGCATGGCCGACCACATGCAGGGCGTGGGCGTGCGTCCCCTGGCCGAAACCTTTCAGTTCCGTACCTGTGCGGTATGGCGGGCCGATCCGACGCCAGCCGCACGCGCCCTGCTGGCGCTGCTCACCCCGCTGGCAGCGTAGTCGCGGTCTGCTAAGGTGCCGCGCAGAACCGAGGAGACACGATGTCAGGCCACAACCAGTTCGCGCTGCTCAAGCAACGGCGCTTCCTCCCGTTCTTCATCGTCCAGGCGCTGGGCGCATTCAACGACAACATCTACCGCCAGGCGATCATCGGCCTGCTGTTCTACCTGGGCGTCAGCTCCGAGGAGCGCACGCTCTACACCAACCTTGCGCCAGCGCTGTTCATCCTGCCGTACTTCCTGTTCTCGGCCCTGGCCGGGCAAATCGCTGAAAAGCTGGAGAAGCAGCGGCTGATCGTGATCACCACCACGATGGAAATCGTGATCATGTCGGTGGCCGCCATCGGCTTCCTCACCCAGAGCATGCCGGTGCTGTTGATCGCGCTGTTCTGCACCGGCCTGCAGTCCACCCTGTTCGGCCCGGTCAAGTATTCGGTGCTGCCGTCCATCCTCAAACCCGAGGAATTGACCGGCGGCAATGGCCTGGTGGAAATGGGCACCTCCATTTCCATCCTCACCGGCATGATCGCCGGCGGCATGATCTTCGCCCTGGCCAGCAGCCACGGCCCGCTTGTCGCGGCGGTGGCGATCATCGCCCTGGCCGTGGCCGGCAACATCGCCTCGCGCATGATCCCGCGCCTGGATGCCGGTGCGCCGGAGCTGAAAATCAACTGGAACCCGCTCAGCGAATCGCTGGCGGTGCTGCGCATGGCCAAGAAGCAGAAGGCGGTGCGCAACGCCATCCTCGGCGTGTCGTGGTTCTGGTTCTTCGGCACCGTGCTGACCTCGCAGCTACCCACCTATGCGGTGGTCAACCTTGGCGGCGGTGACACGCTGTACATCTTCGCGCTGGCGCTGTTCTCGCTGGGCACCGGCGTCGGCTCGCTGCTGTGCGAGAAGCTGTCCGGGCGCATCGTCGAGATTGGCCTGGTGCCGCTGGGCGCATTCGGCATGAGCGCGTTCCTGCTCGACCTGTACTTCGCCCGCAGCGGCGTGGTGACGGTCGCCGAGCTGGACGTGGCCGGTTTCCTGCAACAGCCGGGCAGCTGGCGCATCGTCATTGACCTGCTCGGCATCGGCCTGTTCACCGGCTTCTTCGTGGTGCCGCTGTTCGCACTGATCCAGAGCCGCACGCCGAAGTCGGAAATGTCGCGCGTGTTCGCCGCGCTCAACATCCAGAACTCCGGCTTCATCGTCGCGGCGGCAATACTCGGCCTGCTGGCCCAGCGCCTGCTCGGCCTGAGCATTCCACAGGTCTTCCTCGCACTGGCCATCGCCAACGCACTGGTGGCGATCTACATCTTCAGCATCGTCCCCGAATTCCTGATGCGCTTCCTCAGCTGGGTGATGGTGCGCACGCTGTACCGGCTGCGGGTCAAGGGCGTGGAGGCCAACGTGCCCGATGAAGGCGCCGCGCTGATCGTCTGCAACCACGTCAGCTACATGGATGCGCTGATCCTGTCGGCGACGATTCCGCGCCCGGTGCGTTTCGTCATGTACTACAGGATCTTCAACATCCCGGTGATGCGCTGGATCTTCACCACCGCCAAGGCCATCCCCATCGCCAGCCCGAAGGAAAACGCTGACCTGATGCAGCGCGCTTTCGACGAAGTTGACGCGGCATTGGCCGACGGCGAGCTGGTCTGCATCTTCCCGGAAGGTGCATTGACCAGGGACGGCGAGATGGCCGCGTTCAAGTCCGGCGTGGAGAAAATCCTGGCCCGGCGCCCGGTGCCGGTGGTACCGATGGCACTGAAGGGCATGTGGGCCAGCATGTGGAGCCGCCGCGACACCCGCCTGGGCCGGATGCGGGTGCCGCGCCGCTTCCGCGCGCATGTCGAGGTGGTCGCAGCCCCGCCGGTGGACGGCGCACACACCGATGCGGCGCAGCTGGAAGCCCAGGTGCGGGGCCTGCGCGGCGACCAGGCGTAGGTATTTACGCTTTCCAGAAGTAGGACAAGTAGCTAGGCTACGTCCCATTGCGTGCCGCCGGGGAAGCAGGCGGCACGTCACCAACCTCTGGGGAGTACATGGACAGTTCCACGCCACCGCCCGCACCACCGACGCCGCCACAGCCACCCGTGGCCTACAGCCCGCCGGCTGCACCGCAGGTGGTGCATCACTATCACCACCCGGAAAAATCCGGTGGTGTGGCCGCGTTGCTGGAGGTAATCCCGGGCCTGTTCCAGGTCTTCGGCATTGGCCACATGTACGCCGGCAACGTCGGCACCGGCCTGATCTTCATGTTTGGCTACTGGGCCCTGGCCTTCGTCAACTTCCTGCTGCTTTTTGTCTTCATTGGATGGATCACCTGGCCACTGTGCTGGGTGGCCGCCATGATCATTTCGCCGCTCACTGCGGCAAATGCCTGCAAAGCCCGCTAGTTCCGCCTCTCATCCGCACAAGGAGTATCCGATGAACGCAGTCCCGCCCCCCGGCATGCATGCAGGCGACGCCAGCGGCCCGGTCCCCACCCACCTGGCATGGTCGATCGTGATCACCGTGCTTTCGTTCCTGGTCTGCTGCGTCTCCTGCTACAGCTTCCCGGGCATCATCACCGGCATCGTCGCCATCGTGTATTCGAGCAAGGTGAACACCCTGCTCAATGCCGGTGACCGCGCCGGCGCCGAACGCGCTTCCAGGTCCGCCAAGACCTGGGCCTGGGTCACCACCGGCATCCTGATCCTGGCCGTGATCATCGGCGCTGTCTCCTTCGCCTACATGGGCACCGAAGGCTACATGGAGCAGTTCGAACAGATTCGCCGCCAGATCGAAGCCGCACAGTGATCCTGACGCGACGCTGGCTGATGCTTGCTTCGTTGCCGGCCGCTGCCACGGCCGGCGCAGGCATCTGGGCGTTGCGCACCTTCAACCCAAACCTGCCGGGCAATCCGTTCCCGCCCTGCGTGTTTTTGACCATCACCGGCCACTACTGTGCAGGGTGCGGGATAACCCGCGCCCTGCACGCCCTGGTTCATGGCGATGTGGCCACCGCGGTGCAGATGAATGTACTTGCGATGCTGCTGCTGGCACTCACGCCCTTTGCCGTGGCGTGGCACGCGGGCTGGAAGCCGGCGTACCTGCAGCCTGTCGCCAGGTGGATGGCATCCCCCTGGCCCTGGGTGGCAACGCTGACCGGCTTCTGGATCATCCGCAACCTGCCCTGGTTCCCCTTCACCCTGCTCGCCCCGGGCTGACCCACCGGCCCTTGCCGGGGCAGCCCCGGCGCCTGCCGCCGCGTCAGCCTACCCAGCCGGCGATCACCAGCAGGGCCAGCAGCGCCATCCACAGCAGCAGCATCCGCCACACCAGGCTCATCGCATCGCGCAACTCGGGGTAACGCTCGTCCACCGGCGCGATGCCGGTCAGGCGTGCCTCATCGGCTTCTTCCATCCGCTCGGCGCCCACGCTTGCGCGCGCAGCCTGCGCCAGGAAGCCCAGCTCCAATGCCAAGCGGTTGCCACCGGCGCGGCGCCAGGCGGAGAACACCGTGTCGAAGTTGCCCACCAACGCCATCGACAGGGTCATCAGCTGCGCCACCGGCCATTCCAGCACTGCCAGTGCCGTCGCTCCGCCCTGCCGGGCGGCATCGGACAACACCGCCGATTGCGGGCCCTGCAGCGACTGCGCCAACAGCCGGTAAAGCACGGCGCCAAACGGCCCAAGCAGCAGGAACCAGAACAACGGCGCAAACCAGCGCCGCAGTGCATCGGTCGCCGTCGCCTCGACCAGCGATGGCGCATCTTCACGCATGCTGCCGCCACCGGCCTGCAGGTGCGAAACCGCAGCGTCGCGGCCGCTGGCATCCTCGGCATCGATCACCGCTTCGACATCGCGGTCCAGGTCACGCGGGCCCCAGCACAGGGTCAACGCGACAACCCCGAACAGCAGCGACGGCAGACCATACAGGCGCCCGGTCAATGCCCATTGCAGCAGCGCCACCAGCAGCACACACAGGGTGATGGCCATCACCAGCCCATAACGGCTGCCCGTGGCTTCGCCCGTGTGGCCCTGCCACCATTGCAGCCAACGCCCATACCAGCGCCAGTCACGCAGCGACGCCATCGCCGCCGGGGCCAGATGGCCCAGCACCAATGCCGCAATCACCGCTACCAAGGTTGTGAACATGCGTCTCCTCCGGCCTGCGATTGTAGGCCCTGCCGACGCGCTGCACGGGGAAGCATGACGTCCGGCACCCTCATCCGGTCCTGCACTGGTACCAATGGTTGATCAGCGTGCGGGCAATGGAGATGCGCGGAGGCAGCAATACGCCCTGGCCATCGTCGTCGACATCACGACGCAGCGCCGCGCCCACTTCCTCGATGCTGAACCAGCGCGCGTCCTCCAGCTCACCGTTCACCGTCGGCGTGTCGTCCTGGGCGGTGGCGAAAAAGCCCACCATCAGCGCGCCGGGAAACGGCCACGGCTGGGTGCCCATGTAACGCGATTCAATCACCCGTACCTTCGATTCCTCGAACACCTCACGGGCCACGGTCTGCTCAAAGGTTTCCCCCGGCTCCACGAAACCGGCCAGCACCGAGTAACGCCGCGCCACCCAGTTGCTCTGGCGGCCCAGCAGCAGCCGGTTGTTGTTCTCCACCGCGACGATCACCGCCGGATCAACGCGCGGGTAATGCTCGGTGCCGCATTGGTCGCAATGGCCGATGAAACCGGCCCGGCCAAACCGCACCGGCCCGCCACAGACACCACAGAAGCGGTTGCGCGAGTGCCAGTACGACATCCCGCGCGCATAACAGAACACATCGGCCGCTTCAGCCGGCCAACTGGCGGCGGCCTGGCGCAGGTCGATGCGGTTGGGTGCGCGCGTGGTGAGGGTGCTGGCTTCGGCAACAAACCAGGCGCGGCCATCGGCACTCAGCCCCAGGAACACCGCCGCACCCGGGCCACCGCCCAGTTCACGGCCATTGACCAGGAACGGCTGGCCCTGGGCATCGGCGAACGCCGTGCCATCGGTATCCAGCACCAGAACCCGTGCCTGCGGCCAGAGCCGGCTCAATGCATCGGGGTCGTCACGCAGGGCATCACCGCGATCCAGCGGTGCGCCAGCAAAGGAGTATCCAGAGAAGGAACGATCAGGATTGGACATCCGTCAGAGCCTGCCGCCAAAGCGTGTCCATCGCAAGCGCGAAAGGCCCGCGGTTTGGCGGGCCCCTCGACACATTGATTCGGTTCAATCCACAAACCCGGCCGGGCGCGAACGATCAGCCGGCGCTTGCGGGCGGTTCGACACCCACTTTCCCGAGCAGGTTGCGCGCGCTGGCCAGCTGTTCCTCGGTGAACAGCTGCTTCCACGGCTCCTGCAGCACCAGGTATTCGACGCTGAGCTTGAGGTTCTCCGGCCCGCGCAGGAACAGCTCGGTGAACCCATCCGACGGGCTGCCGGCAATCAGCAATTGATCCGCTGCCGCCTTTCCGCCCTGGCTCAGCACCATCTGCCGGAAACGTGTCGCGCGATACGGTGGCTTGAGCCGAGCAGCCTGCTCATAGATGTTGAGCATGGCGGCGTGGAACTGTTCTTCGAGATGGGATTGCATGGAACGCGGGGGAATGCGGGATGAGCTCAGACCGAGAAGCTGCTGCCGCAGCCGCAGGTGGTGCGAGCATTGGGGTTGCGGATCACGAACTGCGCGCCGGTCAGGCTTTCGCTGTAATCCACTTCAGCGCCCATCAGGTACTGCAGGCTCAGCGGGTCCACCAGCAGGGTCACCTCGTTGGTGACTACGGCCAGGTCGTCCTCGGCACGGTTTTCATCGAACTCAAAGCCGTACTGGAAGCCCGAACAGCCACCGCCCTGGATATACACGCGCAGCGCCAGGGCATCGTTGCCTTCGTCCTGGATCAGCTCATGCACCTTGGCCGCCGCCGCCGCGGTGAAGTTCAACGGGCGGTCCAGGGACTGGTAGTCAGGCGCCGGCTGCGCGCCGGGCAGGGAAACTAGCGTACTCATGCGGCCAGCATGGGGGCGGGCCGAAGCGGTTTCAAGCTTCGGCGGCTTCAATTTTCTTTGATTTACGCTCGGCCTGCTTGTCATCCGGGGCCGGCAGGGCGGCCATCGTGGCGGTATGCACCAGGCGGCCATTGAGCTGCGCGCCGGCGTTCATTTCCACGACCTGGTAGTGAACGTTGCCGTTCACGCGCGCGCTGGGGGTCAACTCAACCCGTTCGGTGGCGTGCACATCGCCGTCCATGCGGCCACTGAGCACCACCACGGCCGCACGCACCTCGCCTTCGATATGGCCGTGCTCGGCCAGCGTCAGCATCGCCTGACTGCCTTCGGCGGCCATCACCTTGCCGATGATGCGGCCATCCACATACAGGCCGCCGCTGAACACCACGTCGCCGCGGATTTCCACCTGCGAGCCGATCAGGGCATCCACGGACAGCTCACCGCCGCTTTTGGACTTGCTTTTGAACATGCCTACTCCCCTCTGCCGTTGCCGGCGAGTTTCCAATCAAATGTCTGTGTCGCGCCCCCCCCAGGCCCGGACAGGGAGACTCGCACACGTTGCGGTGTGAAATCCCGGGGCAGCATCACGCTACCGTCCAACTGCTGGAAATATCGGAACGAATACTCCTGCCCCGGCACCGATTTGCGCTGGTGCAGGTCATCCCAGCTGACCGTGGTCAGCTTGCCGTCCTTCACCCCTTCGACCGAAAAGCGCATCTGCCCCTGGCTGATGGCGCCGCGGTTCAGGTTCTGGGTCAGCACCACGCTGTAATGCCAGGTGCCGGCCGCTTCAGGGGAGAACTCCACCGAATGTGCATTGAGCCCCTTGCGCTGGCTGGTCGAGCCCACCAGACGCTCATAGAAGGCCACATCGGCACGCAGCCCAGCGATCTCCTCGTCGCGCTCGGCCAGCGAGGCCTGCACCTCGGTGTTGGCCGCGCGGCTGATCCGGTCCGAAGCTTCCAGCGTGGCCTGACGCTGGCGCTGCTCTTCCAGCTGGCTGCGCTGCTGCGCCACCAACTGCTCGCTCTGCCGCAGTTTTTCGCGCAGGCCGCCCGCATCGGGGGAGGCGTAACGCGATGCCAGCCAGCCCACCAGCAGCAGGGACAGCAGCCAGGCGCCGGCAAGGATGGCAATCGGCACCCAGCCCGGGCGCTGGCCGCCACTGCCGCGGGGGGTGATCTGGAAACGTGAAATCCGCTGGGTCATGGCAGGCTCCGGCCCCCTGCAAGGGTGGGCCTGTGCTCCGTCTGAAACGACGGGCCAGTGTAAACGACCACTGGCCGCCCGCGCCGGGGACGGCACATCTGGCAATCACGGCACCCATGCTCGATAGTTGCGATCCTGCTCACAGTTCTCCCCCCGGAGCCCCTTCCCATGACCGAAGCCCATGTTTTCGTCATCGGCATCCTGTTGGCCTGGATGGCCGGCATCCGCGTCTACCTCACCGTGTTCGGGGTGGGTGTGGCCGGGCTGATGGGTTGGGTTGACCTGCCCCCGGCGCTGCAGGCCACCGAGTCCTGGTGGGTACTGGGCACCTCCGGCGCGCTGGCCATCACCGAGTTCTTCGCCGACAAGATTCCCGGCGTGGATTCGATCTGGGACTTGCTGCAGACCCTCACCCGTGTGCCTGCCGGTGCATTCCTGGCTGCGGCCACACTCTCGCCCGATGGGGAGTTGAGCACGGGCGTGCTGGCCGCCGGCGCCGGCGTCGCCCTGGCCAGCCACGGCCTGAAAGCCGGAACCCGCGCACTGCTCAACACCTCACCGGAACCGGCCAGCAACTGGATGGCCTCCTTCGTCGAGGACGGGCTGGTGATCGGCGGCCTGGCATTGGCGCTTGCCCATCCGTGGCTGGCGTTGATCCTGGTACTTGGCGTGAGCGTGATCAGCGCACTGGTGGTCTGGCTGGTGTGGCGCATGCTGTGGCGGGGGCTCAAGCGTCTTTTCGCGGCACCTTCCCCCGCTGCCGCTTCATTGCCCGGCGGGGGCGATCATTCGCTCCCACCCGCTCCTTGAACGCATAATCCCCGGTCTACCGGGAGTACCGATGGCCAGCAACGACACCCCTAACACCACCGCCCGCCCGATCCGCGCCGAGACGCCGCCTGCCGATTACTGGCAGCGCTGGAGCGTGCGCAACGCACCACCGGCCGAGGTCGTGCAGGCCCAACTCAAGGCCGCCAGCAACGCCGCAACCACCGATGCCGCGCCGTCGGTCGCCGACGACACGCCGTACCGCGTGCTGATCGTCGAAGACAACCGCTCGCAGGCCTTGTTCGCACAGAGCGTGCTGCATGGCGCCGGCATGCAGGCCTTCGTGCAGATGGAAGCCGAAGGCGTGCAACAGGCGATCAGCGAACACCGCCCCGACCTGATCCTGATGGATCTGCACATGCCGGGATTGGACGGCATGCGCTTGACCGCGATGATCCGCCAGCAGCCGCATCAGCAACTGCTGCCGATCGTGTTCCTCACCGGCGAGGCGGACCCGGATCGCCAGTTTGAAGTGCTTGATTGCGGTGCCGACGACGTGCTCGTCAAACCCATCCGGCCGCGCCACCTGGTTGCCGCTGTTGCCAACCGCATCCGCCGCAACCGCCAGCAGGCACAGGGCAAGTCCGACAGCGGCCCGATGCTGAACAACCCGGAGACCGGGCTGCCTACCCGCCACAACGTGATGCGGCAACTGCAAACAGCCATCTCCGCGCAGCAGCCCGCCGGCGTGATGTTCATCGAGATCGCCAGCGCCCTGGGCCTGCGCGAGCGCTATGGCTACGCCAGTTTCGAGCGTTTGATGGTGCAGGCCGGCCAGCGTCTGGCTGACAACCTGCAGCCGCATGTGTTGGCGCGCCTGAACGACAACAGCTTCCTGCTGCTGGCCCGCGACATCGCCGCCGAAGCCGTTGAACCCCTGGCCCAACGCATCCGCGAGCGGCTGTCGGCCCAGCCGTTTTCCGCACGCGAGGACGAATCCGTGTTCCTGCGTTGTGCCGTTGGCCACGCCGCGCTGCCGGGCAGTTTCAACGATGCCGACCAGGCGCTGGAAGCGGTGGAACGTACCGCGCTGCAGGCACGCCTGAGCAACAACGGCATTGCCGCCTACACGCCGGAAGAAGCCACTCTCGATGACGAGCACCTGGCCCTGCTCGATGGCCAGCTTGAGCTGGCATATCAGCCCATCGTCGCCGTTGCCGGTGGCGACACGGCGCAGTACCAGGTGTTGTTGCGGCTGCGCCAGAGTGACGGCACCCTGCTTTCCGCCGGGCAGGTGATCCCGGCTGCCGAAAGCGCTGGCCGCATCGCCGACCTGGACCAGCAGGTCGTGGAGCACGCACTGGGCCTGCTGCACCTGTATCAGTTCGCGCAGCCGCCGTTGCGCCTGTTCGTTTCCCAATCGCTGCGCACGCTTTCCCGGGGTGCATACGCGCAATGGCTGCTGAAGGCATTGCAGGAGCGGCAGGTGGCCGGCAACGGCCTGGTGATCGACGTGCGCCTGTCCGACGCACTGGTGCACGCGGTCAGCCTGCAGCAGTTCTGCTCCCAGCTGATGCCAGCCGGCGTGCAGTTCTGCCTGAGCCAGTTCGAGCCCGGGGATGAAGCCAATGCGCTGCTCACCCAATTGCCGCTGAGCTACATACGGATGGCGGCGCGCTATGCCGGCAGCCATACCAGCCAGCAGCTGCGCGATGAACTGCGCGAGGCCATCGACAACGCACACCGTGCCAACCTGCAGATCATCGGCCAGCAGATCGAAGACCCGCAGGCGGCCGCAGCCATGTGGATGGGCGGCGTGGATTACATCCAGGGCAACGTCGTACAGCGCGCGGGCAACGAGTTGAATTTCGACTTCCAGAACGCGGTGCTCTGAAGTGAGCGTCTCGGGGGGGACGCGAAACTGGGCACTGGCAGCGGCCGCTTGCGGAGCTGCCGCACTCGCCGCGCCATTTCTTCCGCAACTGCCGGCCATCGCCGGCACCCTTGCCGGCGCGCTCGGCATCCTGGCCGCATTGCTGGCCGCCGGGCATGCCCACGCGGCGGCGCGGCGCCAACACGCACTGCAACTGCACAGCGAAGAGCTGCAACTGGAATGCAAGCAGCTGCGCCAGGCAGAAATCGGCCACAGCCAGCTGGAACAGCAACTGCTGCAGGCCAAACAGGCGGCCGAAGCCGCCACCCTGGCCAAGGGCGAGTTCCTGGCCACCATGAGCCACGAGATCCGCACCCCCCTCAACGGCATCCTGCCGATGCTGGAACTGGTCGCGCAGGGGCCGCTGGACATGGAACAGCGCAGCATGCTGTCCACCGCCACCGAAAGCTCGCGCCAGCTGTTCCGCATCGTCGATGACATCCTTGATTACTCCAAGCTGGAAGCCAACCGGCTGGAGCTGGAAGTCACCACCTTCAACCTGCGCGAAACGCTGGAAGGCATGCTGCTGCTGATGCAGCGCAGCGCCGAGCACAAGGGCCTGCAGCTCTCGCTGCATATCGATCCGGCGGTGCGGCTGCCGGTGCGTGGCGATCCGGTGCGCCTGCGCCAGGTGCTGGGCAACCTGCTGGTCAATGCCATCAAGTTCACCGAGCGTGGCAGCATCCAGGTGCGGGTCGCGCGGCTGGGTGAAACCCCGGCCCAGCACCAGTTGCGCTT
The DNA here is from genome assembly GCF_056759635.1 of Stenotrophomonas sp. STEN056. Classification (NCBI taxonomy): domain Bacteria; kingdom Pseudomonadati; phylum Pseudomonadota; class Gammaproteobacteria; order Lysobacterales; family Lysobacteraceae; genus Stenotrophomonas; species Stenotrophomonas sp. STEN056. The sequence continues at coordinate 31,906 of NZ_JBRRDL010000019.1, forward strand.
TGAAGTACGCGACACCGGCATCGGCCTGGACGCGAGCCAGCGCGAGCGTCTGTTCCAGTCCTTCACCCAGGCCGATGCGTCGACCACCCGCCTGTACGGTGGCACCGGGCTCGGCCTGGCCATCTGCAAACGCATCATCGACCTGATGCACGGCAGCATCGGCGTGCAATCGCAACCCGGCCGCGGTTCGACGTTCTGGTTCGAGATCCCGCTGTTGAAAGTCATCGGCGACCTGCACCGCCCCGAACACCTGCGCAACGCGCGCCAGGTACTGCTGGTCTCGCCCGAACCACGCCTGCGCCACCGCCTGGAGCTGGTGCTGCCCGCCTGGGGCTATCAACCGCGTATCGCCCACAACCTGCAGGAAGCACTGGAACGCCTGCGCAACCCCACCGCGTCCGGCGGCTGGCACGCGGTCATCGCCGATCTCGGCCCGCTGCGCCACGGCGCTGCCGCCCTGCAGCGCGCGATCAACCGCATGGAAGCCGATGCCCCACGCCTGTTGTGGCTGTATGGCGACGCCGCAGTCCCCGAAGAGCTGCACGAGAACGCCACGCTGCTGCCGCGTCAGCTGCCCGATTCGGAGCTGCGCAAGGCACTGACGGACACGTCCCTGCCCGCGCCGGCACCGGCTGAAACCGCCCCAGCGGACGCCCCGCCGGCACAGCCTGCCGCCCTCGCCGCGGGCGACATCAGCGGCATGTCGGTGCTGGTGGTGGAGGACAACCCGGTGAACCTGCTGGTCGCACAGAAGCTGCTCACCACCCTTGGCTGCCGCACCGACCGTGCCGAAAACGGCGCCATCGCGCTGGAGAAGATGCACACGCAGCGCTACGACGCGGTACTGATGGACTGCCAGATGCCGGTGCTCGACGGCTATGCCGCCACCCAGCGCTGGCGCCAGCACGAAGCCGACACCAACACCCCGCGCCTGCCGATCATCGCCATGACCGCCAACGCCATGGCCGGCGACCGCCAGCGCTGCCTGGACAGCGGCATGGACGAATACCTCTCCAAACCGATTTCCCGCAGCCAGCTGCAGTCCTGCCTGCAAGCCTTCAGACCTGCACCACCCAGCCTTACGGTAGCCGCCATGAGCACTCCCAACGCCCCTTCGTCCCACCCTGCACCGACGGCCCCGGCGCTTGACCGCGCAGTGCTGGACGAACTGCTGGAGATCGTCGGCGAAGACACCTACACCATCATCCAGCTGTTCCTGGACGAAACACCGATCCTGCTGCAGCAGCTACAGGCTGCCGCCACCAACAACGACCTGCTCCGTCTGGGCGAGGTGGCCCACAGCCTGAAGTCCTCCAGCGCCAATGTCGGCGCATTGACCTTGTCTGAAACCGCCAGGCAGCTGGAACATGCCGCGCGCAGCGGCACATTGGCCCAGCCCACCGGCCACGCGGCACGGATGCTCACCGAGTTTTCCCGCGCACGTCAGGCACTGCTCGGCTACCAGGCCGACAAGCGCGGTGAGCCGCTTTCCCCGGGCTGAAGGCCTCACAGGTACCAGCCAGGCAACTGCCCGCCCATGGTGACAGGCAGAAAAAAGGAACCGCCGCATGTGCGACGGTTCCTTCAGTTTCACGGGCCGGCCCCGGATATATCCGCTGGGCATGCATGCCTGGACGGCAGCACCGGGTCGCCCTTGATCAGTCGTCGATCTTGGTGAGCAGATAGTTCGGCTCGCCGATACGCTCGATCAGATCCAACTGCGTTTCCAGCCAATCGATGTGCTCTTCCTCCGAGTCGAGGATCTTCACGAACAGCTCGCGGCTGACGTAATCGCCAATGGACTCGGCATAAGCCACGGCCTCGCGCAGCACCACCACGCCTTCGCTCTCCAGCGCCAGGTCGCACTTGAGAATCTCGGTGGGGTTCTCGCCGATGCGCAGCTTGCCCAGCGCCTGGAAATTCGGCAGCCCTTCAAGGAACAGGATGCGATCAGAGAGCACGTCGGCGTGCTTCATCTCATCGATGGATTCCTTGTACTCGTGTTCGGACAGTTCCTTCAGCCCCCAGTTCTTCAGCATCTTGGCGTGCAGGAAGTACTGGTTGATGGCGGTCAACTCGTTGTAGAGGACCTTGTTGAGGAATTCGATGACCTTGGCGTCGCCTTTCATGCGCGGGCTCCTTGTATAGAACGAGCGCACTTTACCCCTTGCCGGGGAACAATGAAGGAACGCGAATCGTGATCATTAGCCCCCGCACACCGTCCCGGTGCGCGGCCAAGGCAGGCTCAGGCGGCCCGCAGCAACGGTAGCGGCAACTCGCGGGTCGCCCGTGCCTGGTCCAGCAAGCCAGCGGCCATGTCCAGGCAGGAGCCACAATTGGAACCGCAGCCGGTACGCATGGTCAGCTCGGCCACACTGTCACAGCCGGCAAGCGCGGCTTCACGGATCTGGTGATCGGTAACCCCATTGCAGATGCAGACGTACACGGTGTGGTGCTCTTCAGACAGCCGAACTGGCTGAAAGGCATTCAATCGCAAATGCGAATAGTTGTCAATTTCGAGCGTTAATCACTCTTAACTCTGCTTGCGCCAGCCCGCCTGCCGCCGCTGCAGCTTGCGCGGCCGCTCATGCCCAGCGGTGTTGCCCGGCAACCAGGCCTCCTGCGCCGCCGCGGGCATCGACTGCACATCGGCGCTGGCAATCCCACGGGCAAGCGGTGCCAGATGCCTCAACGCACGTGCGTAAACACCGCGCTTGAACATCACCACATGCTCAACCGGGTACCAGAAATCCACCCAGCGCCAGCTGTCAAACTCCGGCGTCTCGGTCAGGTCCAGACGCACATGCGCCTCGTCGCCGGTCAGGCGCAGCAAGAACCAGACCTGCTTCTGGCCGATGCAAACCTGTCGTTCATTGCGACGGATCGCCCTGCTGGGCAAGCGATAGCGAAGCCAGCCAGGGGTCGCCCCCAGCACTTCGACATGTTCAGGCAGCAGGCCGGTTTCTTCCTGCAGCTCGCGGTACATGGCCTCGACAGGCGTCTCGTCGGTGTTCATTCCACCTTGCGGAAACTGCCAGCCATCCCGGCGCACACGTCGTGCCCAGAACACCTGCCCGTCTTCCCGCATCAGCACAATGCCGACGTTCGGTCGATAGCCGTCCGGATCGATCACGATGCGGACTCCTAAAATTTCTACTGTCGGGGACTCTGCCATGGCCTTGCCCGGGCCACAAGCAAAGAAAAAACTATTGACAGTTCATCTTCATATGCCCAGAATTGCCGGCTCCCCGAGGCTATGTAGCTCAGCCGGTTAGAGCACAGCACTCATAATGCTGGGGTCGGTGGTTCGAGTCCACCCATAGCCACCAAGGGACGCAGGTTTGACCTGCATTACAGCCCCGTCGCCAAGCGGTAAGGCATCTGACTCTGACTCAGACATTCGGAGGTTCGAATCCTTCCGGGGCTGCCAGACATGAAATGGCCCGATCGAGAGATCGGGCCATTTCTTTTGTTCGGGATTCGGGATTCGGGATTCACAAAGGCTGAAGCCAGAGCAGGATCCAGATCAAGAGCATCCGTCCGCCTGACGAAAAGAATGCAGGGGTCGACGAACACCCGGCCACAGCGCCATCCCAGGAAAGAGGGCTTCGGCCCTGCCCCATCCCCGGCTCCAAAACGACAAAAGCCCGGCCGAAGCCGGGCTTTTGCTTTCCCAGTGGGGCTCCGAAGAACCCCACCCCAAGGCGATTAACGCTTGGAGAACTGGGTGGCGCGACGTGCCTTGTGCAGGCCGACCTTCTTACGCTCGACTTCACGGGCGTCACGGGTCATGAAGCCAGCCTTGCGCAGCTCGGACTTCAGGGTTTCGTCGTACTCAACCAACGCACGAGCGATACCCAGACGGATCGCACCGGCCTGGCCGGTGGTGCCGCCGCCGGTGGCGGTGACCAGGATGTCGAAGGTTTCGGTGTTCTTGGTCAGCTCCAGCGGCTGACGCACGATCATGCGCGCAGTCTCACGGCCAAAGAACTCGTCCAGCGGACGGCCATTGACGGTGATGTTGCCGGCGCCCTTGCGCAGGAACACGCGGGCAGTGGAGGACTTGCGGCGGCCAGTGCCGTAGTTTTGAGTGATAGCCATGATTAGATATCCAGAACCTGCGGCTGCTGTGCGGCGTGCGGATGCTCAGTGCCAGCGTAGACCTTGAGCTTGCGGTACATCTGACGGCCCAGCGGGCCCTTCGGCAGCATGCCCTTGACGGCGATCTCGATCACGCGCTCCGGGTGACGCTCAAGCGCCTGCTCCAGGGACTCGGTCTTCAGGTTGCCGATATAGCCGGTGAAGCGGTGGTACTTCTTGTCTTTCAGCTTGTTGCCGGTAACGGCAATCTTGTCGGCATTGATGACGACGAGGTAATCACCCGTGTCAACATGCGGGGTGTAGACCGGCTTGTGCTTGCCACGCAGGCGGCGAGCCAGCTCGGTGGACAGACGGCCCAGCGTTTTGCCGGCGGCGTCAACGAGGTACCAGTCGCGCTGGACGGTCTCGTTCTTTGCAGTGAAAGTGCTCATAAAGAACTCTATGTAGGTCGGGCTCATTGCGGCAATGGACTGCCGGAACTCTGCCACGCGTTGTTAAGGTAAAACACAAGCGCGGAATTGTACTGGCCCGGCGGGGCCGGCGCAACCTGCCCCGCCTTTCATGAACCAGCGGCCTTGGCAGGCCGGGAGCCAGCGGCGAGAATCCGGGCACCCCACCACCCTGTGCACCCGACATGACCCGCGCACGCGTAAATACCCCCCTGGATCACCTGCTTACCGAGGCGCAGCGTGCCTTGGACACGGTGTTCGGCAATCCGGCGGCGGCCCGCCCCAATCCGGCCGGCGATACGCCCGAGGTTGTGTTGAACCCGGCAGAGACCCAGCATGCCGCCGGGCTGATGCGCATCAATCATGTGGGCGAGGTGTGCGCGCAGGGGCTGTATTTTGGCCAGGCCGCCGTAGCCCGCGACCCCGCCACCCGCGAACACCTGCTGGCGGCCGCACAGGAAGAAACCGATCACCTGAGCTGGTGCGCGGATCGACTGCAGGAGCTGGGCAGCCGCCCCAGCCTGTTCAACCCGCTGTGGTACGCCGGCAGCTACACCATCGGCACCCTCGCCGGCCTACGCGGCGATGGCTGGAACCTTGGCTTCGTGGTGGAGACCGAGCGCCAGGTGGAAGCCCACCTGGACGAGCACCTGGAAACCCTGCCCCCGGCCGATCAACGCAGCCGCGAGATCCTCAAGGTCATGAAGATCGATGAGGCCCGCCACGCCGATCACGCCGAGCATGCCGGCGCACGCAAGCTGCCGTTCCCGATTCCATCGGTGATGGCATTGGCATCCAAGGCGATGAAGACCATCGCCTACCGGATTTGATGCCTCAGCTGTAGAGCGCAGCCATGCGGCGCGGGTTTGTGCATGAAGCCCTGCCGTGCATGGCTCGGCACTGTGCTGCGTTGCCGTGGAAGCCGCTTGCCGACCGCGGCCCGGCGTTGCCTCAGCTGACCAGCTTCAGGCCCATCACGCCGGCCACGATCAGGCCGATGCACAGCAGGCGCGGCCAACTGGCACTGTCGCCGAACAGGAGCACTCCGGCTATCGCCACGCCAACGGCACCGATGCCGGTCCACACCGCATAACCTGTACCCACGGGGATGGTGCGCAGCGCCTGGGTCAGCAACCACAGGCTGATGCCGGCCATCACCACCGTGATCACGCTGGGCCACAACCGGGTGAAACCATCGCTGTACTTCAGGCCCAGCGCGAAACCAATTTCAAACAGGCCTGCCAACAGCAGGTAGATCCAAGGCATTGCCGTACATCCTCCAAAAACAAAAAAGACGACGGCCCGGTGCATGCACCGGGCCGCCATCGGCAAACGTCTGCATTGCTGCAGGGCGGGCCGTCCCGCCTGTTGTCACGGCAGCGGACAAGCCCGCCGCCGCGTTGATGCTTACTCGGCTAGGTTGCGGCCGTGGAACAGTTCTTCGATCTCGCGGCGCAGCAGCGCTTCGATCTTCATGCGCTCCTTGAAGGAAAGGTTCTTGGCCTTCTCTTCAAACAGGTACTGGTCCAGGTCGAAGTCCTTCAGGTGCATCTTCGTGTGGAAGATGTTTTCCTGGTAGACGTTGACGTCGAACATCTCGTAACGCGACTTGATGTTCTTGGCCAGGAAGTTCTGGATCGAATTGATCTTGTGGTCGATGTAGTGCTTCTTGCCCTTCACGTCACGGGTGAAGCCACGCACGCGGTAGTCCATGATCACGATGTCCGATTCCAGACTCTCGATCAGGTAGTTCAGCGCCTTCAGCGGCGAGATGACGCCGCAGGTGGCCACGTCGATGTCGGCACGGAACGTTGCGATACCTTCCTGCGGATGGGTCTCCGGGTAGGTGTGCACCGTGATGTGCGACTTGTCCATGTGGGCGACCACGGCGTCGGAGATCAACTCCTTGCCCGCGGCCTTCTTGTCGATCACCGGCTCCTCGGAAATGAGGATCGTGACCGACGCACCCTGGGGGTCGTAGTCCTGGCGCGCGATGTTCAGGATGTTGGCGCCGATGATCTCGGCCACATCGGTGAGAATCTGCGTGAGACGATCAGCGTTGTACTCTTCGTCGATGTACTCGATATAACGCTGGCGCTCTTCTTCGGTACGCGCATAGCAGACGTCATAGATGTTGAAGCTCAAGGCCTTGGTGAGGTTGTTGAATCCTTGCAACCTCAGGCGAGGCAACGGCTTGACCACGGCGGTCGATCCTGTAGATGGTGGGAAAGGGGGAAGTATGGGGCAAAGTGTCCCCCTGCGAAACGTGTCCCCCGTCCACCGGGTTTGCCCCTTATGATTGGCCTCGTTAAGCTTGCCCGTTAAGCAAGTTCATTCTTTATGTGAACGTCACCATGAGCTCAGGGAACGTCAATACAGTGTCCAACGTGCGACTCGCCACCAGTCCGCTGGCTCTGGATATAGCCACCATCGACCGCTTTCTGGCCCATAGCCACCGCCGGCGCTACCCCGCGCGGACGGATGTGTTCCGCCCGGGCGACCCTGCGGGAACCATGTATTACGTGATCTCCGGCTCGGTCAGCATCATCGCCGAGGAGGACGATGACCGGGAACTGGTACTGGGCTACTTCGGTTCTGGCGAGTTCGTCGGCGAAATGGGCCTGTTCATCGAATCTGAAAAACGTGAAGTCATCCTGCGCACCCGGACCCCGTGTGAGCTGGCCGAAATCAGCTATGAGCGCCTGCACCAGCTGTTCCTGGGGCCGCTGTCGGTGGATGCCCCCAAGCTGCTGTATGCCATCGGCTCGCAGATTTCCCGGCGCCTGCTGCATACCAGCCGCAAGGCCAGCCGCCTGGCCTTCCTAGATGTGACCGACCGCATCATCCGCACGCTGCACGACCTGGCAAAGGAGCCGGAGTCGATGAGCCACCCGCAGGGCACCCAGTTGCGCGTTTCCCGTCAGGAAATCGCCCGTCTGGTAGGTTGTTCGCGCGAAATGGCCGGCCGCGTGCTGAAGAAGCTGCAGGTGGACGGCGTATTGCATGCACGCGGCAAGACCGTTGTGCTGTACGGGACGCGCTGACTCCGCCCCGGTCATGCGCCCATGGTCTGCAGGCAGATCATGGGCATCGCTGCCGGCCCCTCGCTCGCAAGGTGAACTCCAGGCCCCCTGCCGCACGCCCGGACGCACTGTACCCTCCGCCCTTCGGATATCACGACTGGATTTGTCACCCATCGCATCGCCGGGGCGCGATGCCATTCGGGTGTGATCCGGCCATGGAAAGGCCATTGGCCGTTGGTTGCCGATGCAGCTTTCCTTGACCTGAACGGCGCTGGCACGCAGGCTGGGGCATGGAATTTGGCAATGAATTTTACTGGTTCATCCTGATCGGGCTGGGCGCGCAGTTGGTGGATGGCGCACTGGGCATGGCATTCGGGCTGATTTCGTCCTCGGTCCTGTTGAGCATGGGGCTGCCGCCAGCGGCGGTCAGCGCCAGCATCCATACCGCTGAGGTGTTCACCACCGGCGCGTCCGGGGTTTCGCACCTGGTCGCCGGCAACGTCGACAGGCGGCTGTTCCTGCGCCTGGCCATATCCGGTGCGGTCGGCGGGGCAATCGGGGCCTATGTGCTCACCCAGTTGCCCGGCGATGTGGTCCGCCCGTTCATCTACCTTTACCTGCTGGTACTGGCGATTTTCATCCTGGCCCGTGCGGCCGGCAGGTTCGCGCCGCGCCAGGAAGTGAAGCGGGTTCCCGTGCTGGGGTTCTTCGCCGGCCTGCTGGATGCCAGCGGCGGCGGCGGCTGGGGCCCGGTGGCCACCTCCACCCTGCTGGCCCGCGGCGGGCAGGCACGCACCACCATCGGCTCGGTCAACGCGGCCGAGTTCGTGGTGACGCTGTCGATCTCGATCACCTTTTTGCTGTCGATGGGGCTGCAGCACCTGTCCATCGTCGCCGGCCTGCTGGTCGGCGGAATGATGGCCGCGCCAGTGGCGGCGCTGCTGGTCAAGCGGGTGAAGGAGCGCTGGGTGCTGATTGCCGTCGGCGTGCTGGTGCTGTCGATCAGCCTGTTCCAGATCGGCATGGCGGTGATGAAGCTGCGGGGAGCGTGAGGCAAAGCTCTTGCTTTTGATCCTGCCCGCCACGTTTTCGCAGGGGTAGGCTCCCCCGGCAGGTCAGAAGCCCCCCTCATCCGCCCTTCGGGCACCTTCTCCCGTAAACGGGAGAAGGGATGCCGGCGCCGGCTGATTCCTCAGGCAAGTCGAAAGCCCCCTCATCTCCCCCACCTTCGCGGAGGCAGGCTCTTCGGACACCGTCTCCCGTACGCGGGAGAAGGGACGCAGGCTCCGTTCAGATCACTGCGGCAGCGGCTTGCCGCCGCGGCCTGGGCAACCCCAGTTGAGGATCGGGGTGCCGGCCGGCAGCACCTTGCCGAAATACTCCACCCGCGAATGCTTGGGGTTGACCACCACCGGCGCTTTGGCAGCCTTGAGCAGCGGCAGGTCGGCGGTGCTGTCGGAATAGGCAATGGCGATGTCGCCATAACCACGCTCGCGCAGCATGCGCATCTTCTCTTCGTTGTGGCAGTGGCGGGTGGCGCCCATTGCGCCCAGCCGGCGGCCAACCTCGCTGCCGATCACCGGCACGTCCTGGTGGGCAACGAAGCCAAGGATGGCGCGGGCCAGTTCCGGCGGCGCGCCGGTGGCCACGACCACCCGGTCGCCCGCCCTGCGATGCGCGGTAAAAACTCCCAGCGCATGCGGCAGCAGCTTCTGGCGAATCTCCGGCTCGTGCTTGAGCACGTACTGGTCGATCACCTTGTTGAATTCGCGCGCCTGGTGCAGGCCGAAGGTGGCAATCCACACATAGCCGGAAATGCCGAACCGCCGGGTTGGCAGCATCGCCACCAGCGGCCCGAGCAGCGGCGTGGCAAGCGCCGCCGCCAGCAGCCGCAGGGGGTTGCGCTTGATCAGCCAGGCGAACAGGTGGCTGCCGGAATCGCCGTCGTAGAGCGTGTGATCGAAGTCGAAGACGACCAGTTGCGCGTCGTCGCTGGGCACAGGGTAGGAATCAGTCATGCCGGGAAGAATAGCTGACGCAGGCCCTCACCCGGCTCCTCCACGCGCATGAAGGCTTCGCCGACCAGGAATGCGTTGACCCCGGCATCGCGCATGGTCTTCACGTCGGCCGGGCCCAGGATGCCGCTTTCAGTAACCAGCAGGCGGTCACGCGGCACGGCGTCCTTCATCGACAGCGTTGCATCCAGCGAGACCTCGAAAGTGCGCAGGTTGCGGTTGTTGATGCCCACCAGCGGCACCGGCACCTGGATGGCGCGTTCCAGTTCGTCGATATCGTGCACTTCCACCAGCACGTCCATGCCCAGTTGCATGGCCAGGTCGGACAACTCGGCCAGCTGGCGGTCGTCCAGCGCCGAAACGATCAGCAGGATGCAGTCCGCACCCAATACACGCGCTTCAACCACCTGGTACGGGTCGATGACGAAATCCTTGCGCAGCACCGGCAAGGTGCAGGCCTCGCGCGCCTGTTGCAGGTACGCATCGGCACCCTGGAAGAAATCCACGTCGGTCAGCACCGACAGACAGCTGGCGCCGCCGAACTCGTAGCTCACCGCGATGTCGGCCGGGTGGAAGTCCGGGCGGATCACGCCCTTGGACGGGCTGGCCTTCTTGACCTCGGCAATCACTGCCGGGTCGCCGTTGGCAATGGCCGCCTGCAAGGCATTGGCAAAACCGCGCACCGGCGAAGCATCGCCCAGGCGCGCCTTCAACTCGGCCAGCGACACGCGGGCGCTGCGCTCGGCCACCTCCTGCGACTTGCGGGCAAGGATGGTGTTGAGGATGTCGCTCATGGATCGGTTTCCTGGAAGACGGGCGTTGCGCGCACGGTGAGAGGGAGGGAATTATCCGCGATTGCCGGCCAGCACGCGGCTGGCATCGACGTACTGCTGCATGCGCGCACGCGCGCTGCCATCGGCGATGACGGCACGCGCACGCGCCAGACCATCGGCAATGCTGTCGGCCACGCCCGCCACATACAGCGCCGCGCCGGCATTGAGCGCGACGATGTCGTTGGCCGGGCCCGGCTGGTTGTCCAGCACCGCGCGCAGCATGGCGATGGACTCTTCCGGATTTTCCACCTTGAGGTTGCGGCTGGCCGACATGGCGATGCCGAAATCTTCCGGATGAATCTCGTACTCGCGCACCTTGCCGTCGCGCAGCTCGCCGACCAGGGTGCCAGCGCCCAGCGAAATCTCGTCCATGTTGTCGCGGCCCCACACCACCAGCGCGCGCTCGGCCCCCAGTTCGCGCAGCACACGCGCCTGGATACCGACCAGGTCAGGGTGGAACACGCCCATCAGGATGCTGGTGGCACCCACCGGATTGGTCAGCGGGCCAAGGATGTTGAAGATGGTACGCACGCCCATTTCGCGGCGTACCGGCGCCACCACCTTCATTGCCGGGTGATGCACCGGCGCAAACATGAAACCGATGCCGGTCTGTTCGATGGCGCGGGCCACCTGTTCCGGCTGCAGCTCGATCACCGCACCCAGCGCTTCCACCGCATCGGCACTGCCGGACTTGGACGACACACTGCGGTTGCCATGCTTTGCCACCTTGGCGCCGGCCGCGGCCACCACGAACATCGAGCAGGTGGAAATGTTGAAGGTATGCGAGCCATCACCGCCGGTGCCGACGATGTCCACCAGATGCGTCTTGTCGGCGACGTGCACCGGCAAGGCGAACTCGCGCATCACCGTAGCTGCACCGGCAATCTCGCCCACGGTTTCTTTCTTGACCCGCAGGCCGGTGAGAATGGCGGCGGTCATGGTCGGCGAAATTTCGCCGCGCATGATCTGTCGCATCAGGTCGACCATCTCGTCGAAGAAGATTTCGCGGTGTTCGATGGTGCGTTGCAGGGCTTCGGACGCGGTGATGGTCATGACAACTCCAGAAAATCAGGAAATTACGATGTAGTCGCTTTGGCTGTGGATGCCGCCGTGCGCACCGGGAATCAGCTGCACATGCAGGCCACCAATCGGCCCGACCGGCAGGCAGCTGTCCACTTCCAGCAACGCGTCGCGATGCGGTTTGATCCACTGTGCGTGCGCCTGTGCCAGCGCCTTGCGCTTTGCCTCGACCGCATCGGCGGCGACTACCAGCAGGTAGCGGTGGTCTTCGCCAAACTGACCTTCCACATAGCCGCCCAGGTTGACGAAAAACAGCGTCGGCGCGCCGGCTGCAGGCGCGTCATTGGACAGGCGCACCTGCCACTCATCAACGCCATCGACGGTCATCCACGAATCCAGATGCAGGCCTGCAGCTTCACCGAACCATTGCTCGCGCAGTTGCGCATAGGTCTGCTCGATGCCGGGGCCTACCGCGAACACCACGTCATGCACCTCGGTATTGGCGCGCGCATGACGACCGCCGAGCATCACCACGAACAGACGGAAATCTTCCAGGCTCACGGCGTCGGCCTCGCGGTCAGTGCCAGGCGCAGGCCGAAGCCGATGAACAGCACGCCGGCCAGCTTGTCCAGCCACTGCATGCCACGCGCGGCCCAGCGGCTGCTGCGCACGCGGTCTGCCGCCAGCACGTAAGCGGCGTTGACCGGCAGCGCGTTGACGGTGAACACCAGGCCCAGCAACGCGAACGCCAGCGCCTTGTTCTGCACCGACGGCGCGATGAACTGCGGCAGGAAAGCCAGGAAGAACAACACCACCTTCGGGTTCAACACATTGGTCAGGAAACCTCCGGCAAACACCTGCCACCACGAACCGGCGCTGCCGCTGCTGACGGCAATATCGGCCTGCAACGTCGAATCGCCGGTGTTGCGCAGCAGGCGCACGCCCACCCACAGCAGATAGACCGCGCCGATCCACTTGATCACCGTGAACAAGGTGGCCGACGTCGCCAGCAGCACACCCAGCCCCAGCGACGCCAGCGCTACATGCACCAGGCAACCGGCACTGATGCCGGCGATCGCGGCGAATCCTGCACGACGTCCACCGCGCAACGAGCGGCTGATGATGTACAGCACGTCCGGGCCCGGCGTGAGGTTCAACAGCCAGCCGGCCAGCATGAACAGCAGCAACTGGCTCGGCTCGATCAACATGTGCGGTCCAGGAAGTTCTTCATCAGCGCGTGGCCGTGCTGGGTGAGGATGGATTCGGGATGGAACTGCACGCCTTCCACCGGATATTGGCGATGGCGCAGGCCCATGATTTCTTCCATCGAACCGTCCGGGTTCTCGGTCCAGGCGGTGATTTCAAGTTCAGCCGGCAACGTGTTCTTGTCCACCACCAGCGAGTGGTAGCGGGTGGCTTCGTAGCGATCCGGCAGACCGGCAAACACACCCTTGCCTTCATGGCGGATCGGCGAGGTCTTGCCGTGCATGATGTTGCTGGCACGGATCACGTCACCGCCGTAAACCTGGCCGATGCTCTGGTGGCCCAGGCACACGCCAAACACCGGAATATGCGGGCCAAGCTGGCGGATCACCTCCAGCGACACACCGGCTTCGTTCGGCGTCTTCGGGCCGGGCGATACCACGATGTGCGAAGGCTTCAGCGCGGCGATTTCAGCAACGCTCAACGCGTCGTTGCGCACCACCTTCACCTCGGCACCCAGCATCTGCAGGTACTGCACAAGGTTGAAGGTGAAGCTGTCGTAGTTGTCGATCATCAACAGCATGTGAGTAGGCTCATTGGGCGATCAGGAAGACCGTGTAGACGTTTTTGGGAAGGGGGATGCTGCCGGTTTAAAGGGATTCGGCGACCACAGCGATCAAGCGCAGCTGGAAGCCAATGGCGTCACTGCCTGGCTCACAACCCCTTCGCCGCCTGCGCCACCGCACGGAACAACGCGCGGCCCTTGTTCATGGTTTCCTGCCATTCGGCATCCGGATCGGAGTCGTAGACCACGCCGCCACCGGCCTGCACGTACAGGTAACCGTCCTGGATCACCGCGGTGCGGATGGCGATGGCGGTATCGGCATCGCCGTTCCAGCCGATGTAGCCAACCGCGCCGGAATAGACGTTGCGCTTGACCGGCTCCAGCTCGCGGATGATTTCCAACGCGCGGATCTTCGGCGCGCCGCTGACGGTGCCGGCCGGGAAGGTTGCGCGCATCACGTCGCTATAACTGAGCCCGGCCTTCAAGGTGCCGGTGACTTCGCTGACGATGTGCATGACGTGGCTGTAGCGCTCGATCACGAACTGCTCACCCACCTTGACCGTACCCGGTTCAGCGACACGGCCGACATCGTTGCGACCAAGGTCGATCAGCATCACGTGCTCGGCGCGCTCCTTCGGGTCGGCCAGCAGTTCGACTTCCAGCGCCTTGTCCAGCTCCGGTGTGGCGCCGCGCGGGCGGGTGCCGGCGATCGGTCGCACGGTGACGATGCCGTCGCGCAGGCGCGCCAGGATTTCCGGCGACGAGCCAACCACCTGGGTGCCACCGACATCGATGAAATACATGTACGGCGAAGGATTCAACGCACGCAGCGCGCGGTACACATCAATCGGCCGCGCACGGAACGGCACGCGCAGGCGCTGGCTAGGCACCACCTGGAAGATGTCGCCGGCGCGCACGTATTCCTGCGCCTTACGCACCACTGCGTGGTATTCCTCGCGGGTGAACGAGGACTTGAAATCCTGCTCGTCGATGGCATCGGACACCTGCGACTGCGGATAACCGGCACCGCCCTGACGCAGGCGGTGCGCCAGCTCATCAAGACGACGGTTTGCGCGCGCCCAGGCCTGCGGCTGCGCCGGGTCGGCATGCACGATCAGGTACAGGCGGCCCTTGAGGTTGTCGAACACCGCCAGCTCTTCGGACAGCATCAGCAGGATGTCGGGCGTGCCCAGTTCGTCGGGCTTTTCGCCCGCGCCCAGATGCGGCTCAATGTACTGGATGCACTCAAAGCCGAACCAGCCGACCAGGCCGCCGGTGAAGCCCGGCAGGCCTTCCAGCTCCGGCACCGCGTATTGCTTGCGCAGCACTTCCACTTCGGCCAGCGGGTCGGCCACCTCGCGGCGCTCCACCACTTCGCCCAGCTCGCTGACTTCCAGCGTATGGCCGCGGAAGCTGTAGATGCGGCGTGCCGGCAGGCCAATGATGGAATAACGCCCGAAGCGCTCGCCGCCTTCGACCGATTCAAACAGGTAGGTATATGGGCCGTCGGCGAGCTTCAGGTAAACCGAGAGCGGCGTGTCCAGGTCGGACAGCACTTCGCGGACAACGGGGACGAAATTATGCGGGTGTGCGCTGTGGCCTTCAGCGGCCAGCTGCTGGAACTGCTCTTGCGTGATCAAGACGGCTTTCCTTCCGGGAAACGACGGTGGCGGGACGGACGACGGCAACGGGCCACCATCGCCACCAGCGGCGAGCGGAAGAAAGGGAACGCTTGGTCGTCAGAATGGGCACCGGGCAACTCTACCGCAAGATCGCAAGCCAGTGTGCACTCGCAACATCGGAACTTGCTTGCAGCTGCAACGATTCAGCCGCTGAGCAGGGCACATTCCGTCGGCAGATGCATGCGAACCCGCCCCGGCACACAGCGCACATGGAAGTGCCGGGCCTGCAGCGGCTCACCGTCCAGGTTCAGCGTCATCGGCTGCTCGGCCACGATCCAGACCTCCGCCATCCGGGCGCGCACCGCCACCTGTTCCAGCGCCGCATGCTTGCCTTCGCTGAACAAGGTACCGAGGGTGGAAGCCACCTCCCCGGCCAGTTCGGGAACGATGCTCAGTTCAAGCAGGCCGTCGTCGAGCAGGGCATCCGGGCACAACACCTGGCCGCCGCCGGCCTGGCGCCCGTTGCCGATCCCCAGGGCGATGAACCCGCCCTCCCACTCGAAACCCTCCCCCTGAATACGGGCACGGACGGGCTCGATCCTGCCCAGCCGCGAGATGCCGGTGATGACGTAGGCCAGCCCGCCGAGCATCTTCTTCAGGCCATCGTGGGTTTCCACCGTGACCTCGGTGCCGAAGCCGCCACTGGCCAGGTTCGCACACCAATGCACGCGGCCATCGCCGTCCACCTGCAGCAGATCGATCATGCGTGGCCGTGAGTTGCCTGCCAGCTCCAGTGCTGCCAACGGCTGCTCGGGGATGCCGGTAGCAGTGACAAAGTCGTTGGCCGTACCCAGCGGCAGCAGCGCCAGTGCCGGCAGGGCTGCTGCGTCCTGGCCGGTATGCGCCAGCGCCTCGGCCACTTCGCTCAAGGTGCCATCGCCACCACCGGCCACGATCACCGCTGCCCCCGCGGCGATGGCTTCGCGCACGTAGCGCTCTGCATCGCCGGCCTCCCAGGTCACCCGCACCGCCAGCGGCTGGCCGCGTTCCCGAATGTCGGCAACTGCATCGCGCACGGCGTCATCGCCTGCGGATTTGCCGTTGAGGATCAGATACCAATGCGTGTGGCCCATGCGGTTCTCCGTGCGAGGACACGCAGCCTAGCAACTGCCTGTTGGGCTGCCGGTGAATGTCACACAGCCGTCATGGAACCTGCGGAGAATCGAAGGCCATAGCAGGGATGATGGATGGAGGCAGGATCAGCCTCCGAATGAATTCCCCGGCCGCAGTGGCGACACTGCGGCTTTTTTTTGCCCGCCATACCGAGCCATGCTCGGCATGGGCTTTACCGGCAAGGCCTCTGCCGAGCATGGCTCGGCATTACAGCTCAGGCGCCTGCGGCGAATTTCTGCAGCGCTTCGCCCTGCAGGCGATACACGGTCCACTCATCCTGCGGCAGTGCGCCGGCGGCCTTGTAGAAGTCGATGGCCGGCGTGTTCCAGTCCAGCACCGACCACTCGAAACGGCCGCATCCCTGCGCCACCGCAAGCTTGGCGATGTGCTGCAGCAGTGCCTTGCCGGCGCCACTGCCGCGCGCTTCCGGGCTGACGTACAGGTCTTCCAGGTAAATGCCGTTGCGGCCCAGCCACGTGGAGTAGTTGTAGAAATACACCGCATAACCAATCGCCTGACCATCACGCTCACAGATCAACGCCTGCGCCTTCGCCTCGGCACCGAACAGGCTGGCACGGATGCCGGCCTCATCGGTCTGCACCGAGGACTCGGCTTTTTCGTAGATGGCGAGCTCGTGGATGAAATGCAGGATCAGCGCTGCATCATCAGCGGTGGCGGGACGGATGTGGATACTGGACGCGGCCATGGCTCAGGCACGCACCGCCGCCACATTGGCGCGCATCTGGGCGATCACGTCGGTGTAGTTCGGTGCGTTGAAAATGGCCGAACCGGCGACGAAGGCGTCGGCACCGGCGGCGGCGATCGCGCCGATGTTGTCGGCCTTGACGCCGCCGTCCACTTCCAGGATCACCGGCTTGCCCAGCTTGTCGATCATCGCCCGCACTGCGCGCAGCTTGTCCAGCGTGGACGGAATGAACGCCTGGCCGCCGAAGCCCGGGTTGACCGACATCAGCAGCACCAGGTCCAGGTCTTCAAGCACCCAGTCCAGCACTTCCACCGGGGTGGCCGGGTTCAACACCAGGCCGGCCTTGCAGCCATGCGACTTGATCAACTGGATGGTGCGGTGAACGTGGCGGCTGGCTTCGGGGTGGAAGCTGATCAGGCTGGCACCGGCTTCGGCGAAATCCGGGACGATGCGGTCCACCGGCTCGACCATCAGGTGCACGTCGATCGGCGCGGTCACGCCATGCTTGCGCAGCGCCTGGCAGACCATCGGGCCGATGGTCAGGTTGGGCACGTAGTGGTTGTCCATCACATCGAAATGGACCCAATCGGCGCCAGCGGCGAGAACGTTGTCGACCTCCTCGCCCAGCTTGGCGAAATTGGCCGACAGGATGGACGGGGCGATGATGCAGTTGGACATGACAGGGCCTTCAGCGTTTGCGCAGAGTTTTGATGCGGTCGTAGGCGGCGTTGATCTGCCGGGCCTTTTTTTCGGCCTGGGCGCGCAGTTCGGGCGCGGCGCCGGCCACTTTGTCGGGGTGGTATTGGGACATCAGCCGGCGGTAGGCCAGGTCGATTTCCGCGTCGGTGGCGTCGCGGGTGACCCCCAGCTCGCGGTACGGCAGGTCCTTGCCCAGGCGGAACCAGTCACTGTCGAAGGCATGCCCCAGGATCAGGCCGATGACCGCGCCAAACAGCGGATTGGGCCTGAAAAGCAGGGCCCCGGCGATGAAACCAAGTAATTTTCCGTACCAGCGCATGGGCAAGTGAATGGGTCTGGGCGGTTGGGCCCTGCATTTTATGCCACAGCGGCCCGATCCGGCTTTACACTAGGCCGCCCGCCGTCCAGCCGCGGGCCCAACGGGTTTCCAGGCCCGGGTCCTCCACGCCGGCGGCTTCACAGCCAAGTCCCAGGAGTGCCCGTGCCAACCACGCTGTTGCAATCCGATCTTCCCGGCCTGCCCTTGCGCCACCGCGGCAAGGTGCGTGATGTGTTCGATATCCCGCGCGAACGTCTGCCTGCCGGCACTCCACCGGGCGAATACCTGCTGATCGTGGCCACCGACCGCCTGTCGGCGTTCGACGTGGTGCTGCCCGACCCGATCCCCGGCAAGGGCGAAATGCTGTGCCAGGTGTCCAATTTCTGGTTCGCCAAGACCGCGCACCTGATGCCCAACCACCTGACCGGCATCGACGTGGCCAGCGTGCTGCCCGAAGGTGTGGACCCGGCGCTGTATGCCAAGCGCGCGGTGGTGACCAAGAAGCTCAAGCCGGTGCCGGTGGAAGCCATTGCCCGCGGCTACCTGATCGGCAGCGGCTGGAAGGATTACCAGCGCACCGGCAAGGTCAGCGGTATTCCGCTGCCGAACGACCTGCAGCAGGCTGAGAAACTGCCGGAAGCGATCTTCACCCCGTCCACCAAGGCCGCCGTGGGTGACCACGACGAGAACATCGACTTCGACGCGATGGTCAAGACGGTGGGCGCGGATCTGGCTGAAAAAGTGCGCGATGCCACGCTGCGCATCTACAAGTTCGCCGCTGAATACGCGGCCGAGCGCGGCATCCTGCTGGCCGACACCAAGTTCGAATTCGGCACCGATGCCGATGGCCGCCTGTACATCATGGACGAGATGCTGACGCCGGATTCCTCGCGCTACTGGCCGGCTGACGAGTACCAGGTGGGCATCAGCCCGCCGAGCTATGACAAGCAGTTCATCCGTGACTATCTGGAAACGCTGGACTGGGGCAAGACCGCTCCCGGCCCGGCGCTGCCGGCCGAAGTGATCGAGCGCACCCGCGCCAAGTACGCTGAAGCCCTCGAAAAACTGGCCAACATCAGCATCGACTGACCCCCACCAGTCACCCCCTCACGGACGCGCCCGGCCCCACCGTGCGCGTCCGTAGGGAAGCCGCGCTATGCTCTGTCAGCCAACCCGGGAGGGGACCATGGACATGAGCAGCGCACGGCCAGTTGACCGCTATTTCGCAAGTTATTCCGGCGACCACCGCAACAGCACCAACCAGGCGATCCATGTCGTCGCGGTACCGGCCATCCTGTGGTCCGTGATTGCCCTGCTGTGGTGCATCCCGCCGCTGCTGCCGTGGTTCCAGCACGGCATCTGGGCCGCGCTGGCCATGTTTGGCACCTGGGCCTACTACAACCGGCTGTCGCGCCCGCTCGGCGTCGGCATGCTGATCATCTTCTTCGTGTTCGGCTGCATCTGCCGGCTGCTGGAAGACCGGCTCGGCATCCAGATGCTGCTGTACATCGCCATCGACGTGTTCGTGCTGGCATGGATCGCACAGTTCATCGGCCACAAGATCGAAGGCCGTCGCCCCAGTTTCCTGACCGACCTGACCTACCTGCTGATCGGCCCTATCTGGGTATTGGCCAAGCTTTTCCGGCAGTTTGGCTGGCGCTACTGACCGCCACAATCGGCCATATCTGGCTTGCCGAATGGCAGGCGAGCAGGCATTACTCCCCCGGCTGCGCAGACTCCGGTGCCATGACCATTGCCGCCTCGATCAGGAACGGACGCGGCGCGTAGCCGAAATCGCGGCGTGCGGGTTCGATATCGAATGCCAGCGGTTCCTGCATACGTGCCAGCGCGGCAGCGTTCATGCCTCGCAGCCACCCTGCGGCATGCGCGCCACGCAATGCCAGCCGAAACAGCGGCACGGGCACGGGCACGCGCAGCAGGCGTGGCCGCGGCTGCAGCGCGGCAAGCACCCGCCGCACCATCTCGCTGTAACCCAGTACTTCACCGCCCCCCAGTGCGTACGCCTGGCCCGCTGTTGCCGGAAACGCCAATACCTGCATGGCGGCATCGGCCAGGTCCTGCACATGCACCGGCTGGCGCAGACCGTTGGCTGATGCAGGCAGCACGAAGATGCCACTGCGCCGGGCCATGCTTGCGATGGCGCTCAGCGTCTTGTCGCGGCCAGCGCCATAGACCAGCGTCGGCCGCAGCACGGTGGCAGCGACGCCACGCTCATGGCTTGTGGCAAACAGGCTGGTCTCCGCCTCGCGCAACCGCCGCGCCACGTCGCGCTCGGCCGGCTCGATGGAGTCCTGCTTCACGTCCACGCTGGTCGAACCAAAGGCCACCACACGCGGTGCACTGATAGCCGAAGCGCTGTACCAGCGTGCGAAATGATCCAGCGGCCCCATGCTGAAAACCACATCAAAGTCCGATGCGCCCTGCCACTGCCCGGAAAGGTCGCCTCTTATCCACTCCAGCCCTGGGCGCGACGAACGGGCTTCACGGGATACCGCGGTGACCTGCCAGCCTGCCTGATGCAGATTGGCCAGCAGGCGCTCGCCAATCTGGCCACTTCCGCCGAACACCAATGCCCGCAAAGGCCCCTGCTGATTTCGTACACACTCATCCATACCGTACAGGATAGGGGATGAAGCACAGGCTGCGCTGTGGGTAGACTCCTCGAATCCACATCGAGGACGCCATGACTCTTCCCATCGCCCCGCCTACCTCCCTCCTGCTCGCCACCGACCTGAGTGCGCGTTGCGACCGTGCCCTGGCCCGTGCGGTGCAGTTGGCACGGCAATGGAATGCGCGGCTGGTGGTGGCCACGGTACTTCCCGATGCCACCGGCGGCGGGGTTTCCTCCAGCCTGCTGCCATTGGCCTCGCCGCTGGATGAGCTGCGCGCCCGGCAACTGGCCGAACGGCGCCTGCAGCGGCTGCTGGATGATCACGCGCAAGATATGGTGGTGGATGTGCGCATTGGCCATGGCCATGTCGGCAAGGCCGTGCTGCAGCTGGCCACGGAAGAAGACTGCGGCTTGATCATCACCGGGATCTCCAGCGACCCGCTGTTCGAGCTGCCCCTGCTCGGCTCCACCGTGTTGTGGCTGACCCGGCATTCGCTGCTGCCGGTGCTGATCGTGCATGAGCGCGTGCGCGGGCCGTATCGCAACCTGGCGGTGGCCTGTGACTTTTCCGACAGCACCGACGGTGCCACGCGCCAGGCGCTGGCATTGTTCGGTGTGCCGCTGCAGCTGTCGCTGGTGCATGCACTGGAGTCTCCCGGCAGCCTGCTGTTTTCCGGCGACCGCGAAAGCATGCAGGAGCACGCACGCAGCGAGGCGCGCGAGCAGGCCCAGGCGCGGCTGGCAGGCCTGCGGCCCCTGCTCGGCCAGGCTCATGTGCACAAGGTGATCGAACCCGGCGACCCGGCCCGTGTCGTCAGCGAACATGCGCAGGCAGCCGGTACGGAGCTGGTCGTGGTGGCCACCCATGGACGCAGCGCGCTGTTCCACCTGCTCATCGGCAGCGTCGCGCGCCAGCTGGTTGAAGCATTGGAAACCGACACGCTGTTGATACGCGATGCGCGTTCCTCGGCGGCAGCCACTGAGGTGGTTGGCTCCCCGCCCTGAACCCAAACGGCCCGTTCATAAAAAGCGCGCGGGCGTAAAAAAGCGCCTGTTAGACTCCGAGACCCGCTCGTCTCACACTGCGCTCCCGCATGACGCCAGTCCTGTTGCTGCTCCTCGCGTTGCCGTTCCTGTTGGCAGCGGTCATCGCTCTGAATGGCCGCCTGTCCCGGGCCGGTGCTGCATGGCTGGCCGGTGCCGCGCCAGTGCTGGGGGTGGCCATCCTGGGCAGCCTGACGCCGGCCATCCTGGACGGCGAGGTGGTCCGCAGCAGCTGGCAATGGCTGCCGCAGATCGGCCTGGACTTCAGCCTGCGCCTGGATGGGCTGGCCTGGATGTTCGCCGGGCTGGTGCTGGGCATCGGTGCGCTGGTGGTGCTGTACGCACACTACTACCTCTCGCCACGTGACAGCGCGCGCCGCTTCTACAGCTACCTGCTGCTGTTCATGGGCGCCATGCTGGGCATGGTGTTGTCCGGCAACCTGTTGCTGCTGATGGTGTTCTGGGAACTGACCAGCATCAGCTCGTTCCTGTTGATCGGCTTCTGGTCGCACCGCAAGGACGCACGCGAAGGCGCGCGCATGGCCTTGATCGTCACTGGCGGCGGCGGCTTGGCACTGCTGGCCGGCGTGTTGTTGATCGGCCGCATCGTCGGCAGCTTCGACCTGGATGTGGTGCTGGCCTCGGGTGATCTGATCCGCGCCAGTGCGCTGTATCCGTGGGCGCTGCTGCTGGTGCTGGCCGGCATCTTCACCAAGAGCGCGCAGTTCCCGTTCCACTTCTGGTTGCCGCATGCGATGGCCGCGCCGACGCCGGTGTCGGCCTACCTGCACTCGGCCACGATGGTGAAGGCCGGCGTGTTCCTGCTGGCACGCCTGCACCCGGCACTGGCCGGCACCGAGCTGTTCTTCTACGTGGTCAGCGGCATTGGTGCGATCACGCTGTTGATCGGCGCCTGGAATGCGATCTTCCAGCACGACCTCAAGGGTTTGCTGGCGTATTCGACCATCTCGCACCTGGGCTTGATCACGCTGCTGTTTGGCCTGTCCACGCCGATGGCGGTGGTGGCCGGCGTGTTCCATATCCTCAACCACGCCACCTTCAAGGCCTCGTTGTTCATGGCCGCCGGCATCATCGACCACGAGACCGGCACCCGTGACATGCGCCGGCTTGGCGGCCTGCGCCGGCTGATGCCGATCACCAGCACGCTGGCCATCGTCGCCTCGCTGGCGATGGCCGGCATTCCGCTGCTCAATGGCTTCCTGTCCAAGGAAATGCTGTTCGCCGAAGCACTGGCCACCGGCGGCCCGGATTGGATGCGCTCGGCGATCAGCGTTGCCGCACTACTGGCCGGCATCCTCGGCGTGGCCTACAGCCTGCGCTTCGTCCACGACACATTCTTCGGCAAGGGCCCGGTGGACCTGGACGTGGTGCCGCATGAGCCGCCGCGCTGGATGAAGGTGCCGGTGGAAGTGCTGGTGGTGATCTGCCTGGCGGTCGGCATCGCCCCGGCGCTGACCATCGCCCCGGTGCTGCATGCCGCGGCCAGCTCCATCCTGGGGGCAGCAATGCCTGCCTACAGCCTGGCGGTGTGGCACGGGTTCAACCTGCCGCTGGCGATGAGCGCCGTTGGCGTGATCGGCGGCATCGTGCTGTATTTCGGCCTGCGCCGCTTCATGGACTTGTATGCCGTGCGTAACCGGCCAGTGGGCAAGCACCTGTTCCACCGCTGCCTGGATCTGCTGTTCGGCGTTGCCCACCGCCTCACCAATGCCGTGGCCAACGGCAGCATGCAGCGCATGCTGATGGCACTGGTGCTGGTGGCGGTGATCGTGGCCGCCGCGCCGTTCATCGCCAACCCGGCCATGCCGGCGTGGCCGGCGCCGCAGCCGATTCCGCTGCTGGGCTGGACCCTGTGGCTGGTGATGCTGGCCTGCGCGTTTGCCGGGCTGTTCCTGTTCCGGCAACGCCTGCTGGCGGTGATCGTGATGGGCGGCACCGGGCTGATGGTGGCGCTGACGTTCGTGTTCCTGTCGGCGCCGGATCTGGCCCTGACCCAGTTGATGGTGGAGATGGTGACGCTGGCATTGATGCTGCTGGCCATGAACTACCTGCCCGCGCAGTCGCCGCCGGAGCATTCGCGCTGGCGCAAGCGCCGCGATGCGCTGATCGCCATCGTTGCCGGTGGCGGCCTGGCCGCATTGGCCTACTCGTTGATGACCCTGCCGCCCAATACCATGGCCGGTGAGTTGCTGGTGCGCTCGCTGCCCGAAGCGTACGGGCACAACGTGGTGAACGTGATCCTGGTCGATTTCCGTGGCTTCGATACGTTTGGTGAGATCACCGTGTTCGGCATCGCCGCGCTGGTGGTGCACGCGCTGCTGCGCCGCTCGCGGATGGCGCCGGAGCAGATCATGCCCGGCCCGCCGATCAAGCTGCCGGTGCCGGCTGACCTGGCGCAGATCATGTTCCCGCTGACGCTGACCGTCTCCATCTTCCTGTTCCTGCGCGGCCACAACGCGCCCGGCGGCGGCTTTGTCGCCGGCTTGGTGCTGGCGGTGCCGCTGCTGATCCAGTACGTGATCCAGGGCACCGCGTCGGTCGAGTCACGCTTCGGTTTCGACTACATCCGCTGCATCGGCCTGGGCCTGTTGATCGCCCTGCTCAGCGGTGCAGCGTCGCTGATCTTCGGCGTGCCGTTCCTGACCAGCGGCCACCTCGACCTGCACCTGCCGTTGATCGGCACCGTGCCGCTGGCCAGCGCCATTGGCTTTGATACCGGCGTGTACCTGGTGGTGTTTGGCGGGGTGATGCTGATCCTGTCGATGATGGGCACGATCAAGCCCTCGCGCACCCGCAACGCCCGCCACGGCGAAATCGATATCCACCGCCGTTCGGCACGCACCGGGGAGATGCACTGATGGAACTGGCACTGGCAAGCGCCATCGGCGTACTGGCAGGCATCGGCATCTATCTGGTTCTGCGCGCGCGCAGCTTCGATGTGATCCTCGGCATGACGTTCCTGTCCTACGCCACCAACCTGCTGATCTTCAGCGCCGGGCGCCCGGTCATCGGCAAGGCGCCGGTGCTCAAGGACGGCGTGGCCGCCAGCCTGGCGCACTACACCGACCCCCTGCCGCAGGCGCTGGTGTTGACCGCCATCGTCATCGCCTTTGCGATGACCGCAGTAAGCATCGTGCTGGCCATGCGCAGCCGCAGCGACAACCACAGCGACCATGTCGATGCGCATGAGCCCGAGCCGGCAACCCCGGCGCCGGATGCCCAAGCAACGCCGGGAGCTGGCGCATGAATCACCTGGTGATCCTGCCGATCCTCATTCCGCTGCTCGGCGCCTCGCTGTCACTGTTCATCGAACACCGCCGCTACGGGCCCAAGGTGCAGCGCAGCGTGGCGTGGTTGAGCATGGCCGCGCTGTCGGTGGCGGTGGCGCTGTTGTTCGCGCAGACCAGTGATGGCCAGATTTCCGCCTACCTGCTCGGCGACTGGCCGGCGCGCCTGGGCATTGCGCTGGTGGCCGACCGCCTGGCCGGCTGGATGCTTGGCACCACGACGCTGCTGGCCATCGCCTGCCTGTTGTACGCCTGTACCGGCTGGGACCGCCGCGCGCCGCATTTCCATGCGCTGTTCCAGTTCCAGTTGGTCGGCCTCAACGGCGCGTTCCTGACCGGCGACATCTTCAACCTGTTCGTGTTCTTTGAAGTGCTGCTGATCGCGTCCTACGGCCTGCTGTTGTCTGGCGGCCGCGGCCTGCGCATGCGCATCGGCCTGCATTACGTGGTGTTCAACATCGCCGCCTCGACGCTGTTCCTGATCGCGCTGGGCATGCTGTACGGCACGCTCGGCTCGTTGAACATGGCCGAGATCAGCCAGCGCATCGCCGAGCTGCCGCCGTCGCACCTGAAGCTGGCCAAGGCCGCGCTGGGCCTGTTGTTGCTGGTGTTCTGCTCCAAGGCCGCGCTGCTGCCACTGTACCTGTGGCTGCCCGAATCCTATGCACGTGCACCGGCTGCCGTGGCGGCGCTGTTCGTGATCATGACCAAGGTTGGCCTGTACGCCGTGCTGCGGGTGAGCACGCTGTGGTTCGGCGACGGTGCCGGCGCGATGGCCGGTTACGGCAGCGACTGGCTGCTGTGGGCCGGCGTCGCCACGCTGGTCGTCGCGGCACTGGGCGCCTTGGCCGCCACGCGCATGAGCGTGCTGGTGGCCTACCTGGTGGTGGTCTCGGCAGCGACACTGTTCATCGCCTTCGCACTGGGCAACGCCGGCACCATTTCTGCCGGCTTGTTCTACCTGCCGCACAGCACCTTTACCGCCGCGGCAATGTTCCTGGTTGCCGACCTGATCCGCCGCCGCCGCATCCGCGCCGGGGAGCGCCGCGAAGGCGAGCTGACCGTGCTGCCGGGCAAGACCGTGCCGGGCCTGCTGTTCCTGGTGTCGGCCGTGGCCGTGGCCGGGTTGCCGCCACTGGCCGGTTTCCTGGCCAAGGTGGCGCTGTTGTCGGCGGTACCCGATGCGCATACCGGCGTGGTCTGGGCCGCGGTGCTGGGCAGCAGCCTGCTGGTGATCATGGGCCTGACCCGCACCGGCATCCGCCTGTTCTGGCACGTGCCCGGCGACGAGGATGCGCCACCGGAGCCGGAAACCACCGCCGAAGCACCCGCGCGCCCGTTTGAAACTGCCGCGGCCAGCCTGTTGCTGGCCTATGTGGTGGCGATGACGGTATTCGCCGCACCGCTGATGCGACAGACCGACGCCATCGCCGCGCAGCTGCTGACACCGTCGCAGTACGTCAATGACATACGCGGCACCGCGCCGCAGGTGAGGCAGCCATGAGCACGCGCCGTCCATTGCTGCGCAGGTTGTTCCCGTCGCCGGCGCTGTCGATCACCGTGGTCGCGTTCTGGATGGTGATGTCCTCCAGCTTCGACCTGGGCCAGTTCGTGCTGGGCTTGCTGCTGGGCCTGGTGATTCCGTTGTTCGCCACCCGCCTGGACCGCGAATTCGCGCGCCTGGGCTCCTTGCGGCCGGTTCCGAAACTGCTGTTCGTGGTGCTGTGGGACATCCTGGTGTCCAACATCCGCGTGGCCATGCAGGTACTCGGCCCGGAGCGGCGCCTCAAGCCCGGTTTCATCTGGGTGCCGCTGGACATCGACAACATCCACGGCATCGCCGCGCTGACCAGCTTCATCACCCTGACCCCGGGCACGGTGTCGGCCGCGCTGTCCGAGGACCGCCGCCACCTGCTGGTGCATGTGCTGCATCTTGAGAATGCCGACAACCTGATTGCCGAAATCAAGGCGCGTTACGAAGCGCCGCTGATGGAGATCTTCCCGTGAACGGATACGCGATTTTTGGAACCACCGTCGTGGTGTGCATGCATGTGGTCGGTGTGGCGATGCTGCTGTCGCTGTGGCGCCTGCTGCGTGGCCCGACCGTGCCCGACCGCATCCTCGCGCTGGACACGCTGTCGGTCACCGCCATTGCCGAGCTGATGCTGTTTGGCCTGTATCTGGATTCGGCCATCTACTTCGAGGCCGCGCTGGTGATCGCCATGCTCGGCTTCGGCAGCACCGTGGTGCTGAGCAAATATGTGCTGCGCCGGGACATCGTCGAATGATTACTTTCCTGCAGATCGCGCTGTCGGCGCTGCTCGCCTTCGGCACCTTCTTCATCCTGGTGGGTGCACTGGGGCTGGTGCGCTTTTCCGATTTCTTCAAGCGCCTGCATGCACCAACCAAGGCCAGCACGCTGGGCGTGGGCTGCGTGCTGGCGTGTTCGGTGGCGTACCACATCTTCCTGGGCGCGGACCCGCAGCCACGCGAGCTGCTGATCACCGTGTTCCTGTTCATCACCGCGCCGATCAGCGCCCACCTGATGGCCAAGGCCGCGCTGTCGCTGATGATGGAAAGCCGCCCGGAGCCGCCGAAAGGCAAATCAGACCAGGCTGACGCACCGCAGCCGTGATGGTGGCGCCGGATTCCGGCAAGGGGCGCAGCCTGGCCCAAGCCATGGGCAGCTACGCAGCATTGATCCGACCGCTGGTTCGCGGACTATCGGGAGGTCCAGCCACTTCCCGACCAGATCACCCTTCCCCCAACATCTGACGAAGGCCGGTTGTCCGTATCACCGGGCTGCCAAGCCCTTCCCGTGAAGCGCACACCATCTTCCGTATTCACCAGTGAATCCATGGCCTGGGGAAACTCCAGGGGTGTTTCCCCGGAAAACTCCGGGGCAACGAACAGCCTTCTGGAAGCCCCCTCTGTCACGGCGATGAATACAGAGCGCCAGCTCCTGCTGCCACCGGCACAGCCGACATCCATTGAAACGAGTGCCAGATAACGAACTTCCCGCGGCTCGCCATCCCAGCGCACGACGTTCCTTGGATCGAACAACACGGCGCAACCCGTCGCGTTGGCATAAGCGCGCACCACGGCCGGCAAGGCAGCAAGCTCCCTGCGCCCCAGCTGCTCCCAGGCTTCAATGTCCCCGACAGTCTGCGCAGAACCGGGGGCCTGAAAGCACATCAGCAACAAGAGAAGGGCTGTAACGAACCGTGCTCGCATGGCCATGTCCCGAATGATCCGAGGCTGCAAAGCCTGCAGCCTGCCTTACGGTCTACGCCGCTCCCGAGTGAAGACGGCCCCGCTGCATTCAATACAGCAGCGCCAGCTCCAGCCCCACCCACGCCAGGAACGCGACCAACAACACCCCGCCTTCGCCGCGGGTGATCTTCAGGTCGCCACGCAGCATCGGGTACAGCATCAGCACGAACACGATGGCTGCCGGCAGTTCCAGCCGCACGAACGAGGCCGGCAACGGCATCGGCCGCAGTGCGGCCATGCCGCCGATCACCACCAGAATGTTGAACAGGCTGGAACCGATGACATGGCCCACCACCATGTCGCCCTGGCCGCGACGTGCGGCGGCAATTGCGGCGGCCACTTCCGGCAGGGCAGTGCCGATGGCTACCGGCAACAGGCCGGCCAGCAGCGGCGACATGCCCCAGCCGGCGCCAATCACCGGCGCGGCCTGCACCACCCAGCGCGCGCCGTAGTACAGCACCACGGCGGCAATGACCACGCGGATGATGTTCAGGCCAAGCACGGTGCGGGTGGTGGCGTAGTTGGCAATGCTCTCCTGCAACTCAACCGGCTCGCGGCGCGCCCGCGCCAGCACGAACGCCAACACCGCCACGAAGCCCAGCAGCAACACGATGCCTTCGATACGGCTGATGGCGCCATCCAGCCCGAACACGATCAACGCCAGCGTCGCCACCGCCAGCAGCACCAGCAGCGGCGACAGCAGGCGCGTGCGCACCACCAGCGGGTAGGCCAATGCGGCCAGCGCCAGGGTCAGGCCGACGTTGACAATGTTGCTGCCCACCGCATTGCCCAGCGCCAGTTCCTGCGCACCCACCGCGAACGCGCGCGCGTTGACCACCAGCTCCGGCAACGAGGTGCCGAACGCCACCAGCAACAAGCCGGCGACAAACGGCGACGCGCCGAATCGCTGGGCCAACCCCGAGGCGGCCTTGACGATGGAATCGCCGCCGAGTGCCAGCAGCACCAGCCCCAGTACGAACCACACGATGGCTTCAAACATCACACGTCTCTCCCGGCGACGGTCGCGCGGGTGTCATGAGCACACCGCGCCAGTGAATTGGTCTGGCAAAGCGTATCAGCCACAGCCTTCGACATAGTCCACCTGCGGCGGCAGCCCCACCCGCCAGGCGGTCGCCTTGCCGTCGGCTGCCAGCTCGAACACCAATGCCCCCTGGCTGCCATCGGCGGCCGGTACGCGCAGCACCTGGCCGCCTTCCACGTACTTGTGCGGCTGCGGCGCCTGGGCCTGCGGGTACAACGCCTGCAGCTGCGCCAGATCCAGCCCGACCCTGCCGCCGCCCGGGGCGGCCACCGCAGCGCTGCGCAGGTCGTAACGGACGAATTGCCCCGATTCGATCATGAAGGCCACACCGCCCTCGCCCTGCCCGGCCGGTTGCAGGTAGTAGCAACCGCCATCGGCCGCGGCATCGCCCTGCAGTTCCGCGCCCCACGCGGTGGCCAGCTGCTCGGCATCCACGCCCAGCTGCGCCGGGCCATAGCCCTGCCAATCTGCGTCGCTTGCCGCTACCGCGCCGGCAGCCGGTGCAGGTGCCGAACCCGCCTGTGGGCCGGCCGTTGCCTCCTGCGGCGACGTGGCAGGCGCTGGGGTGCGGTTGCAGGCCGCCAGCGCGAGGACAAAGACGGCCAAGGACAAGGCGATGCGGGTCATGCGGCCACTCCAGAAGGAAACCGGGGCCGAGTCTAACCACAAGCGGGTTGTCGCCGTGCGAGCTGTCATCGAACTTTCACCTGGGCGCTGCAGGCTGGGGCCCCCGCGCTGTCGCCTCGCCCGATCATGCACCCGCGCAAGACCGAACTCGCCCATACCGTACTGCAGGCCCACCGGGCCCCGCTGGATCTGCGCCAGCGTCGTGCGCTGATCCTGTGCGACGGCAAGCGCAGCCTGGCCGAACTGAGCATGTTGCTGGGCAGCGATGCCCCGGCGCTGATCACCGAACTGCAGCGCAGCGGATATCTGGATGCTTCGGACGCGCCTGCTGTCCCCGCCGCGGTGCCTGCAGCCGCAGCCTCGCCTGCGCCTACGCCCGCCCTGGCAGTGGAGCGGCGACGGTCCATGGTGGCCGCGCGCATCTATCTGCTGGACATCCTGGCGCTGCAGCGCAACCCGACTGCCGCGCAGTTGCACAAGGTGCTGCAGGCCACGCGCGAGGAAGAGGACACCCTCAACGCCTTGCAGCTGGCATTGGCGCACCTGCCGGCCATCACCTCCGACGGCTACGCGCAGCGCGTGCGTGCGCGGTTGCAGGAAGTCGTGCCCGAAACGCATCTGGCAGCAATGGATGAGAACGTGGCGCAGCCGACGTAGGCAGTCGTGTTGATGGGATTTCGCCCCAGCCTACGGCCCATAGCGGTAGGAGCGGCCTTGGCCGCGAAGCAGATGGCGCTTCCGTTCAACGAAAGGTCGCCATCTACGAATGCTTCACGACGGGCGGTCGGTAACGGATGCAGGGCCGGCTTCGCGGCCAAGGTCGCTCCTACAATCGGCTGCAGTTGGAATTTTCATCCCAGCCTACGAGCCGGATACGGTCTGCGCGGCATGATTGGCGCCGCGCGGCTTCAGTCCTTCGGCGGGGTGAAGTTGTCGCGCAGGCCACTCCAGCATGCCTGGTAGCCACGCTGGCGATGCGCGGCGGCAATGGCCTGCTCGCTGGGGCAGATGACACCGCGCGTTTCGAACATGAAGGCCATGGTTTCGGTGATCACGTCCGGCTTGGACAGGTCGGCATTGGATGCCTTGTCGAACGTCGCCGCATCCGGGCCATGGCCACTCATGCAGTTATGCATCGATGCACCGCCCGGCACGAAGCCTTCGGCCTTGGCGTCGTAGGCGCCGTGGATCAGGCCCATGAACTCGCTGGCGATGTTGCGGTGGAACCACGGCGGGCGGAAGGTGTTCTGCGCCACCAGCCAACGCGGCGGGAAGATCACGAAATCCATGTTGCTGGTGCCGGGCGTGTCGCTGGCCGAATGCAGCACCAGGAAGATCGACGGATCCGGGTGGTCGTAGCTGATCGAACCAATGGTGTTGAAGCGGCGCAGGTCATAGCGGTACGGCGCGTAGTTGCCGTGCCAGCCGACCACGTCCAGCGGCGAATGGTTGATGTCCGCACGCCACAGGCGGCCGTGGAACTTGGCGATGAGTTCAAACTGGCCTTCGAGGTTTTCGTAGGCGGCGACCGGCGTTTCAAAGTCACGCGGATTGGCCAGGCCATTGCTGCCGATCGGGCCGAGGTCGGGCAGCTTGAGCAATGCGCCGAAGTTCTCGCAGACATAACCCCGCGCCTGCCCATCCGGCAGCTCAACGGCAAAGCGCACACCGCGTGGAATCACCGCGATCTGCTGCGGCTCGATATCGATCACGCCCATCTCGGTGCGCAGGCGCAGGCGGCCCAGTTGCGGCACGATCAGCAACTCGCCATCGGCGTTGTAGAAGTAGCGGCCGCGCATGTCGGCATTGGCCGCATACATGTGGATGCCGGCGCCGGTATGTGCCTCGGGCGCGCCATTGCCGCCCATCGTGTACAGGCCTTCGATGAAGTCGGTGGGTGCGCTTGGCAGCGGCAATGGATCCCAGCGCAACTGGTTGGGTGACACCGCCGCGTGGCTGAACTCACCATGCAGGTTGGGCTGCGCGAACGGGGTGAACTCACCGTGCATCACCGCCGGGCGGATGCGATACAACCAGCTGCGGCGGTTGCTGCCGCGCGGCGCGGTGAACGCACTGCCGGTCAACTGCTCGGCATACAGCCCATGCGCCACACGCTGCGGCGAGTTGCGCCCCACCGGCAACGTGCCGGGCACCGCCTCGGTGGCGAACTCGTTGCCGAAGCCGGATTGATAACCGTTGCTGACCATCGCGAACCTGCCTGTGATGTTGCTTGTGAGCCCCTCTCCCGCGCGGGAGAGGGGTTGGGGTGAGGGGAAGCGTTTGACGTGATCCTAAAGCAACAGGCTGATCCGGTTGCCGCGGAAATCAACAGCAACTGCCAGGGCTTGCCCTCACCCCAACCCCTCTCCCGCAGGCGGGAGAGGGGCTCAGGCAAGGGCTTCAAGCAGAAGCCTTACAGCACACCACGGCTCATCTGGTCGCGCTCGATGCTTTCGAACAAGGCCTGGAAGTTGCCTTCGCCAAAACCTTCATTGCCCTTGCGCTGGATGATCTCAAAGAAGATCGGGCCGATGCAGTTCTTGGTGAAAATCTGCAGCAGCTTGCGCTGCTTGGTTTCCGGGTCGGCGTCGATCAGGATCTTGTTCCTGCGCAGGCGTTCCACGTCTTCGCCGTTGTTCGGAATGCGCAGGTCGACCACGTCGAAGTAGGTGTCCGGCGTATCCAGGAAATCAACTCCCTGCGCGCGCATCGCCTCGACGGTGTCGTAGATGTTGTCGGTGAAGCAGGCGATGTGCTGGATGCCCTCGCCCTTGTAGGCGTCCAGGTATTCGTTGATCTGGCTCTTCGGGTCGGACGATTCGTTGAGCGGGATGCGCACGATGCCGTCCGGCGCGGTCATCGCCTTGGACACCAGGCCGGTCTTGGCACCCTTGATGTCGAAGTAGCGGATCTCGCGGAAGTTGAACAGGCGCTCGTAGTAATCCGACCACTGCTGCATGTTGCCCAGGTACAGGTTGTGGGTCAGGTGGTCGATGAAGGTCAGGCCAAAGCCCTTCGGATTCTGGTCGGCACCTTCCACCGGCACGTAGTCGGTGTCGTAGATGCTGCCGTTGCTGCCATAGCGGTCCACCAGGTA
Source organism: Stenotrophomonas sp. STEN056 (assembly GCF_056759635.1). Lineage (NCBI taxonomy): Bacteria > Pseudomonadati > Pseudomonadota > Gammaproteobacteria > Lysobacterales > Lysobacteraceae > Stenotrophomonas > Stenotrophomonas sp. STEN056. The sequence goes on from NZ_JBRRDL010000019.1 coordinate 64,657, forward strand.
CAGCATGCAATCGCCGATGCCCTTGATCACCGGCGCCGGCACCGCGCGCGTGTCAGCCAGCAGGGTCACTTCCTCGGCACCGTTGCCCAGCGCGGCGGCCAGCACGTCGGCGGCAGGCTTCTGGAAGCGGATGGCGAAGCCGCAGGCGCAGGGGCCGTGCTTGGCGGCGAAGTCGGCGGCGAAGGAGTCCGGCTCCTCATTGACAAGAAAGTTGACGCCGCCTTGACGGTAGACGGTAATAGCACGCTGCCGGTGGCGGAGCACGGCCGTGAACCCCATGTTCCGGAAGTACGCGTGCAGCTGGTCTGCCTGACCAGCCGGCGCTGCGAACTCGACGAACTCGAAACCATCGATACCCATCGGGTTTTCAAAGGTGGTGACCTGCATGCCCAGGTTGGGCGCGTGGGTTGCAGCGTGGGTTTGGGTGTTCATGGGTTGCCTCCGGAGCGTGACCGCCGCCCAACAGCGGCGACAGGAAAACAGGGAGATCCGCACGATATTGCGGATCAGTGTCGAAGGTTATAGTTTCACATGAAACCACCATCAAGGTGCACTGCAGCATGAGTTCTTCCGACTACAGCAAGTCCACCAGCATCCGGGCCTCAAATGTCCTGTTGGATCTGGAGCAGTTCCTGCCCTACCGCATCAGCGTGCTGTCCAACCGGGTCAGCGGCAACATCGCCCGGCTGTACGGCGAACGCTACGGCCTGGCCATTCCCGAGTGGCGCGTGATCACCATCCTGGCGCTGTATCCGGGCTCTTCGGCCAGCGAAGTATCCGAGCGCACGGCGATGGACAAGGTGGCCGTCAGCCGCGCCGTGGCACGCCTGCTGGAGCGTGGTTTCATCAAGCGCGAGACGCATGGGGACGACCGTCGTCGCTCGGTGCTGGCGCTGTCGGCGGCGGGGTTCGAGGTCTACGAGACCATCGCGCCGATGGTCATTGAGATGGACCGCCGCCTGATGTCGGTGCTGACCGAGGAAGAAGAGCAGGTGCTGGAGCGTTTGATCACGCGCCTGGCCGAAGCCGGTCTGTCACGCATGGCCGAAGGCTGAGCCGGGCGGCAACAGCGCACACGGCACGCGGCCTCACGCCGCAGCAACCGTCCCGCTGAAACGTTGGCCGGGCATGGACCTGCGCTACCGCATTGCCGCTCAGCTCAGGTGCTTGCGTCGCGCATGGATCCACGGCGCGGCCAGCGCGGCAATGGCGCCACCGGCAAAGCCCAGCGCCGCCGCAACCGCCGCGGCTTCAACGCGGCCAGGCAGCGCCAGCGCCGCGATCAGCAGCAAGGCGGCGGGCAGGCCGATGAACGAGGTGAGGAAAAAGCGCCAGCGCGGCACCCAGGTGTGCAGTTGCATCAGGCTTGCGGCGCTCCAGCTCTCACCCGCCAGGTCACGCCTGATTTTGTCCACAAGTTTGACCAGATCCACCTCGACGATGGCCTTGCCACTGCGAGCACGCGCCAGCTCGACGCCAACTTCGGCCGGATCAGGCCAATTGGAAGGCCAAGGCTCTGGCGCAGCAACGCCATAAGCGGTCAGCAGCGGCACGGTCAGTGACGGTACCGGCACGGTGCGCAGCCTGCGCTTGTCCAGCACGCACCACACCTGCGTTGTGCCATCGCACTCCGCCATATACAAAGCCAACTGCTCCGCCGCCGGATACGGCAACGCGGTGACGCGCGCGGCCAGGCTCTCCACGCCCATCGCCCGCAGGAAACCGACCCGCCCGCGCCCGGCGTGCGCCCACGCCAGCCCCAGCGGCGACAGCAGCATCACTTCGGCCAGGTCGGCATTGCCCGGAACCGAGCGGTCATCGCTGCCCAGATACGCCGCCAGGGATTTCGGCTCGGCAACATCCCGCTTGCCCCAGCGTTGCGAATGGCCCAACAGGAACTTGAGCGGCACCCGCGCCGCGATGGTTTCACCGCGCGCACTGTCCGAGGCAAACGGCACCACCGAGGCAACGAAGGCGCGCAGTTCATTGCCGGGCGACGTGCTCCATTCCGACGGCAGCAACCCGGCCAGCAGCCCGTTGCGGGCCAACTGATCGACCTGCTCCTTCTGCTCCACCAACCGCGTCACCGCCGCCTGCAACATGATGTTCGGCGGCACCGCTGCCTGCGGCAGGCGCGACGGTGGCGGCACCTCATCTGCTGCCGGGCTATCGTCCAACAGTTCCTCCACCGTGGGCAACATGGCCCCAGCCGGTTGCGGCACGGGGGCTGCGGCGGTGCTGGATGCGGTACTGGCAACAGGCTGCATGGGCGGTGGCGGCAAGCTGCCGGACAAAAGAGGTTGATCCGTTAGCGGCCGCGCGACGTGGAAATAAAGGTTTGGCGATCCGACGCTTCACTCCTTACTCCTGCGAAAAGAATGGGATGCGGCGAGGAATGGGATCGGCACGAGGCACACAGACGCACTGCGCCAAGCAGGGAAAGCAAAGCTGAAGAGACCCCTCCCCAACCCTCCCCTGCGCTTTGCGCAAGGGAGGGAGCAAAGCAAACACCACCAACAACAACGGCGCCCGTGGGCGCCGTCACTGGTTGCAGCATGGCCGGCTTACTCCGCCGGCGGTGCCCATTCCTTGAGGAAGGCAAAGAACCTGGCACGGTCATAGCCCTTGCCCTTCTCCAGCTCGGCGGTGAACTGCGAGTGCAGCAGCCGGCCTTCGCCATCGAGCACGAACAGGTGCGGGTAGCCCTTGATCTCGGGGAAGCCGGACAGGAACGCGGTGTTCTCGTTGTCCTCGCTGTAGTTGACCTTCATCCATACGTAGTTGGCATCGCGGAAGCGGCGGATTTCCGAGTCGCCTTCCATGAAGGCATCCAACAGGTGGCACCACGAGCACCACTCGCCACCCACATCCAACATGATCCGCTTGCCGCCGCGCTGGGCCTCGACCTTGGCCGTTTCCAGGTCGGCGGCCGGGTCACGGGCCGGGTCGAACTGCGCGTTGAGCGCCGCCACCGCGGCGATATCCGCCGCAGTGGGGGTATTGCCCGAGGCCACCGGCTGGCTGGTGTCAGCCACCGGCGCCTTCTGCTCGGACGTGTCCAGTGGCTGCACCTTTTCCGGTGCCGGTGCCGGCGGCGGGTTGCAGCCGGCCAGTGCCACGGTGAGCAACACGGGGATCACGCCGAACAGGAGCTTCATCGTTGTTTCCTCACTTCACGCCGTGCATCAGCTTCTGCACCAGCGGGGCGATCAGGAACAGCAACACGCCTGCACCCAGCAGCGACCAGAAGCCGAAGGTGTAGCCCTTCAGGGCCGATTCCACCGTCATGCCGCTCTCACCGCTGACCACGGCGGCAAAGATGCCGGACAGGTTGTTGCCTATGGCAGTGGACAGGAACCAGCCGCCCATTGCCAGGCCGACGACCTTCAGCGGTGCCAGCTTGGTGGTCATCGACAGGCCGATCGGCGACAAGCACAGCTCACCGACGGTCTGGATCACGTAGACCATGAACAAGGTCCAGAACGGGATCTTGCCGGCGCCGTCGACCAGCGAGGACAGCGCGTACATCAGCAGCAGGAAGGCCAGGCCGTTGAAGATCAGGCCCAGGCCGAACTTGCGCGGGATCGACGGGTTGGCCTTGCCCAGCGCGGTCCACAGCCACACGAATATCGGGCCGAGGGCCAGGATGGCCACCGAGTTGACCGACTGGAACCAGCCGATCGGGAAGGTCCAGCCGCCCAGGTCGCGGTTGACGATGTTCTGCGCCAGGAAGTTGAACGAGCTGCCCGCCTGCTCGAAGAACATGAAGAACAGCACGTTGAACACGAAGATGATCAACATGGCGATGGCACGGTCACGGGCCACCTTGCCCTCGCGGATGCCCTCGACCAGGATCATCACGCACAGCGCGGTGAACAGCGCGCCCAGGATCCAGCCCAGGATGCCGGCGTCGATGGACAGCAGCGCATAGGCCACCGGCACGGCCACCAGCGAACCGACCAACACACCGATGGTGCGGCCGATGCCCTCACCACCGGCCGGCGGCTTGCCGACATCACCGAGCTGGCGACGACCAAACCAGAACCACACCAGGCTGATCAGCATGCCGATGCCCGAGGCGATGAACACGTACTTGTAGGCCGGCATGGCTTCGGTGCCGAACACGTTCTCGGCCAGGATGCCGGTCAGCACCGGGGCGATCAGCGCGCCGGCGTTGATGCCCATGTAGAAGATGGTGAAGCCCGAATCACGCCGCGAGTCGTTGATGCCGTACAGCTGCCCGACCATGCTGGAGATGTTCGGCTTGAACAGGCCGTTGCCCGCGATCACCGTGGCCAGACCGATACGGAATACCTGGTCGTCGGGAATGGCGATCAGGAACAGGCCCAGCGACATCACCGCCGCACCGATCAGGATCGAACGCTGGTAGCCGATGATCCGGTCGGCGACGAAACCGCCGAACAGGGCTGCCGCGTACACCAGCGCCAGGTAGGCGCCGTAGAGCTTGCTGGCACCGGCCTGGCTCTCGGAGAACTGGGCGACGATGTACAGCGTCAATGCCCAGCGGATGCCGTAGAAGGCAAACCGCTCGAAGAATTCGGTCATGAACAGCATCCACAGCGGGCGTGGATGGCCGAGCAGGTTGGTGAACTCCGGCACGGGCGCCGGGTTTGTTGCGGAATTCGGCGCGGCAGCGCTCATGCGGGTGTCCCCTGAATAATTTGCGTCGAAAGAAATCGGCCGGAACCGGCGCGACGGGCGAGGATCACCGAAGCGTCGGCTTCACGTCAAATCCACATTGCACCGCAGCCACACCGGCCGTGCCCCGGCCGGTGCCGCGCCGGGCTCATCATGCTGCGGTCGCAACATACTGAATGCGTTGAATTTTCAGGCCCAGGCCGGCCACCGGCGGTGCCGCCACCGCAGCGGGGCGGGCTCAGGCGTCGGCGCGGATGCTGGTGCGTACCTCGAACAGTTCCGGGAAGAAGGTCAGCTCCAGCGCCTGCTTGAGGAACCCCACGCCACTGGAACCGCCGGTGCCGCGCTTGAAGCCGATCACCCGCATTACCGTGCGCATGTGGCGGAAGCGCCACAGCTGGAACTGGGTTTCCAGATCCACCATGTCCTCGCACAGCGAGTATTCGCGCCAGTAACGGTCGGTGTCCTGGTAGATGTTCTCGAACACCGTGCGCAGGGCCGCGTCGCTGACATGCGGCTGGGTCCAGTCGTGGTCTTCATAGGTTGCCGGGATGGCATGGCCAAAGCGCGCCAGGTAGCTCAGGAACTCCTCATACAAGCTGGGGGCTTCCAGCACCTCGCGCAGCTGTGCCTGCCCTTCCGGGTCGTAGGCGAACACGGCAAGCATGTCGGCGTTCTTGTTGCCCAGCAGGAATTCGATATAGCGGTACTGCAGCGACTGGAAGCCCGAGGACGGCCCCAGCACATCGCGGAAGCCCATGTACTCCGAGGGCGTGAGGGTTTCCAGCACCGCCCATTGTTCGGTCAACAGGCGCAGCACCTGCTTGGCCCGGGCCAGCACCTTGCGGCACTGCCAGACTTCGTCGCGCTGCATATGGCCGCGCGCGGCGCGCAGCTCGTGGGCCAGCAGCTTCAGCCACAGCTCCGAGGTCTGGTGCTGGATGATGAACAGCATCTCGTCGTGGTGCGGCGGGTTGGACAGCGGCTGCTGGGCCGACAGCAGCTGGTCCAGGCGCAGGTAGCCGCCATAGGTGAGCCGGCCCTGCAGGTCGGTGTGTATGCCTGCTTCAAGCTCACGCTGGTTTTTCTCTACGGTCATCGGCCTTGCCATCTGCGCGGGGCGCAAAGCGTAACGCAGCGCGGGGCTGGCACGGGAACCGAGTGCGCAGTGGGTTCGGGGCCGCATCAATGTGCAGATGCGGCGGAGCGGAGCCTTGTTCCGCCACAGCCTTCCCGGTGACGCCCCTGCCGAGCATGACTCGCCGCTCCTGCCCCCTCCCTTTCACCGCAGGTGAAGGGGAGGGCTGGGGAGGGGTTCTTTTGACGTTGGCTCCGAATGCGCATCTGCAAACAGCAACCACAGCAGCAACAGCACCCCTCCCCGCCCCTCCCCTGCGCTGTGCGCAAGGGAGGGGGAAAAGCCTGCCTGCCCCAACTGCATCTGCCCGCTCCCCCGGCGCGGTGCACGAGGACGGGAAGAGTCCCAGCGCTTCCCTCCTTGATGAAGCCCCCACCCTCGCTCGGGTGGTCCGCGTACCCTTCGCCCGCGCAAACGGAATCAGAACACTTGCATCGGCAACCGGCGCGACAATGCCCCGGCCCCGCGCCAGCCGACTGAATACGTTGTGTTTGCTCGGTCAACGCACAGCCCATGGAACGAACGCAGTCCTTGCACGGTCAATCGTGCTGCGCCGCAGGACAGCTTTTTCGGACTGAGTCCTTACCATGTGCAATTCCTATCATTTGAAACCATCTGTTCAAGGTGTTGCTGCAATGACGGTTTCCGCCCAGTTCCAAATCGAATACCTGCAGTACCTGGATGTCGACGGCACCCTGGTACGCAATGACCTCCCCGAGTCGCTGCGCGACCCCCGTGCGCTGCTGCCGATGTTCCGGCAGATGCTGGCCACCCGGGTGTTCGACACCAAGGCCGTGGCGCTGCAGCGCACCGGCAAGCTCGGCACCTTCGCCTCCTGCCTGGGCCACGAAGCGGCCCACGTCGGCATCGGCGCGGCCATGAAGAGCGGCGACGTGTTCGCCCCCAGCTACCGCGAGTACGGCGCCATGTTCATGCGCGGCGTGCGCCCGCGCGACGTGCTGATGTACTGGGGCGGCGACGAGCGTGGCAGCGACTATGCCCGCGACAGCGATGCGGTCCGCGATTTCCCGATCTGCGTGCCGATCTCCACCCAGTGCCTGCACGCAGCCGGCTCGGCGTTGTCGTTCAAGCTGCGCGGCATGCCGCAGGTGGCAGTGACCGTCTGTGGCGACGGTGGCAGCTCCAAGACCGACTTCTACGCCGCACTGAACTCGGCCGGCGCCTACCAGTTGCCGCTGATCATGTGCATCGTCAACAACGGCTGGGCCATTTCGGTACCGCGCTCGGCCCAGACCGGCGCCGAAACCCTGGCCCAGAAGGGCCTGGCCGGCGGCCTGTTCTGCCTGCAGGTGGACGGCAACGACCTGATCGCCGTGCTGGCGGCCATGGAACAGGCACGTGAGCGTGCGCTGTCGGGCAAGGGCGGCACGGTGCTGGAATTCCTCACCTATCGCCTGTCAGACCACACCACCGCCGATGACGCCCGCCGCTACCGCGACGACGCCGAAGTGAAGGCGGCCTGGTTGAAGGAACCGCTGATCCGCCTGCGCAAGTACCTCACCGCCGCCGGCGTGTGGAGCGAGGAAGAAGAAAAGAACTGGATCGCCGAATGCGGCACCCGCGTGGACGAGGAGGTCAACGCCTACCTCAACTGCCCGGTGCAGCCGGTCGAGGCGATGTTCGATTTCCTCTACGCCGACCCGCCGCCGGATCTGCTGGCCCAGCGCGCCGCCGCCATCGCCCTGGAGCAGCGCCATGGATGACATCAAGCGCAACACCCCTGTCACCCCGGCCAGCCACGATCACGGCGTCGCGCACAGCGCGGCGAGCAACAGCGGAGACAACCCGATGACCGCCACCCCGATCACCCTCATCGAAGCCGTCACCCAGGCGCTGGCCTGGGAAATGGAACACGACCCCTCGGTGCTGGTGCTGGGCGAAGACGTGGGCGTCAACGGCGGCGTGTTCCGCGCCACCGCCGGCCTGCAGCAGCAGTTCGGTGCACAGCGCGTGCTGGATACCCCGCTGGACGAAACCACCATCGCCGGCCTCACCGTCGGCCTGGCCGCACAGGGCATGAAGCCGGTGGCCGAAGCCCAGTTCGATGGCTTCGTTTACCCGATGGTGGACCACATCATCTGCCACGCCGCACGCCTGCGTAACCGTACCCGTGGCCGCCTGCATTGCCCGATGGTGCTGCGCGTGCCGTGGGGCGGTGGTATCCGCGCACCGGAGCACCACAGCGAGGCCAACGAAGCCATCTTCACCAACGTGCCGGGCCTGCGCGTGGTGCTGCCGTCCAGCCCGCAGCGCGCCTACGGCCTGCTGCTGGCCGCGATCCGCGAGCCGGATCCGGTGATCTACATGGAGCCCAAGCGCATCTATCGCCAGTACAAGGAAGTGGTCGCCAATGATGGCGAGGCACTGCCGCTGGACGTGTGCTTCGTGCTGCGTGACGGCACCGACGTGACCCTGGTCACCTGGGGCGCACAGGTCAAGGAAGCACTGGAAGCAGCCGACAAGCTGGCCGGCGAAGGCATCAGTGCCGAAGTGATCGACGTGGCCACGCTGCGCCCGCTGGATTTCGCCACCATCGCCGAGTCGGTGGCCAAGACCGGCCGCTGCGTGATCGTGCAGGAAGCACCGAAGACCGCGGGTTTCGGTGCCGAAATTGCCGCACGCCTGGCCGAGGAATCCATGTACGACCTGCTCTCGCCGGTCGAGCGCGTGACCGGCTACGACACCCACATTCCGCTGTTCCGCCTGGAGATGAAGTACCTGCCAAGCGTGGAGCGGATTGTGGCGGCGGCCAAGCGCGCGGTAGCGGCGGGCTGACATGCGGGCGCGCCTGCATGGCAGCCACCGCAGCCAGTACCCCAATCCACTGCAGTTCCGCGCCGGCCAGATTGTCGAACTGGGCGTGCGCGACGAAGAATGGCCGGCCTTCGCCTGGGTGAAAACCGACGAAGGCAGCGCCGGCTGGGCCCCCGTGGCCTGGCTGCAACCACTGGATGACGGCCGCGCCGAGGCGCTGCGCGATTACAGTGCTCGCGAACTGGATGTGGACCGGGGCGAACAGGTGCGGCTGCATCACGAACATGGTGGCTGGTGGTGGTCCGAACGCGCCGACGGCGCGCAGGGCTGGTTGCCGGCACGCGAACTTGAATTGCTGGAAGAGAACTGCACATGAGCCAGACCAAGAATTTCAACCTGCCCGACCTGGGCGAAGGCCTGCCGGACGCCACCATCGTGGAGTGGTTCGTCAAGGAAGGCGATGTGATCAAGCTCGACGAACCGCTGGTGGCCATGGAAACCGCCAAGGCCGTGGTGGAAGTGCCCTCGCCGGTCTCCGGCAAGGTGCTGAAGCTGGCGGGTGCCGCGGGGGACATCGTGGTGACCGGCCATGTGCTGGCCAGCTTCGAGCTTGACCCGAACCTGCCGCAGCGTGCCGAAGGCCAGGACACCGGCCATCACCACGGCGCACCGGCACCGGCCGCACCTGTGGCCGCTCCTGCCGCAGCTCCGGCAGCGGCCGCTGCCGAACGCGCCGATGAAGGCACCGTGGTCGGCGCGATGGTCAGCTCCAATGCCGTGCACACCGAGCAGGCCGTGGCCGTCGGTGGCGTCAAGGCCGTGCCGGCGGTGCGTGCGATGGCACGCAAGCTGGGCGTGGACCTGGCCCGCGTGCGCGCCACCGGCGCCGAAGGCGCGGTGACGATGAATGATGTGAAGCAGGCGGCCGAAGCCGGCACTGCAAAGGTCGGCGCCGCGCCGGCAGCAGCGCCGCGTGCCGTGGTCGCTCCGGCGCCCGCAGCACGCGTCGAAGCCACCCGCACCCCGCTGTCCGCCGCTGGCAAGCCGATGCGTACCGCGCCTCCGGGCGTGGTTGCCAAGGGCCAGCCGGAACCGCTGAAGGGCGTGCGCCGCAACATGGCGCGGGTGATGGCCGATGCGCACAGCAAGGTCGTGCCGACCACGCTGAGTGATGACGCCGACATCCACGCCTGGGCACCGGGCAATGACATGACCTCGCGCCTGGTCCGCGCCATCGTCAGCGCCTGCCAGGCCGTGCCGGCCATGAATGCCTGGTTCGACGGTGACAACCTCACCCGCACCCTGCATGCGCAGGTGGACATCGGCATTGCCGTGGACACCGACGACGGCCTGTTCGTGCCGGCGTTGCGCAATGCCGACATGCTTGATGCGCGCGGCGTGCGCGAAGGCATCAACCGCCTGCGCCAGCAGGTCGAAGACCGTTCGATCGCGCCGTCGGAACTGAGCGGCTACACCATCAGCCTGTCCAACTTCGGCATGTTCGCCGGCCGCTATGCCACCCCGGTGGTGGTACCGCCGTGCGTGGCCATCGTCGCTGCCGGTCGTGCCCGCTTCCAGCTCACCCCGGTGATGGGCGGCGTGGAAACGCACAAGGTCATCCCGCTGTCGGTCACCTTCGATCACCGCGCCTGCACCGGCGGCGAAGCTGCCCGCTTCCTGCGCGCGCTGATCGACGACCTGGCCCTGGTCAACTGACATCCCTGTGTTACTGCAACATTTGAGCCCGCAGCAATGCGGGCTTTTTTTGTCGACCGCATCACCCATCACGGCTGATGCGGCCGCGTGCGCTCGCCGTTGCAGTCGTTGGCTGTCATGCTTGCGTGCCTTACGGCACAACAAGGCACAACGCATGGGAATGGTGACAGGGATGGTGGTCGGCGCGGTGATCGGCCTGGGCGCCTTGAACGTCATGGCGCTGATGGCCAAAAACAGCGGCCGGCCATTCGACCAGACCACGTTGACCAGCGAGGAGAATGTGCTGGGCAAGGTAGCCGCCTGGGCGCAGGCCAACGGCTATTACCTGGACAACGAATCCGGCCAGACCCAGCGCTATCGCAAGGGCAAGGGCTTCCTGACCGCCCCGATGTTCCTGGAAGTCAGCCGCGAGGGCAGCCGCTATACCTTCCGCAGCTACACGCGCATCAACGGCTTGTTCATCAAGGGCGACATGGCCCTGAGCGGCGGCAACTTCGTGGCCAGCGTGCCGCGCTCGATGGCCCGCAAGGCACAGAACGTACTGTTCGCCGAACTGCACGCCCCGCCCATCGGCTGAACCCGCCGCAACCCGGCGCTGCCACCGCGCCGTACCGTTGTCATCGCTTTCGCAAACGCGGGCGCTAGGATGGGCCCGCTGACCACGAACATGATTCGGTAAACGCCCATGGACGCTTGGATCTGTACGCACTGTGGTGGACGCAACGGCCGTCAGGCGCGTCAGTGCTGGCGCTGCAGCAGGTTTGTGGATGGCTCCGCACCCGCTCCTGAAACCGCCGAACCGGCAAACGCCGGCCCTGCCCGGCAATCGCCCCGGCAGTTGGAATGCCTGCGTTGCCCGGGCGCAGCCATGGAATTCATCGGCCGCCGACGCTTCCACGAAGGCACCCAGGCAATGCCGTTCCTGCTCGGCAGCCTGGGGGAGTTGTTCGTACAACGCGAGGAGTTTGATCTGTACGCCTGCGCGCGCTGCGGCAAGGTGGAACTGTTCCTGTCCACCACACCGTACTGACAGCGGATGCACATGCCACGCCGGCTCATTGTGCTGTTCGTAATGGTGTACGCCGCCATGCTGTGGGGTGGCGCGGCACTGAAGCCCGGCTACACGGCAATGTCGCAGTACATCAGCGAACTGGGCGCCACCGGCAGCGCGCATGCGCGCCTGATCAGCCTGGCCGGTTTCATTCCGGTGGGGCTGCTGGCCGCATGGCTGCTCCGGGTGATGGCACCGCGCGTGCCGGTATCCGGTGCCAGTCGCGCCGGCTATTGGCTGCTGCTGTGCGAGCCGCTGGCGTGGGTCGGCTCGGCACTGGCGCCATGCGACCTGGGTTGCCCGCTGGAAGGCAGCCTGTCGCAATCCCTGCACAACCTGCTTGGCGTGTTCACCTATCTGGGCACCACGCTCGCGCTGGTCCTGCTGGCCACCACACCGCGGATCAAACCCGCCACCCGCATGCTGTGGATCGCCCTGGCCGGCCTATGGCTGCTGTTGTTCGTGCTGATGGGGCTGGCGCCGCTGCATGAATGGCGCGGTTTGCTCCAGCGCCTGGCCGAATGGCTGGTCTACGGCACGTTGTGTGCCGCCGCATGGCGCTTGGCCGCACCTGCAACGCGCCCTGGCAAGGCATAAGCTGCAAGCCCCGCCCAAGGAGCAATGCCATGAGCCACCGCAGCCGTCTGGCCGGTTTCATCATCGATTGCCAGGACACCGACAGCGACCATGCCGCTGCGTTCTGGGGCCGCGCATTGGGCCTGGCCGCCGAGGCGGGCTACACCGAGGACGATGGTGCCCAGTACGCCGAGCTGATTGGCGCCCCCGCCGGCCTGCATGTCGAAGTACAGCGCGTGAGCCATGCTTCCCGCGTGCACCTGGACATCGAAGCCGACGACATCGATGCCGAAGCCAGCCGGCTTGAAGCACTGGGCGCAAAACGCATTGGCTTCGTCAAACGCTGGTGGGTGATGGAAGCACCCACCGGGCATCGCTTCTGCGTGGTGCACATGAAGCACCCCGAACGCGGCCCGGCCCCCAACACCTGGGAGTAACGCTGCCGGCCGGCGGATAATGGCCGGCATCGTCCGTGGTTGGAGCTGCATTGATGTCTTCCCCTACCCTCGCCCATGCCCGCGTACTGGTGGCCGGCGGCAGCCGTGGCATCGGCCTGGCCATTGCCCAGGCCTTTGCAGAAGCCAATGCCCATGTCGGCATCTGCGCGCGCGATGCGCATGTGCTGCAGCAGGCCGGTATTGCCCTGGAAGAAGCCGGTGCCGGCAGCGTGCACACGCAGCGATGCGACCTTTCCGATCCCGTGCAGATCCAGCAATGGGTGGAGGCTGCCGCCGCGGCACTGGGCGGCATCGACATCGTCATCAACAATGCCTCCGGCTATGGCAACGGCAATGACGACGCCAGTTGGCAGGCAGGCTTTGACATCGACCTGATGGCAGCGGTGCGCACCAATCGCGCCGTACTGCCCTACCTGCGCAACAGTGCGATGCCGGCCATCCTCAACATCACATCGATCAACGCGCTGGTGCCAACACCCCGCGCCACTGCCTACTCGGCCGCAAAGGCTGCGTTGAACTACTACACGACCGCACTGGCCACCGAACTGGCGCGCGAGCGCATCCGCGTCAACGCCATCGCGCCCGGTTCCATTGAATTCCCCGGTGGCCTGTGGGACCGGCGTCGCAGCGAAGATCCGGCACTCTACGCGCAGATCCGTGCACGCATTCCCTTTGGCGGCTTTGGCGATGCCGACGACGTTGCCAGTGCGGCGGTGTTCCTGTGTTCACCGGCAGCACGCTGGATCACAGGGCAGGTGCTGGCGGTGGATGGCGGGCAATCACTGCCCACCTGAGCACATACACGCAACCGTAGAAGCGGCCCTGGCCGCGAAGCTGGCGATGCGTCCCGTCACACGAGAAATCGCAATCCCGCATCACCGCGTTGCAGGCAACACACCGCCGGGCAGTGCATGGGCTTCGCGGCCAAGGCCGCTCCTACAAAGCAAACAGACACCTGTAGGAGCGGCCTTGGCCGAGAAA